>NZ_JAOYTM010000025.1:0-69714 GCF_025847435.2 Pseudomonas sp. BT-42-2
CACGGCGCCGTTCTTCTGGCTGGCGGTGAGCGTGTGGGAGCGGGCTTGCCCGCGAAGACGCCAGAATATCCACCACACCAACCACAGGTACGGCGCTGTTCTTCTGGCTGGCGGTGAGCCTGTGGGAGTGGGCTTGCCCGCGAAGAGGCCAGAATATCCACCACACCAACCACAGGCACGGCGCCGTTCTTCTGGCTGGCGGTGAGCCTGTGGGAGCGGGCTTGCCCGCGAAGAGGCCAGAATATCCACCACACCAACCACAGGCACGGCGCCGTTCTTCTGGCTGGCGGTGAGCGTGTGGGAGCGGGCTTGCCCGCGAAGACGCCAGAATATCCACCACACCAACCACAGGTACGGCGCTGTTCTTCTGGCTGGCGGTGAGCGTGTGGGAGCGGGCTTGCCCGCGAAGAGGCCGGTATATCCACCACACCTGCCACTATCGCCAGATAACGCCAGCCCAGTCGCCGCCACTAACTTCGCGACTTCAGGAGGCCGAGCGTAGGTGTCTGTAGGGCCAGGTGCGTCAGCACCCTTCGGCGTAGCCGAAGGCGCGAGATGTAGATTTGCGTAGCAAATCGTAGGCCGCGCGGGCCCGGAAGGCACCGAAGCGAGGGGACCCGGAGCGCAGCGTAGGGCCGGATGGTGGAGCGCACGGCTTTTGGTTACTTTTGGCCACGACCAAAAGTGACCCGCCGTAAGGGCGGAAAGGTGACTCAGCGCCACCCTCGCCAATGGATATGCTCAAAACTCTAAAAGCCCAAGCCCAAGCCCAAGCCCAAGCCCAAGCCCAAGCCCAAGCCCAAGCCCAAGCCCAAGCCCAAGCCCAAGAACCTCCAATCCCAAACCGCGAAAAAACAATTCCCAACCAACCTGTCGATTTCTCCCAAGCCCATTCGACCAACCATGAAGCCGCAGCAACCACTTACACCAAGCACTCATGACCGATCGGAGAAACCACAGATGAACAGCGCAGCCGAAACCGAAATCCGCCAACTGATCGACACCTGGATGCAAGCCGTCCGCGACCGCGACCTAGACGGTATCGCCGCCCCCTACGCCGACGACATCCTCGCCTTCGACGCCATCAAAGAGCTGCAATTCAAAGGCAAGGCCGCCTACCGCGCCCACTGGGAAATGTGCATGAGCTTCTGCACCGGCCCGATGGTGTTCGAGATGGAGCAACTGACCATACATGCCGACGGTGACCTGGGCTTGGCCCATTGGCTCAATCGCTGCGGCCCGTCGGATGACCAAAGCCAGTGCGGCTTCATGCGCGCCACGGTCGGCTATCGTCGTAACGGCGGGCAATGGCAGGTGATCCATGAGCATTGGTCGGCGCCGTTCGACATGGAAACCCAGAAGGCCCTGTTCGACCTTAAACCTTGAACTGAAAACACCCGGGTTTATCGCCAAACGCACTGTGCGCAAGCGCTGGAGACGACCATGAAATACCTGTGCCTGGTCTATTGTGACGAAGGGCTGCTGCACAGCCTGCCCGAGAGCCCGCAAGACGCCGAGTGCCAAGCCTACGCGGACTCATTGCATGGCTCCGGGCGCATGCTTGCGGCCGAGGCGCTCAAGTCGGTGCAGACAGCCACCACGGTACGCGTGCGCGCTGGCCGCATGAGCCTGACCGACGGGCCCTTCGCCGAGACCAAGGAGCAGTTGGCCGGGTTCTATCTGGTCAATGCTCGCGATCTGAATGAGGCGTTGAACATTGCCAAAGGCATTCCTGCCGCACGTGTGGGCAGTGTCGAGGTGCGCCCGGTACGCGAACTGCAACCCTGACAGCGGAGCACAATAACAATGACCGACGCCCAACCTGGCCCGCAACACGAACTGTCCATCAGCCGCCTGATCGATGCGCCTGCAGCCAAGGTGTTCCGCGCCTGGAGCGAACCCGAGTGGCTTATGCGGTGGTGGGGGCCGCACGGCATGACCACCCCCGAATGCGAGATGCAGCTGTGGGTTGGCGGTCTGTTCCGCACCCTGATGCGCGCCCCCGATGGCACTGAGTACCCTAACCAGGGCGTGTTCCTGGAGATCGCCGCACCGCGGCGGCTGGTGTTCACCGATGCCTTCGGGCCGGGCTGGGTGCCATCGGAGAAGGCTTTCATGACCGCTGTGGTGACGTTCGACGACGAGCTGGGCAAGACCCGCTACACCGCCCGGGCCTGGCACTGGAATGCTGCCGACTGCCGCGCCCATGAAGAAATGGGCTTTCATCAAGGCTGGGGAGAAAGCCTGGACCGCCTGGTGGAGGTGGTCACCCAGCGGATGCCTGATTGATGCTTGGCCCAGAGCGCGTACGTGAGCAAGTCGAGGCGGTCTATCGGCGCGACTCGCGGCGCATCCTGGCGACCCTGATTCGCCTGTTGGGCGATTTCGACCTGGCCGAGGAGGCCATGCACGATGCCTTCTTCATCGCCGTCGAGCGCTGGCAGCGCGATGGCATGCCGGGTAACCCGCGCGCCTGGTTGGTCTCGACTGGGCGCTTCAAGGCTATCGATGCCTTGCGTCGGCGCATGCGTTTCGATCGCTCTCAGGCGGATTTGATCATGCTGCTGGACAGTGAGGGGCGTGATCCCAGTGAGGAGGAGTTACTTGCCGACGACCGCCTGCGGTTGATCTTCACCTGCTGCCACCCAGCCCTGGCGGCCGACGCCCAAGTGCCGTTGACCCTGCGCGAGGTGTGTGACCTGACTACCGAGCAGATCGCCCGGGCATTTCTGCAGAGTCCGGCGACCATCGCCCAGCGCATCGTGCGCGCCAAGGCGAAGATTCGCGACGCAGGCATTGCGTATCAGGTCCCGGAGATGGCTGAACTGCCTGAGCGTCTGGAAAGCGTGTTGCGCGTCATCTACCTGGTGTTCAACGAAGGTTACCTGGCCTCATCGGGCGAAGATCTGGTGCAGCGCGAGCTGTGCGATGAGGCCATTCGCCTGGGGCGCCTGCTGGTTCAGCTGTTACCCGACCCTGAGGTACTTGGCCTGCTGGCGCTGATGCTGCTGCAAGCTTCGCGGCAGCGTGCGCGCAGCGATGCGCAAGGAGAGCTGGTGCTGCTCGACCAGCAAGACCGCAGCCTGTGGGACCGTCAGCAGATCGCTGAAGGCATCCAGCTGGTGGAGCAGGCCTTGCGCAGTCGGCAGTTTGGTGGGTACAGCCTGCAAGCGGCGATCGCCGCAGTGCATGCCCAGGCTGAGCGGGCAGAAGACACCGACTGGCAGGAGATCGTCGGCTTGTATGACGTGCTGCTGCGGTATTGGCCGTCACCTGTGGTCGAGCTCAACCGCGCAGCGGCACTGGCCAAACGCGATGGTGCGCAGGTGGGGTTGGTGGCGGTGCAGGCGATTCTGGATCGGGGGGAGCTGCGCGATTATCACTTGGCGCATGCAGCCAAGGCAGAGCTGCATGTACAGTTGGGGCAGATTAACAAAGCGCGTGCTGCCTGGTTGCAGGCCCTGGCGCTTACCCAGCAGGGGCCGCAGCGGCGGTATATAGAGCGGCGGTTGAAGGCGCTGGAATGAGCGCAGGGGTGTCAGCTCTGGCCTCATCGCGGGACAAGCCCGCTCCCACGTGTCCGCCCTATCAGGGAGACATGGGAGCTGGCGAAGCCTGCGATGATGGTCCGCATAGGCGCCAAATGACTCAACTCTGTAAATCAGCTGGCAACAAAATTCGGCGGCGAAACCAGGTCAACGGTCTGCTGCTTACGTGGCGCGAGGATCTCGGCCTCGCCCGATACCACCAGCTCATCTTTCTGGTTGTACACATTGGTGGCGATGCGCACCTTGAACTTGGGCAGCTTTTCCAGAATCTCCAGACGCACGGTCAGGGTGTCGCCAATCTTCACCGGCTTCTGGAAGCTCATCTGCTGACCCAGGTAGATGGTGCCCGGGCCAGGCAGGGTGCAAGCCACTGCCGCACTGATCAGCGCGCCGCTGAACATGCCGTGGGCAATACGCTCGCGGAACATGCTCTTGGCCGCGAACTCGGCATCCAGGTGCACCGGGTTGTGGTCACCGGACATCGCGGCGAACAGCTGAATGTCACGTTCTTCGACGGACTTCTCAAAGGTGGCTTTCTGACCCACTTCGAGGTCTTCGTAAGGGGTGTTGGTGACCTGGGTCATCAGGGCTTCCTTGTAGGCGGACGAGGGCGCATATCATTCATTGCGAGCAGGGCGGCCAAGGGCCAGCGCCTGTTCGAGCCAGCCGAGTATATCGGCGCAGACCTCGTCGCGATTGGTTTCATTGAGCAGCTCATGCCGCGCCTGAGGGTACAGGCGCAGCTGCACATGTCGATTGCCGGTCGCGCTCAAGGCGGCGGCCAGATCCTTGAGACGCTTGCCGGCACTGACCGGATCACATTCGCCGCCAATTACCAGGATCGGCAGGTTCGGATCAATCTGCGCCAGGTTACCCGGCTGGCTGATTTGCGCCAGCCCTTGCAGTAGATCGAGCCACAACTGGTTGCTGCAACGAAAGCCGCACAACGGGTCGGCGACGTACTTGTCGACCTCTTCAGGGTCGCGGCTGAGCCAGTCGAAGGCGGTACGGTTAGGCTTGAAGGCCTTGTTGAACGAGCCAAACGACAGCCACTCGATCAGCGCACTCTTGCCCATGGCACCTTGGCGCCAGGCTTCGACGCGGGCGATGGCCGCTGCCGTTCGATAGAGCGCTGGCGGCTGGAAATTCGAACCGCTGAGAATCGCCCCCTGCACACTGGCGCTGTGATGCAGCAGGTAGGCCTGGACAATGTAGCTGCCCATGCTGTGGCCGAACAGGAACAGCGGGGTCCCCGGATACGTCTGGCCGATGTACTGGGCGAGCAGGCCGAGGTCGTTGACCACGGCATTCCAGCCATGATGGCGGGCAAACAGGCCCAAGTGGCCAAGCTCGGCGGTACGCCCGTGGCCGCGCAGGTCAGGGGCGAACAGGGCAAAGCCTGCCTCGCTCAGGGCATGACCCAGGCGGCGGTAGCGCCCAGCGTGCTCGGCCATGCCGTGGGCCAGTAACACCACGGCCTTGACCGGTGTGCTCGGCAGCCACTGATGGACGTACAGGCTGCAATGCTCGCTGGCAGGCAGCCAGAAGGCGTCATGGGGCATGGCGGGTCCTTTACGCGCGGGTTCGAGCACAGTTTATGCACAATCGGCCAAATTGCAGGAAGGGCACAAATAAGATTCACAATGTTAATGGCAGCACTTGGCGTATTTGCCACCTCCTGCTTACCTGCTAACGTCGGCTGAACGCCTAATTGCCATCAGGCAATCAGGTCAGGGACGGTCCAGGCAAAGAGGAACAACAATAAATGCAAGCCGATTTCTGGAATGACAAGCGCCCGGCGGGCGTTCCTTCCACCATTGATATCCATGCTTACCGCTCCGTCGTCGAAGTGTTCGAGCGCTCCTGCAAGCGTTTCGCCGACCGCCCGGCGTTCAGCAACCTGGGCGTGACCCTCAGCTACGCTGAGCTTGAGCGCCATTCGGCGGCCTTCGCCGCCTGGCTGCAGCACAACACCGATCTGGCCCCTGGGGATCGCATCGCGGTGCAGATGCCCAACGTGTTGCAGTACCCCATCGCCGTGTTCGGCGCCTTGCGCGCCGGGCTGATCGTGGTCAATACCAACCCGCTGTACACCGAGCGTGAGATGCGCCACCAGTTCAAGGATTCCGGCGCCCGTGCCCTGGTCTACCTGAACATGTTCGGCAAGCGTGTACAGGAGGTGCTACCCGATACCGGGATCGAATACCTGATCGAAGCGAAAATGGGCGACCTGCTGCCCACGGCCAAGGGCTGGCTGATCAATACCGTGGTGGACAAGGTCAAGAAGATGGTACCGGCCTTCAACCTGCCGCAGGCAGTGCCGTTCAAGCAGGTGCTGCGCCAGGGCAGGGAGCTGACCCACAAACCAGTGCCGCTGACCCTCGACGACATTGCCGTGCTGCAGTACACCGGTGGCACCACCGGCTTGGCCAAGGGGGCGATGCTGACCCATGCCAACCTGGTCGCCAACATGCTCCAGGTGCTCGCTTGCTTCTCCCAGCACGGCCCGGACGGGCAGAAGCTGATCAAGGAGGGCCAGGAGGTGATGATCGCACCGCTGCCGCTTTACCACATCTATGCGTTCACGGCGAACTGCATGTGCATGATGGTCACTGGCAATCACAACGTGCTGATCACCAATCCGCGGGATATTCCGGGCTTCATCAAGGAGCTGGGCAAGTGGCGTTTCTCGGCGCTGCTCGGTCTGAATACCTTGTTCGTCGCACTGATGGATCACCCAGGCTTCAAGTCGCTGGATTTCTCTGCGCTGAAGGTCACCAACTCCGGTGGCACGGCGCTGGTCAAGGCCACCGCCGAGCGCTGGGAGAGCCTCACCGGCTGTCGCATCGTCGAAGGCTATGGCCTGACCGAAACCTCGCCGGTGGCCAGCACCAACCCCTATGGCCAGTTGGCCCGGCTGGGCACGGTAGGCATTCCGGTGGCGGGCACCGCTTTCAAGGTGATCGACGATGACGGCAACGAGTTGCCGCTGGGCGAGCGTGGCGAGCTGTGCATCAAGGGCCCGCAGGTGATGAAGGGCTACTGGCAGCAGCCCGAGGCGACCGCCCAGGCGCTGGATGCCGAGGGCTGGTTCAAGACCGGGGATATCGCGGTGATCGACCCCGATGGCTTTACCCGCATCGTCGACCGCAAGAAAGACATGATCATCGTCTCCGGCTTCAACGTGTATCCCAACGAGATCGAGGACGTGATCATGGGCCATCCACAGGTGGCCAACTGCGCGGCAATCGGCGTGCCCGACGAGCGCTCGGGCGAGGCGGTGAAGTTGTTCGTGGTACCGCGTGAGGGCGGGGTCAGCGTCGAGGAGCTCAAGGCCTACTGCAAGGCCAACTTCACTGGCTACAAGGTGCCCAAGCACATTGTCCTGCGCGATTCGCTGCCGATGACCCCGGTAGGCAAGATCCTACGCCGGGAGTTGCGCGACATCGCTTGATCACCTGCTGTCCTTCGCCATCGCGGGGCAAGCCGGCTCTCACGGATAAAACAGACGTGGCAGCGGGCTTGCCCCGCGATGACGTTCAAACCCCTCTAAAATGCGCAATACAGCCCGATTTGCGACATTTTGGTTAAATACTCTAAAAATGACTCATATAATTCATTGAGTCATTTTAGTGACCGTCAGGCCTGTTTTGGCCTCTAGGCGACCCCTGGTAAAGCTGTTACTCTCGGCCCGCTTTCAGAGGATACGGTTTGCAATGAACCGTCATCTCATATCAATAATAAACGCATAAACGCGTGATGAATTCGCTGTTGCTGAAGGAGTGGGCTTCCATGATCGAAAATTTTTGGAAGGATAAGTACCCAGCCGGGATTACGGCGGAAATCAATCCTGACGAATTCCCCAATATCCAAGCGGTACTCAAGCAGTCCTGCCAACGCTTTGCCGACAAACCGGCCTTTAGCAACCTGGGCAAAACCATCACCTATGGCGAGCTGTATGCCTTGTCAGGGGCGTTTGCTGCCTGGCTGCAACAGCACACCGACCTCAAGCCAGGTGATCGGATTGCCGTACAGCTGCCTAATGTCCTGCAATACCCTGTAGCCGTATTCGGCGCCATGCGCGCTGGGTTGATCGTGGTCAACACCAACCCGCTGTACACCGCGCGGGAGATGGAGCACCAGTTCAACGACTCCGGCGCCAAGGCATTGGTGTGCCTGGCCAACATGGCCCACCTGGCCGAAAAGGTCGTGCCCAAGACCCAGGTCAAGCATGTCATCGTCACCGAAGTGGCCGACCTGCTGCCGCCGATCAAGCGCCTGCTGATCAACAGCGTCATCAAGTACGTGAAGAAGATGGTCCCGGCGTACCACCTGCCAGGCGCCGTGCGCTTCAACGATGCCTTGGCCAAAGGCCAGGGCCAGCCGGTTACCGAGGCCAATCCGCAGCCCAACGATGTTGCCGTGCTGCAGTATACCGGTGGGACCACCGGTGTGGCCAAGGGCGCCATGCTCACCCACCGCAACCTGGTGGCCAACATGCTGCAGTGCCGGGCACTGATGGGCGCCAACCTGCATGAAGGGTGCGAGATCCTCATCACCCCGTTGCCGCTGTACCACATCTATGCGTTCACCTTCCATTGCATGGCCATGATGCTGATCGGCAACCACAACGTGCTGATCAGCAACCCGCGCGATTTGCCGGCCATGGTCAAGGAACTGGGCAAGTGGAAGTTCAGCGGTTTCGTTGGCCTCAACACCCTGTTCGTGGCCCTGTGCAACAACGAAGCCTTCCGTGCGCTGGATTTCTCGGCGCTGAAGATCACCCTGTCCGGTGGCATGGCCTTGCAACTGAGCGTGGCCGAGCGCTGGAAGACCGTCACCGGCTGCGCCATCTGTGAAGGCTACGGCATGACCGAGACCAGCCCGGTAGCAGCGGTCAACCCGGCCGAGGCCAACCAGGTCGGGACCATTGGCATTCCGGTGCCCTCGACCCTGTGCAAGGTCATCGATGACAATGGCCAGGAGCTTGGCCTGGGTGAAGTCGGCGAGCTGTGCGTGAAGGGCCCGCAGGTGATGAAGGGCTACTGGCAGCGCGAAGACGCTACCGCCGAGATCCTTGACGCCGATGGCTGGCTGAAGACCGGCGACATTGCCCTGATCCAGCTCGATGGCTACATGCGCATCGTCGATCGCAAGAAAGACATGATCCTGGTCTCCGGCTTCAACGTGTACCCCAACGAGCTCGAAGACGTCCTGGCCGGCTTGCCGGGCGTGCTGCAGTGCGCTGCGATTGGCGTGCCGGACGAGAAGTCGGGCGAGCTGATCAAGGTGTTCATCGTGGTCAAGCCAGGCATGACCCTGACCAAGGAGCAGGTGATGGAGCACATGCGCGCCAACGTCACGGGCTACAAGGTGCCGCGCTACATCGAGTTCCGCGATGCGTTGCCGACCACTAACGTCGGCAAGATCCTGCGCCGTGAGTTGCGTGACGAAGAGCTGAAGAAGCAGGGCTTGAAGAAGATCGCCTGAGGTCCAGACGACTTCGAACAGGCTGCATGGGAGCGGGGCAAGCCCGCTCCCATGAGGGCTCTAGCGTAGTTTTTCCAGCATCTGGTAGTACCACATCCCCGCCGCCAACAGCGGATTGCCCAACAGATCCCCCATCGGCACCTTGATGTGCTTGCACGCCGCAAAGGTGTCGAACTTCTCCAGCGTCCCCGTCAGTGCCTCGGCCATGATCTCGCCCATGATGTGGCTGGTGGCGATGCCGTGCCCGGAATAGCCCTGGCAGTACCAGACATTCTGCGAAAGCTTGCCCAACTGCGGAATGCGGTTGACCACGATGCCCATCGCACAGCTCCACTGGAACTCGATCGGCACGCCCTTGAGCGCGGGGAAGGTGCGCTCGATGCAGGGCCGCAGCTCGCCGGCGATATCCCGCGAATCCTTGCCTGAATAGTTGGCGCCACCGCCGAACAGCAAGCGCTTGTCGGCAGTCAGGCGGTAGTAGTCGAGGACGAAGCGGCAGTCGTACACCGCCAGGTCCTCGGGGTTGATCTGCGCGGCCAGTTCCCCCAGGGGCGCGGTGGTGACGATACCGCCCATGGCCGGGAAGATCTTGCCCTTGAGCTGGCGCTTTTCCAGCTTGTGGTAGACATCGCCGGCCAGCATCACCTGGCGGGCCTCGATCCGGCCCTGGGCAGTGACCACCGACGGGCGCGGGCCGTGGATGATCTCCAGCACTTCGGAGTTTTCAAAGATCAGCGCGCCCAGGCTGTTGGCGGCGCGGGCCTCGCCCAGGCACAGGTTGAGCGGATGCAGGTGCAGGTTGCGGCGGTTCTTCAGGCCGCCCAGGTACAGCGGGCTTTGCAGCTGGCGAGCCACCGCTTGGCGATCAAGCAACTCGACCTGATCGCCCATGCCACGGCGCTGCGCCTCGGCCTGAAAGCTGCGTAGCTCGTCCATGTGCGAAGGCTTCATCGCCGCATGCAGATGGCCGCGTTTCAGGTCGCAATCGATGCCATAACGCTGCACTCGCTGCTCGATGATCTGGTGGCCGCGCCAGCGCAGCTGCCAGATGAAGTCGTCGACTTCGGCGCCGAGCCGATCGCGCATTTGCGTGCGCATCGCTTCATCGCCCGACAGGCTGCCGGTGACCTGGCCGCCGTTGCGCCCGCTGGCGCCCCAGCCAATGCGGTGGGTTTCGACGATCGCCACCTTAAGGCCGCGCTCGGCCAACTCCACGGCGGTGGCGACGCCGGTGAAGCCACCGCCGATGATCGCCACGTCGACCTGATGGGTGCCCTGTAGGGTCGGGTATTGGGTCGAATCGTTGAGGGTGGCGCTGTAGTAGGACGGCGCGCGCTGGGCCGCGCCGTTGTTCAGTGCTGCGTTCATGGTGGTTCCTTGGCAGAAAAAGGGTAGGGCT
The DNA here is from genome assembly GCF_025847435.2 of Pseudomonas sp. BT-42-2. NCBI lineage: Bacteria > Pseudomonadati > Pseudomonadota > Gammaproteobacteria > Pseudomonadales > Pseudomonadaceae > Pseudomonas > Pseudomonas sp. BT-42-2. The sequence goes on from NZ_JAOYTM010000025.1 coordinate 10,438, forward strand.
CAGGCCTGGTGCAGGTACCAGCGCCAGTCCTGCTCGCCGACTTCGGCCATGAACTGGCGGTACTCGGCTCGCTTGACCTTCAGGTACACACCGAGGAAGGCCTCGCCCAGCGCTTCTTTGGCCCAGCTCGACTGCTCCAGGGCATCGAGCACGGTCAGCCAGTCAGTGGGCAGGTGCTCGGTAGCCTGGGCATAGCCGTTGCCTTGCACGGGCGCGCCGGGGTCGAGCTGCTGGCGGATGCCTTGGTGGCTGGCGGCGAGGATCGCGGCGGCGGCCAGGTAGGGGTTGGCGTCGGCGCCGCAGATGCGGTGCTCGACATGCCGGCTGTTGGCCGGGCCGCCCGGTATGCGCAGGCTGACGGTCCGGTTGTCGACGCCCCAGGTCGGCGCCAGCGGCGCATAACTGTTGGCCTGGAAACGCCGGAACGAGTTGGCGTTGGGGCAGAACAGCAACAGCGATTCGTGCAAGTGGCGCAGCATGCCAGCGACCGCCTGGCGCAGCAGCGGGGTGCCTGCCGGATCGCTGCTGGCGAACAGATTGTTGCCCTGCGCATCGGCCAGGCTCAGGTGCATGTGCATGCCGGTGCCAGCCAGATCCGAAAACGGTTTGGCCATGAAGCACGCCTGCATGCCGTGGGCATGGGCGATGCCCTTGACCAGGCGCTTGTAGCGCACCGCCTGATCCATCGCCACCAAGGCGTCGCCATGCTCCAGGGTAATCTCCACCTGACCGGGGGCGTATTCGGAAATCGCCGTGCGCGCCGGGATGCCCTGGGCTTTGCAAGCCGCGTACAGGTCGGCGAGGAACGGCTCGATCTGCTCCAGTTCGCGCAGGCCATAGACCTGGGTGGCGCGTGGCCGGCCGCCGTCGTTGTCCAGCGCTGGCTGCGGGCGGCCGTGGGCATCGCGCTGCTGGTCGAGCAGGTAGAACTCAAGCTCACAGGCCATCACTGGATGCAAGCCATCAGCCTTGAGCGCCTCGATGGTGCGCAGCAGAACGTGGCGTGGATCGGCAACGCTGGCGGGCAGGCCTTCGCTGGGGTGCATGCTGACTTGCACAGCGGCGGTAGGCACACGCCGCCACGGCAGACGGACCAGGCTACCGTCAAGCGGGTAGGCGCGGCAGTCGATATCGCCGACGTCCCAGACCAGTCCGGAGTTCTCGACATCATCGCCATTGAGGGTCAGGCCGAGGATGGTACTGGGCAATGGCCGGCCGCTTTCGTATACCGCCAACAGCTCATCGCGGTGCAGCAGCTTGCCGCGTGGCACGCCGTTGGCGTCGAGGATGAACAGCTCGATCAGGTCGATATCAGGGTTGTCGGCCAAAAAGCGTTCGGCCTGCTCGATAGGAGCAAAGTGCATGATGGATTCGCTCGCGCACAGGACCTGCGCACAACAGGCGCCAGGTCATACTGGGTCAGCCGGCCGGTGGGCCGGAATGGGTCAGTCAAGCGTGAGTAAAGCATCCGGTGGGCGCGCGTGACGGCAGTGCCACAAGGCCCAGAAGGCGAGGATGATGTGCACCAGCGGATTTTCGCCAGCGCAGGCCCGAACCTTCGGCAAGGAAGGGCGTGACGGCGGCTGGGCGATGCTGGTGAGGAGGATCATGGCTCGATACTCCCATGGGCTGTAAGGTTGATTAAATCAGTGAATGGCTACCTTCAGTTCGCGCTTGGCTAAACAAATGCAGCCACCTTGTAGGATGCTGGCGTGGCAGCGGGCTTGCCCCGCGATAGCTCTTTAACGGCTATCGCGGGGCAAGCCCGCTGCCACGGGAACCTCCATAAAGCGCTACGTTATGCGACAATCGCAGCCCTTCGAATGCCGATCATGCACAAGCAGGCTCACCTGCATCATTAAAAAGCCCCATGACAGACCACGCCATCGACCAGCTGCTGAACAACCTCGACCACGCCATGATCGCCGACCGCCATCGTCTGCGTCGGCAATTGCATGAGCTGCGCAAGCGCCCCGACGAGGCCAAGCTGGCGCAGTGGGTGGACAAGGTCCAGGCCTCGTTCGCCCAGGTCACTGCGCGCCAGCAAAGCGTGCCGAGTATCCGCTACGACGATAACCTGCCGATTGCCGCCAAACGCGACGAGATCAAGAAGGCCTTGAGTGAACACCAAGTCCTGGTGATCGCCGGCGAAACCGGTTCGGGCAAGACCACTCAGTTGCCCAAGATCTGCCTGGAATTGGGCCGTGGTAGCCACGGCCAGATCGCTCACACCCAGCCCCGTCGGATCGCCGCGCGCAGCGTTGCCGCGCGGGTCGCGGAAGAGCTCGGCACGCCGCTGGGCGCGCTGGTCGGCTACCAGGTGCGGTTCGAGGATCAGAGCGATTCCAACACCCTGGTCAAGCTGATGACCGATGGCATCCTGCTCGCCGAAACCCAGCATGATCGGTTTCTTGAGCGTTACGACACAATCATCGTCGACGAGGCCCACGAGCGCAGTCTGAACATCGACTTCTTGCTCGGTTATCTGAAGACCTTGCTGCATCGCCGGCCCGAGCTGAAGCTGATCATCACTTCGGCGACCATCGATCTGGAGCGCTTCTCCAAGCATTTCGATAACGCGCCGATCATCGAAGTCTCGGGCCGTACCTACCCGGTGGAAACCTGGTACCGGCCGCTGACCAGCGAGCAGGACGAGGAAGGCAACCAGGTTGAAGACGACCTGACAGTTGATCAGGCGATCCTGGCCACCCTCGATGAAATCGCCGCGCACGAACGCAGTGTCGGCAAGGGGCCGGGTGATGTGCTGGTGTTCCTGCCCGGCGAGCGCGAGATTCGCGACGCTGCCGAGATCTTGCGCAAGGCTCAGCTACGTCACACCGAGATCTTGCCGCTGTACGCCCGGCTGTCGCCGGCCGAGCAGCAGAAGATCTTCCAGTCGCACCCAGGCCGGCGCGTGGTGCTCGCCACCAACGTGGCCGAGACTTCCCTGACGGTGCCCGGCATCCGCTATGTGATCGACAGTGGCACCGCGCGGATCAGCCGTTACAGCTATCGCGCCAAGGTCCAGCGCCTGCCTATCGAGGCGGTCTCGCAAGCCAGTGCCAACCAGCGTAAGGGACGCTGCGGGCGGGTCGAGCCGGGCATCTGTGTGCGTCTGTACAGCGAGGATGATTTCAACGGCCGACCGGCGTTCACCGATCCGGAGATCTTGCGCACCAACCTGGCGGCGGTGATCTTGCAGATGCTCCACTTGCGCCTGGGTGCCATCGATGCGTTCCCCTTCATCGAACCGCCCGATGGCAAGGCCATCAGCGACGGTTTCAACCTGCTGCAGGAGCTGTCGGCGGTCAATCGCGAGAACCAGCTGACCCCGCTCGGCCGGCAACTGGCGCGTTTGCCTATCGATCCGCGACTGGGCCGCATGCTGCTCGAAGGCGCCCGCTTGGGCAGTCTGCAGGAAGTATTGATCGTCACCAGCGCGCTGTCGGTGCAGGATCCACGCGAGCGTCCGCCGGAGCGTCAGCAGGCAGCGGATCAAGCCCACGCGCAGTGGAAAGACGTCGATTCGGACTTTGCCGCGCTGGTCAATCTGTGGCGCGGTTTCGAAGAGCAGCGCCAGGCGCTGACCGCCAACCCGCTGCGAAACTGGTGCCGGAAGAACTTCCTCAATTACCTGCGCCTGCGCGAATGGCGCGATGCGCATCGCCAGTTGTCGCTGATCTGTCGCGACCTGCAACTGACCGTCAACAAAGAGCCAATCGACTATCAGCGCATGCACAAGGCCATTCTCAGTGGCCTGCTCAGCCAGATCGGCCACAAGACCGAAGAGGGCGACTACCAGGGCGCGCGCCAGCGCCGTTTCTGGATCCACCCCTCGTCCGGCATCGGCCGCAAGCGCCCGCAGTGGGTGATGGCCGCCGAACTGGTCGAAACCACCAAGCTGTATGCGCGCATGGTGGCCAAGATCGAGCCAGACTGGATCGAGCCGCTGGCGGGTCACCTGATCAAGAAAAACCACTTCGAACCACATTGGGAGAAGAAGCGCGGGCAAGTGGTGGCCTATGAACAGATCACCCTGTATGGCTTGATCCTGGTCGGCCGGCGCCCGGTGCACTACGGGCCGATCGATCCGGTGGTTTCACGCGAGCTGTTTATCCGCGAGGGCTTGGTTGGCGGTGAGATTCAGTCGCGGGCCAAGTGCCTGGCGGCTAACAAACGCCTGCTCGAACAGCTCGACGAGCTCGAGGCCAAGGCGCGCCGACGCGACATTCTCGCCGATGAGGAAACCCTCTACGCCTTCTATGAAGCGCGCCTGCCTGCCGAGATTCACCAGACGGCGACATTCGACGCCTGGTATCGCATGACCAGCCAGAAAGACGCCAATCTGCTGATCATGCGCGAAGAGGATGTGTTGGCCCGCGAGGCCAGTGAAGTGACCGCCGCGCAATACCCTGACAGCCTCAAGGTGGGCGAGCTGAGCCTGCCGCTGAGCTACCATTTCGAGCCCAACCATCCGCGCGATGGCGTCACTGTGCGGGTGCCGGCGCCGTTGCTGCCGAGCCTGCCGGGTGAGCGCCTGGAATGGCTGGTGCCAGGTTTGCTTGAGGCCAAGTGCATCGCCCTGGTACGCAACCTGCCCAAGGCCTTGCGCAAGAACTTCGTGCCGGTGCCGGACTTCGTCAAGGCCGCCCTGGCGCGGATGACCTTTGGCCAGGGTGGTTTGCCCCAGGCGCTGGGCCAGGAACTGCTGCGCATGACCGGCGCGCGGGTAACCGATGAGGCTTGGGCGCAAGCGGCTGAGCTGGTCGAGAGCCATCTGCGGATGAACATCGAAGTGGTCGATGGCCAGGGTAAGTTCCTCGGCGAAGGGCGCGATCTGGCCGAGCTGACCTCCCGATTTGTCGCAGCCAGCCAAGCCGCACTGGCCATGCCGCGCACGGAAAAGTCCGAGCAGCCGGTGCAAGCCAAGGCCTTCGCCGACGTCGCTGAAACCGCCCAGCAAAAGATCGCCGGGCTGTCGATGACGGTCTACCCGGCGCTGGTCGAAGAGAACGGCAGCGTACGTGAAGGGCGTTTCTCGACCCACGCCGAGGCCCAGTTCCAGCATCGCCGCGCATTGCAGCGCCTGCTGCTGCAACAGCTGGCAGAACCGGCCAAGTTCCTGCGTGGCAAGTTGCCCGGGCTGACCGAGCTGGGCCTGCTGTACCGCGACATGGGCCGGGTCGAGGCGTTGGTCGAGGACATCCTGCTGGCCAGTCTCGACAGCTGCATCCTGGAAGGTGAAGCGCAGCTGCCGCGCGATGGTGCTGGCCTTGCTTCGTTGGCCGAGCGCAAGCGCGGCAGTTGGGCTGAGCACGCCGAGCGCTTGGCCAGGCTGACGCTTGAAGTGCTCAAGCTGTGGCATGGCTTGCAAAAGCGCTTCAAAGGCAAGATCGACTTGAGCCAAGCCGTGGCCTTGAACGACATCAAGCTGCAGTTGGCCAACCTGGTCTACCCAGGTTTTGTACGCGATACGCCTGGGATGTGGTTCAAGGAGTTGCCGCGCTACCTCAAGGCCATCGAATTGCGCCTGGAGAAACTCGGCTCGCAAGTGCAGAAGGACCGCGTCTGGAGTGGCGAATTGGCCACTCTCTGGACCCAGTACAAGACACGCGCCGACAAGCATGCCCAGGAGGGCAAGCGCGATGAGCAGTTGCTCATGTACCGTTGGTTGCTAGAGGAATACCGGGTATCGCTGTTCGCCCAGCAGCTGGGCACCAAGGTGCCGGTTTCCGACAAACGCTTGAGCAAACAGTGGAGCCAGGTAGAGGGCTAAACTTCTGCAAATGTGGCAAACTTGCTGGAGTTTTGCGGCCGCTTTGCGGCCCTTCGCGAGCTAGACCGGCTCCCACGGGGAGCAGGTTTATCCGCGAACGAGGGCATAGCCCTCGCTGGTTCTCCCGTTTCAGCGGGAAGTTGCAATTGTAAATTGGTACCAAGGTGCCATTATCATGCCCCTTATTTCGGCCAGCGCCGTGCGGCGATGGCCTCTGACCAGAGGAACGACCGTGCATAACGTCGTGATCAGCGGCACCGGCCTGTATACCCCGGCCCAGAGCATTTCCAACGAAGAACTGGTGGAGTCGTTCAATACCTGGGTCACGCAGTACAACCAGGACAACGCGGCGGCCATCGCGCGTGGCGAAGTCCAAGCCCTGGCCGAATCCAACGCCGCCTTCATCGAGAAGGCGTCGGGGATCAAGAGCCGCTTCGTGTTGGACAAGGCTGGCATTCTCGATCCGCAGCGCATGAAGCCACGCTTGCCGGAGCGCTCCAATGATGAGCCGTCGATCCTCTGTGAGATGGCCGTGACCGCGGCCCGCCAGGCCCTTGAACGTGCAGGTCGCACTGCCGCCGATGTCGATGCAGTGATCGTCGCTTGCTCCAACCTGCAGCGCCCGTATCCGGCTATCGCCATCGAAGTGCAGCAGGCGTTGGGCATCAACGGTTTTGGCTTTGACATGAACGTTGCCTGCTCGTCGGCCACCTTCGGCATCCAGACCGCCGCCAACAGTATTCAGCTGGGCCAGGCCCGAGCGGTGCTGGTGGTCAACCCTGAGGTGTGTACCGCTCACCTGAACTTCCGCGATCGTGACAGTCACTTCATCTTTGGCGATGCCGCTACCGCCGTGCTGCTCGAGCGAGCTGACCTGGCGACTTCGGCGCATCAGTTCGAGATCGTCAGCAGCAAGTTGCTGACTCAGTTCTCCAACAACATCCGCAATAATTTCGGCTTCCTAAACCGTGCGGCGGAGGAGGGCGAGGGGGCTGCGGACAAACTGTTCGTTCAGGAAGGGCGCAAGGTGTTCCGTGAGGTGTGTCCGATGGTGGCTGAGTTGATCGGCCAGCACTTGCAAGAGAATGGTCTGCAGCCGAGCGATGTGAAGCGTTTCTGGTTGCATCAGGCCAACTTGAGCATGAATCACTTGATCGTCAAGAAGTTGGTAGGGCGGGATGTGGCTGAGGAAGATGCGCCGGTGATTTTGGATCGGTATGCCAATACCAGTTCGGCGGGGTCGGTGATTGCCTTGCACCTGTATCAGGATGATTTGCCTGTGGGGGCGGTGGGGGTGCTGAGTTCGTTTGGTGCTGGGTATTCGATTGGTAGCGTGATTTTGCGTAAGCGCTAATTTATGAGGTTTGGGTTTTTTCTGGTTGCGGGGGTGGCGTTGAGTCACCTTTGCGGCCATTTTGCGGGGGTAGCGCTGGTTTTGAGTTGAGTTCTTGAAATTCGAACTTATCCGTTTTTTGGGGTGCTACTACTGGCCCCTTCCGCCCTTACGGCGAGTCACTTTTTGGCAAACGCCCGGTGTGCCGGCCCAGCCAAAAGTAACCAAAAAGGTCTGCGCTCCACCATCAGTCCCGCCCGTGGCGGGATCCCTTCGCGCCGGCGCCTTCCGGGCCCGCGCGGCCTACGATTTGCTGCGCAAATCTACATCTCGCGCCTTCGGCTACGCCGAAGGGTGCTGACGCACCTGGCCCTACAGGCACCTCTGCTTAGCCTCCTGAAGTCGCGAATCTGCGTCGCCTGGAATTGCGCGCACGAAGATCAAGAGCAGCGAATCGCTACGCTCTCGCCAAAGCCAAAGCCAAAGCCAAAGCCAAAGCCAAATTTTGATTTTTCTGCTGTGTTGTTTGTTCTGGCCTCTTCGCGGGCAAGCCCGCTCCCACAGTTACCGCGTCGATTTACGTCCAGCGTTGAGCCAGCACTGACCCCACGCAGATACTGCGAACCCCACGGACCCTGTGGGAGCGGGCTTGCCCGCGAAGAGGCCAGAATGTCCACCACACCTACCACAGGCACGGCGCCGTTCTTCTGGCTGGCGGTGAGCCTGTGGGAGCGGGCTTGCCCCGCGATGGCGTCCGACTATCCACCACACCTGTCACTATCGCCAGATAACGCCAGCCCAGGCGCCGCCACTAACTTCGCGACTTCAGGAGGCCGAGCGTAGGTGTCTGTAGGGCCAGGTGCGCAGCACCCTTCGGCGTAGCCGAAGGCGCGAGATGTAGATTTGCGTAGCAAATCGTAGGCCGCGCGGGCCCGGAAGGCACCGAAGCGAGGGGACCCGGAGCGCAGCGTAGGGCCGGATGGTGGAGCGCACGGCTTTTGGTTACTTTTGGCCACGACCAAAAGTGACCCGCCGTAAGGGCGGAAAGGTGACTCAGCGCCACCTTCGCCAATGGATATGCTCAAAACTCTAAAAGCCCAAGCCCAGCCCAGCCCAGCCCAAGCCCAACCCCAACGAAAAAAAGCGAAAAGCGCCGGATGGGGTTCGGCACTTCCCGCTTTCACTAACGCAGAGCAACTACACCTTAGAACTTAGCTTCCAGATCCACCTGCAACGTATCGACATCAGCATTGCTATTAGGCAACTGCGACAGGTCGGTCTTGGCCATCAGATAAGCAGCACCCACCGAGAAGTTCTTGTCGATCTCGTAGCCCACCTTGAACTTGTGACCGCGCGAACCCGTGAAGCCGTTACCGAAGTCAGAGTCGGTGAACAGGCTGACCACAGCGTTACGCTGCACATCGCGGTAGTTGTAGTCCAGGCTCCAGGCACCGAGCTTGGTCTTCAGGCCCGCCAGCCAAGCCTGGTCTTCGCCATCGGTGCTCTCGGTGTTCTTCACGTACTGACCATAGGCCGACAGCGGGACAGCCAGGCCAGTCAGGTCGATCTGACCGAAGCCTTCCACCAGGTTGAACTCGTTGGTGGTGTTGCCGAACGACTGCAGGATGGTGGCTTCCTTGTCGTTGTCGTAGCCATAGATGCTCGCACCCACGGTGACCTTGAGGGCATCCATCGGCGCGAACTTCGCCCCCAGCTGGCCGTGGTAGACCTGGGCGTCGTGCTTGTACTGCACGCCGTCGCCGTCGACGTTGTCCTTGAGGGTGTATTGACCCGCGCTGGCGAACACTTCGGCGCCGCCCAGGTCGGTCTTGTAGGTAGCAGCCACACCTTCCGGGTTGATGTCGCTGTCCCAGATGATGTCGCCCATGCTGACCCAAGGCTGGGCCATCTTGCCGCCGATCAGGTGCAGGCCGGGCAGGGCGGTCGGGTGCCAGTCGAGGTAGGCCAGGTCAACCCACAGCGACTTCTTGTCGAAGTAGTTGTCCAGGCTCTGGTTGGTCGAGCGACGGTCAGCGCTGCTGCCGGTGGCGACACGGATGCCGGCGTCGACCTGCGGGTTGATTTCGCTGTAGAAGCCAACGCGGGCACGCACGCGCTGACGGTCCTGGTTGCCGCTGGAGCTGTTCGGTTCGTCGACGTTGACGTCTTCGTAGCGCAAGCGCACATCGCCCTTGATCTGGGTCTTGGCGGCCCAGGCGACCTTCTGTTCAAAGGAGCTCATCCGCTCGGATTGAGCCTTCATGTCTGCCTTTTCCTTGGTTTCCTTCGACAGGTCGGCCTGCAGTTCGTTGTACTGCGCCTGGTTGATCGAGCCGTTGGCGCGGAGCATTTCGAGCAGCTTGGCGTCGACTGCAGCACTGGCTGGAGTACTCAGAGCCAGCATCAGGCCGGTGAGGCTCACTCCAGTAAGTGTAGAAACAAGACGCATAAGGTTCTCCCTGTTGGAAAAGTATGGGGAGGCTTGTGCGCCCGCCCCCGAGTTGGCAAGTCTTCGGAAAAGGCCTGAATAGACAGGTCGCTGGGGTTCCGGAAAACAGGCGCAAGTATTGCGAGGGGGGATGACAGAATAATGTCTATTTAGTGGCACTGCCGTTAAGAAAACCGCTGTCAGTGCGCTTGAGGTTTGTCAGTCGCGCCCTGCATCCGGGATACTGGCAGGCGCCTCTTGGAGAGTTGAAACCGTGATCAGCCTGTACAGCCTTGCTCATTTGCGCGACCTGCCAGTGGCGACCTGGGATGCGCTGGTGCCCGCCGGCCAGCCGTTTCTAAGGCATGCGTTTCTCACAGCGATGGAGGACAGCGGCAGCGTCGTGCCCGCCACCGGCTGGGCTGCCGAGCACTTGATCCTGGAGCGTGACGGGCAGGTGCGCGCGGTGCTGCCGGCCTATCGCAAATGGCATTCGTTCGGCGAGTACGTGTTCGATCACGGCTGGGCCGATGCCTGTGAGCGCGCCGGGATTGCCTACTACCCCAAGTTACTGGGCGCCGTGCCGTTCAGCCCGGTCAGTGGCCCGCGATTGCTAACCGACGATCCTGCCGATGGCCTGCTGTTGTTGCAGGCGCTGCCTGAGTATCTGGGCAAGGGTGGCTTGTCGGGCGCCCACATCAACTTCACCGACAGCGCCCTGGACCAGTCGATTGCCGGTCTGCCGGGCTGGATGGAGCGCCTGGGTTGCCAGTTTCATTGGCGCAATCAGGGCTATCGGGATTTCCAGGATTTTCTTGATACCCTCAGCTCGCGCAAGCGCAAGCAGATGCGCAAGGAGCGTGAGCAGGTGCTGGGGCAGGGTATCGACTTCCAGTGGTATCGCGGCGATGAGCTGAGCCAAGCGCAGTGGGATTTCGTTTATCTGTGTTACGCCAACACCTATGCCGTACGTAGGCGAACGCCGTACCTCACGCGGGCGTTTTTCAGCCTGCTGGCCGAGCGCATGCCCGAGGCGATCCGCGTCGTGGTGGCGCGCCAGGCGGGGCGGGATGTGGCCATGGCGCTGAGCCTGGTGGGCGGCGATAGCTTGTATGGGCGCTATTGGGGGTGCCTGGCCGAGTTCGATCGGTTGCACTTCGAGACGTGCTTCTACCAAGGCATGGACTTTGCCATTGCCCAAGGCTTGCAGCGCTTCGATGCGGGGGCGCAGGGCGAACACAAGCTGATTCGCGGATTTGAGCCGGTGATTACGCGGTCGTGGCACTACCTGTTGCATCCGGGGTTGAGGCGGGCGGTGGAGGATTTTCTTGGGCAGGAGCGCGAGGGGGTCAGGGCTTATGCCGAAGAGGCGCGGGGGATGCTGCCTTATCGGCGGGATTGATGGGGGGACTGTTGCAGCCTGATCGCGGGGCAAGCCCGCTCCCACGCAATGGCTGCATAGCTGCATCTGGTTATCGTGGGAGCGGGCTTGCCCCGCGATGGGGGCGCGCCAGCCTGAAACTCAATCGACGCCGACAAAACCGCCGGTCTGGTGATGCCACAAGCGCGCATACAGCCCTTGGTGCGCCAGCAGTTCGGCATGGGTTCCGCTTTCGACGATATGCCCTTTGTCCAGCACCACCAGCCGGTCCATCCGGGCGATGGTCGACAGCCGGTGGGCAATGGCGATCACCGTCTTGCCCTGCATCAGGGTCTCCAGGCTTTCCTGAATCGCCGCTTCCACCTCTGAATCCAGCGCCGAGGTGGCCTCATCCATGATCAGGATCGGTGCGTTCTTCAACAGCACCCGGGCAATGGCGATACGCTGACGCTGTCCGCCAGACAGCTTGACCCCGCGCTCACCCACATGCGCATCGAAGCCAGTGCGCCCCTGGGCATCGGACAGCTGCGGGATGAACTCGTCGGCCCTGGCCCCGCGCACGGCTTCCCACAACGCCTGTTCGCTGGCATCGGGGCGGCCGTACAGCAGGTTGTCGCGGATCGAGCGGTGCAACAGCGAGGTGTCCTGGGTGATCATGCCGATCTGCGCGCGCAGGCTGGCCTGGTTCACTTCGGCGATGTCCTGTCCATCGATCAGGATGCGCCCGCTTTCCAGGTCGTACAGGCGTAGCAGCAGATTGACCAAGGTCGATTTGCCTGCTCCAGAAGGGCCGATCAGGCCGATCTTCTCACCAGGGCGAATGTCCAGGTTGAGGCCGTCGATGACCTTGCCACCTTTGCCGTAATGGAAACCCACGTTGTCGAAGCGCACTGCGCCGCGGGTGACCTTGAGCACCGGTGCGTTGGGGCTGTCGGTGACCGTCACCGGCTGGGCAATGGTTTGCAGGCCATCCTGGACCATGCCGATGTTCTCGAAGATGCCGTTGACCACCCACATGATCCAGCCGGACATGTTGACGATACGAATCACCAGGCCAGTAGCCAGTGCGATGGCGCCTACCGTGATCAGTGACTGGGTCCACAGCCACAGCGCAAGCCCTGTGGTGGTGACGACCAGCAAGCCGTTGAGGGTGGTGATCACCACGTCCATGCTGGTCACCACGCGAGCGGCCAGCTGGGTTTTCTCGGTCTGCTCGCGGATCGCCTCGCGGGCGTATTGCTGCTCGTAGTCGGTGTGGGCGAACAGCTTGAGGGTGGCGATGTTGGTGTAGCCATCGACAATGCGCCCCATCAGCTTGGAGCGCGCATCGGAGGAAATTACCGAGCGCTCCTTGACCCGCGGCACGAAGTACAGCAACGCGGCGATGTAGCAGGCAATCCAGACCAGCAGCGGCAGCATCAGCCGCCAGTCAGCCTCGGCGAACAGCACCAGCGAGCTGATCGCATAGATCAACACGTGCCACAGCGCGTCAACCGCCTGTACCGCTGAGTCGCGCAGGGAGTTGCCGGTTTGCATGATGCGCTGGGCAATGCGCCCGGCGAAGTCGCTCTGGAAGAAGTTCAGGCTCTGCTTGAGCACATAGGTGTGGTTCTGCCAGCGGATCAGGCTGGTCATCCCCGGGTTGATGGTCTGGTGCACCAGCAGATCGTGCAGGCCGAAAAACACCGGACGCAGCAGCAGGACCACCACCAGCATCCAGATCAGCTCGCCGCTGTGCTCGCTGAAGAAGTTGGCGTTGGGCGTGCCTTGGGCCAGGTCGATGATCCGGCTCAGGTAGCTGAACATGGCCACCTCGATCAACGAGGCGACCAGGCCAACGATCAGCAGGGCCAAGAAGCTCGGCCACACCTGACGCAGGTAGTAGAGGTAGAACGGCCACACCGTACTCGGAGGCGCCTCGCTCGGCGCTTCGCGGAAGATGTCGATCAATTGCTCGAAACGGCGGTACAGCATGGGGGTTACAACTCCTGTTCTACCCGACCTGCAGGCGGTTCACATCCCTGTGAGGCCTGCACTCAGTCGATGCGTTTGGCAGACTTGATGAACACCGGATCGGCCGGTACATCACGCATGCCTTTTTTGATAGTGGTCGGCGAATTGACGATCTGGTCAACCACGTCCATGCCTTTGGTGACCTTGCCGAACACGGCATATCCGGCATCGCGACCTGGGTCGAGGAAGGCGTTGTCGGCAACGTTGATGAAGAACTGGCTGGTGGCCGAGTTCGGGTTGGAGGTGCGGGCCATGGCCAGGGTGCCGCGGGCGTTGTGCAGGCCATTGCTGGCTTCGTTGCGGATCGGGTCGTTGGTGTTCTTCTGCACCATCTGCTCGGTGAAGCCGCCGCCCTGGACCATGAAGCCTGGGATCACACGGTGGAAGATGGTGTTGTTGTAGAAGCCACTGTCGACGTACTCAAGGAAGTTCTTGGTACTGATCGGCGCTTTTTCCGCGTTCAGCTCGATTTCGACCTGGCCGAAGCTGGTGTCGAGCAGAACGTGCGGGGTCTTGTCCGAGGCCATGACGCTGGTGGCGAAGGCAACCGAGCAGGCGGCGAGCAGGAGTTTTTTCAGCATGGGCTCAAAGATCCTTGAGAGGTGGAGGCGGCTGCTAGAAAGTGCAGCAGGGTCTGGTTGAAGACCTCGGGTTGATCGAGGGGTGTAGCGTGCCGGGAATCTTCTATGACTGCCAGTCTAGCCTGGGGTATCAAGGCGACGTAGCGCTGTTTCAGTTGTATCGGGGTGTAATCGTGGTCGGCGGCGATCACCAAGGTGGGACAGCCGATCTGGCCGATGCGTTCCGCCACGCCCCAATCGACGATGGCGTCGAAGCTCTTCAGGTACGCGCGCTTGTCGTTGCGTGCCCAGCGCTGGGCCATCTTCTGGCGAAGATCGGCTTGTTCGGGTTTGGGGAACAGCCGCTCGGCCAGGCCCTTGCCGACGGTTTCGACGCTGAGCAGACGCGCCAGGCCCCAGCGTTTTGCCCACCATATCCAGTCGCTGCGGGTGCGTCGCTTGACCTCGGGGGCGCTGTTGACGATGCACAGGCTGCGTAGCCACAACGGGTGGTCGACGGCGAACTGAAAGCCGATCATGCCGCCCATCGACAGGCCAACGAAGTGCACCGGACCGGTGCGCAGGTGTTCGAGCAGGGCCAGCAGGTCTTCGCTGAAGGTGGCGATTTGATAGCCGTCGCGGGGTTTGTCAGAGCGGCCGTGGCCGCGGATATCCATCAGGATCACCCGGTAGTGCCGGCTTAGTTCGGGCACCTGCAGCTCCCAGTCCTGGCAACTGGAGCCCAACCCATGCAACAGCACCAGGGGCTCGCCCTGGCCGTATTCCTCGTAATGCAGCGTGCATTCTTCGTGTTCGAAATAGGCCATGGGCGCGGTCCTCAGGCTTGCGGCGGGGCTGCGAAGGGCACGTCCAGGGGCGCAGTGTCGAAATTGCGCAGCAGGTCGATGAGGATCTGCGTGGCCGGGCCCAGGGTCTTTTCCTTGCTGGAGTAAAGGTAGAACAGTGGATGGCGACTGCCACCCTGATCCAGCGGCAATGGCTTGAGCACGCCGTCGCGCAACTCGCGCTCGATCATGTGCCGAGGCAGCCAGGCAAAGCCCAGGCCGCTGCTGACGAAAGTGGCCGCAGTGCCCAGGCTACCGACCGTCCAGCGTTGTTCAGCGCCCAGCCAGCCGACATCCTTGGGTTGCGCGCGGCCAGAGTCACGGATTACCACCTGCAACTGGCTCTCCAGGTCCTGGAAGGTAATCTCCCGGCCCAGGCGGTGCAGGCTGTGTTCGGGGTGGGCGACGGCGACGAACTCCACCGAGCTCAGTTCGGTGCCCAGGTAGCCACCGATGCTGAAGCTGCTGATCGCAAGGTCGGCGATGCCTTCATGCAGGACTTCCTCGACCCCAGACAGCACCTCTTCGCGCAGCCGCACGCGGCAGCCTCGGCTCTGCGGCATGAACGCGCTCAGGGCGCGCACCAGGCGGGCGCTGGGGTAGGCGGCATCGACCACCACGCGCACCTCGGCCTCCCAGCCTTGTTCCATGTGATGGGCCAGGTCTTCGAGCTGGCTGGCCTGCTTGACCAGGTGGCGCGAGCGGCGCAGCAGCACGTTTCCAGCTTCGGTCAGCACGGCTTTGCGCCCGTCGATGCGCAGCAACGGCACGCCAAGTTGCTCCTGCATGCGTGCCACTGTGTAGCTGACCGACGATTGTGAGCGGTGCAGGGCCTCGGCGGCCTGGGCAAACCCTCCGTGATCGACCACTGCCTGCAGGGTTCGCCACTGATCCAGGGTTACGCGCGGCGCTTTCATCTTCAGCTCCTGTTGTCCTAAGCTGCGCTCTTTCAAGGAGAGCGCTCTATGAAGAAAAGTTGTGTGGCATTACTGCTGTGCCTGCCCCTTACCGCCATGGCATATCCCATCGATGTCGACAAGCAGGTGACCGGGGTCAAGGTCGACTACACCGCCTACGACACGGCCTACGACATCGGCAGCATCTCGCTGAACAACTATGGTGAGGTTGCGGCGTCGTGCAAGGTCACTTTCCGCAATGGCCCGGAAGCGCCACGGGTGCGTCGGGTCAATGTGCCGGCCAAGCAAAGCGTGGACGTTACCGCCAAGTTCAACCGGCAGATCATCAAGCTGCGGATCGGTTTGAGCTGTAAACCGGAATAAAACGGATTAGT
This sequence comes from Pseudomonas sp. BT-42-2, assembly GCF_025847435.2. Classification (NCBI taxonomy): domain Bacteria; kingdom Pseudomonadati; phylum Pseudomonadota; class Gammaproteobacteria; order Pseudomonadales; family Pseudomonadaceae; genus Pseudomonas; species Pseudomonas sp. BT-42-2. Next base: position 26,065 of record NZ_JAOYTM010000025.1, read on the forward strand.
CGATAGATTGAACCCACTTTTTACGCTTTTTTATCGATAGGTCAACCCTTAATCTTTCCTCCATCGAATCGCACCCTATTTGCCGATGGAGGCACCCATGTCCCGCGTATTGATCATCGAAAGCAGCGCCCGCCAGCAGGACTCCGTTTCGCGTCAATTGACCCGAGATTTCATTGCCCAATGGCAAGCGGCGCATCCGGCCGACGACATCAATGTGCGTGACTTGGCGGTGACTCCAGTGCCGCACCTGGACGCCAACCTGCTGGGTGGCTGGATGAAGCCTGAGGATCAACGCTCACAGATCGAGCGCGAAGCCCTGGAGCGTTCCAACGAATTGACCGATGAACTGCTGGCCGCCGATGTACTGGTGATGGCTGCCCCGATGTACAACTTCACCATCCCGAGCACGCTCAAGGCTTGGCTCGATCATGTACTGCGCGCCGGTATCACCTTCAAGTACACCCCGACCGGTCCACAGGGGCTGCTGACGGGCAAGCGTGTCATTGTCCTGACTGCCCGCGGTGGTATCCATGCCGGCGCCACCAGCGACCATCAGGAACCGTACCTGCGCCAGGTCATGGCCTTCATTGGTATCCATGACGTGACTTTCATTCATGCCGAAGGCCTGAACATGAGCGGCGACTTCCACGAGAAGGGGCTGAATCAGGCCAAGGCCAAGCTGGCTGCGGTGGCCTGAGTACCGACCAATTCCCAACCCTGACACCTGTTGCTCCTTGGGTGTGCCTGCCCGGCCATATGATGGTCGGGCTTTTTTATGCCTGGAGTTTTTCTAGCGCCTGGTCCGCCCTGATCGCGGGGCAAGCCCGCTCCCACGTGTATTGCGCCGTCAGCCCTACCCGTGGGAGCGGGCTTGCCCCGCGCTCAGGGCGCTACGCCAAGTTGATCGGTTTTTGCCAACCGGCTAAGGTCGCCGCCTTGATTTACGAGAGAGCACCATGGGCTACCTGATTATCGTCGCGCTGATCCAGGCGTTTTCCTTCAGCCTGATCGGCGAATACCTGGCCGGGCATGTCGACAGCTATTTCGCGGTCTTGGCGCGGGTGGTGTTGGCCGGCCTGGTGTTCCTGCCGCTCACCCGCTGGCGTCAGGTCGAACCGCGCTTCATGCGCTCGATGCTGTTGATCGGTGCGTTGCAGTACGGCATCACCTACGTCTGCCTGTACTTGAGTTTCCGCGTGCTGACCGTGCCGGAAGTGTTGCTGTTCACCATTCTCACGCCGCTGCACGTGACCCTTATCGAAGATGCGCTGAACCGCCGCTTCAACCCTTGGGCGCTGCTCGCTGCACTGGTCGCGGTCGCGGGTGCCGCGGTGATCCGTATGGACAGCATCAGCGGCGACTTCTTCATCGGCTTCCTGTTGCTGCAATTGGCCAACTTCACCTATGCCGCCGGCCAGGTGCTGTACCGTCACCTGGTTGCCCGTCACCCAAGCGATCTGCCGCATTACAAGCGGTTTGGCTATTTCTACCTGGGCGCGTTGATCGTGGTGTTGCCGGCGTTCCTGCTGTTTGGCAATGCCCAGCACCTGCCGAGCACCGATGTGCAGTGGCTGGTGTTGCTGTTCCTGGGCCTGTGTCCGACTGCGCTGGGCTTGTACTGGTGGAACAAGGGCGCCTGCCTGGTTTCTGGCGCGACTTTGGCGGTGATGAACAACCTGCATGTGCCGGTCGGGCTGCTGCTCAATTTGCTGATCTGGAATCAGCACGAGCCGCTGGGGCGATTGTTCATTGGCGGCGCGGTAATTCTGGCCTCGGTGTGGCTCAGTCGCTTGGGCGGCAATCGGACTGCTCGCTCGCAGCAGACCTCCACCTGATCAAGACACTGCCTGTAAAAAAGGCGCCTGTTCGGCGCCTTTGGTTCTTCAGGCCTCTGCGGTTTGTGTAAGGCGCTGCGCCTGCGTTTCAACTGGCGCTCGGGCGGCGAGCCCTGCACGCATGTCATTGCCGCTCGGCTGCTGGTACAGACTCAGGCCAAACTCCGGCAGCACGGCCAGCAGATAATCGAAGATATCACCCTGGATGCGCTCGTAATCAGCCCAGGCCGTGGTGCGGGTGAAGCAGTAGATCTCCAAGGGCACGCCCTCAGCGGTGGTCTGCATCTGCCGCACCATGCAGGTCATGCTTTGCTGCACGTCAGGATGGTTCTGCAAATAGGCCAGGGCAAACGCACGGAAAGTACCGATGTTGGTCAGCCGCCGCCGGTTAGCCGACAACTCGGCTACGGGTCCCAGCGCTTCGTTCCAGTTCTGCAGTTCCTGGCGCTTGCTGGCCAGGTAATCACCGAGCAAGCGTACCTGGGTCAGGCGCTGTTCTTCCTCGCGGGTCAAGAAGCGGACACCGGCAGCATCGATGAACAGGCTGCGCTTGATCCGTCGCCCACCAGACTGCTGCATGCCGCGCCAGTTGCGGAACGACTCGCTCATCAGGCGCCAGGTCGGGATGGAAACGATGGTCTTGTCGAAGTTCTGCACCTTGACCGTGTGCAGGGTGATGTCCACCACATCGCCGTCAGCGCCGACTTGAGGCATTTCGATCCAGTCGCCGACGTGGAGCATGTCATTGCTGGTCAGCTGTACGCTGGCCACGAATGACAGCAAGGTGTCCTTGTACACCAACAGCAGCACCGCCGACATGGCGCCCAGGCCCGATAGCAGTAACAGCGGCGAGCGGTCGATCAGAGTGGCGATGATGACGATGACGCTGAGCACCCACAGGACCATCTTGGCCAACTGCACATAGCCCTTGATCGAGCGGGTGCGGGCATGCTCGGTGCGGGCGTAGATGTCCAGCAGGGCATCGAGCAGGCATGAAACCGCCAGGGTCATGAACAGCAGGGTGAACGCCAGGGCAACATTGCCGAGAAAGTGCTGGGCGGTGTTGCCAAGTTCCGGGACCAGCTTCAGGCCGAACTGGATGATCAGCGAAGGGGTGGTCTGCGCCAGGCGATGAAACACCTTGTTGTGGCGCAGGTCGTCGAGCCACTTCAGCGCTTGTTGACGGGCCAGCAGGCGGCTGGTGTGCAGCACCAGGAAGCGCGCCAGGCGACCGAGTACTAGGGAGATCAGCAGCAGTACCGCCAGGCCCAGGGCAGAATGCAGCAGCGGATGTTGGTCTAGGGTGCCCCAGAGGTCGAGGGTGTCGTGCCAGAGTCGTTGAATGTCCATGAGCGTTACAGCGGTCTATGTTGCGGAACGAGGCACGATTAGAGCGCGGATCGGCCAAAAGTTGCTAAAAGAAAATTCGGTTATGGCGGCGGAAAACGTTACCCTATGCAACTGAATTTACGTACTTGCCCGAGGTTGTCCCCGTGTTTTCCCAATTCGCCCTGCATGAACGCCTGCTCAAAGCCGTGGCCGAGCTGAACTTTGTCGAGCCGACTCCGGTGCAGGCGGCGGCCATCCCCCTGGCGTTGCAAGGGCGTGACCTGCGGGTGACGGCGCAGACCGGCAGCGGCAAGACCGCAGCTTTCGTCCTGCCGATGCTCAACCGCCTGGCTGACCTGGGTGGCCCGCGCGTTGAAATCCGTGCGTTGATCCTGCTGCCGACCCGCGAACTGGCCCAGCAGACCTTGAAACAGGTGCAGCTGTTCTCCCAGTTCACCTACATCAAGTCGGGCCTGGTCACTGGCGGCGAAGACTTCAAGGAACAGGCTGCGCTGCTGCGCAAGGTGCCGGACGTGCTGATTGGCACCCCAGGCCGCCTGCTCGAGCATCTGAACGCGGGCAACCTCGACCTCTCCCACGTTCAGGTCATGGTGCTGGATGAGGCTGACCGCATGCTCGACATGGGCTTTGCCGAAGACATGGAGCGCCTGTGCAAAGAGTGCGAGAACCGCGAGCAGACCCTGCTGTTCTCCGCCACCACCGGCGGCGCAGCGCTGCGCGACATCATTGGCAAAGTGCTGAAAAACCCTGAGCACCTGATGCTCAACAGCGTCTCGCAGTTGGCCGAAGGCACTCGTCAGCAGATCATCACCGCCGACCACGACCAGCACAAAGAGAAGATCGTTCAGTGGCTGCTGGACAACGAGACCTTCCAGAAGGCGATCATTTTCACCAATACCCGCGCCCTGGCTGACCGCGTCTATGGTCATCTGGTGGCCAAGGATGTCAAAGCCTTCGTGCTGCACGGCGAGAAGGACCAGAAGGACCGCAAGCTGGCCATCGAGCGCTTCAAGCAGGGTGGCTCCAAGGTGCTGGTCGCCACTGACGTGGCGGCACGTGGCCTGGACATCGACGGTCTGGACCTGGTGATCAACTTCGACATGCCGCGTAGTGGCGACGAATATGTGCACCGCATTGGCCGTACTGGCCGGGCTGGTGGCGAAGGTCTGGCGATCTCGCTGATCACCCACAACGACTGGAACTTGATGTCGAGCATCGAACGCTACCTCAAGCAGCAGTTCGAGCGCCGAGTGATCAAGGAGGTCAAAGGCACCTACAGCGGGCCGAAGAAGGTCAAGGCTTCCGGCAAGGCTGCCGGCGTCAAGAAAAAGAAAGTCGACAAGAAAACCGGCGACAAGAAGGCCGCTGCCAAGCGCAAGCCCACCGCCAAGCCACGGCCAAACGCACCGCTGACCAGCTCCGATGGCATGGCGCCGCTGAAAAAGCGCGCGCCGAAGGCTGAGTAAGGCGTTCTCCAGGCAACTACCGGTCTGCCCTGGCTTTGCCTAGGACGGACCGGCGCCTTGCCCCTCGCTGCGATCACCTCACTCCGCTTTTTTCTCCGCGACCTTGAGCTCCTGTAGCCTGCGGTCGATCAACTGGCACTTGTCAGGTAGATCCTTGCTTTCTGTCGCCAGGTCCATGCCCTGAAGCTCGTCGTTGATCTCCTTGGCCTTTTGCGGGTTCTGCTCGGTCAGTTGCGACACCAACTTGGCCAGTTCTTCGCGTTTTGCGGTTGCCTCCTCCAGTGTGCAGGCCCAGCTGGGCAGGGCGAAGCACAGGCTGGCAAGCAGGGTGACTCGGTGCAGGGTCTTCATAAGATGAGCCTCGGTCAGCAAGTAATCGGTTGAGGCTATGACGGGGAGGAAAGTTCACCTGGGGAAAGTGCCTGGTCGAATCTCTTTTGCTTGTAATCCGCTTCCTAAATGCCCTGTTTGCTGCACTTAACCTCTGTTGATCTGCTGATGCTTCTTCTAGGCTCGCTGGCTTATAGGGAGTATTGTGTATGTACAAAAGTAAATACAGGCAGTCCCATGCGTTTTGAGTGGGACGAAGCCAAGAATCAGATAAACATCCGCAAGCGCGTATCGACTTCAGCGATGTGCCGGATATGTTCCAGCACCCCATGCTGCTGTTGCGCGATGATCGGCAGGCCTATGGTGAGGAGCGCTGGATCGGCTTAGGCTGGCTGCAGGCGCTGGTCGGGGTGGTCGTGTATACCGAGCGGCAGGCAGATGTAATCCGGATCATCTCTGCGCGAAAGGCGACCAGACAAGAGGCAAAACGTTATGACCAAGTCTTCCAAAACTGATTGGAGCCGCCTGGCTCAACAAGACGATCAGCAGATCGACACTTCAGACATTGCCGAGTTAGGTGATGATTTTTTTCGCCAGGCTGAGCTGCGGGTTCCAGCCAAACAGGCCGTGACGATCCGTCTTGATGCCGATGTATTGGCCTGGTTCAAGGAGCAGGGCACGGGCTACCAGACGCGTATAAATCAGTTGTTGCGCCAGTATATGCAGGCTCAGCAGCGCCATCGTTGAACTTCCATCGGAACGCTTGCAGCCCCATGCCGGTCCCAAGCTGTGTACCCCATCCGTTCACAGCAGGAGCCAACCTCCATGAGCAGCTACGACTGGGACCTGATCCAACGCTTGCTGCACGAAGTGCAAAATGGCGCTGATCACAGCTTTACGCCACGCCCCTACGCCGAGCAACACGCCGCGGCGCTGGCCGCCCAAGGCCAGCCGGTGGGCGATCTGGATCATCTGAAGACCCGCGCGTGCGAGTACGAGAAGATCCTCTTCGAGCGCGGCTTCATTGAATCTCGACCGGCAGAGGATGGCGGCAATGGCGAGAACTTCGTGCTCACCGAGCGTGGCTCGCGCTTGCTCAGTTTGATCGACAGCAGCATTCCTGGCTTCGAGCACCCGCGTCAGGTGCTGGATGAGCAGGAAGATCCGCTGGACGAAAACACCTTCGAGCACGTATCGGCCAAGGCGCAGATTGCTGGCGGCGCAATTTAGGCTGGTAACGGCGGCGTCGCGAACCCGATAATCGGCACTGGATCCATTTTCTCTGCCGAGCCTTGCCCATGCCATCGAATGTACAAGGGGCCCGCCCATGAGTGCGGCCCGCAAGAACCCCGACGCTTTCGCCCTGCAACTGATGCTTGGTCTGTGCCTGATCTGGGGCAGCCAGCAGGTGATGATCAAATGGGCCGCCGTTGATATCGCCCCGGTGATGCAGGCGGCTTTCCGTTCCGGTATCGCTGCGCTGTTGGTCGGTATCTTGATCTGCTGGCGTGGTGGCTGGGGCCAGGTGGGCAGTACCTGGCGGGCGGGATTGCTGGCTGGCGCACTGTTTGGCCTGGAATTTCTATTCATTGCCGAGGGGCTGAAGTTGACCTCGGCTGCGCACATGTCGGTGTTTCTCTACACCGCCCCGGTGTTCACCGCACTCGGCCTGCATTTCATGCTGCCCAGCGAGCGGCTGCGGCTTTTGCAGTGGTTGGGTATCTTGCTGTCGTTTGCCGGGATCGCTACAGCCTTCGCTGGCGGCTTGCAGCTCGATCAAATCGATGGCCGCACGCTTCTAGGCGATGCCTTTGGGGTGCTGGCGGGTTTGGCCTGGGGCGCGACTACGGTGGTGGTGCGCGGCTCGCGGCTGTCGGAAGCGCCGGCGACCTTGACCCTGTTTTATCAGCTGATGGTGGGCTTTGTCGGGCTGTTGCTGATTGCGCTGATGAGCGGGCAGATCGGTAGGGTTACGTTGACCCCACTGGCGATGGGCAGCGTGTTGTTCCAGGGGATTGTGGTTTCGTTCGTCAGCTACCTGACCTGGTTCTGGTTGTTACGCAAGTATCTGGCTTCGAACCTGGCGGTGTTCTCCTTCATAACGCCGTTGTTTGGGGTGACCTTTGGCGTGCTGCTGTTGGGGGAGCCGCTGAGTGTGAACTTTGTCCTCGGGGCGGTGATGGTGTTGTGCGGGGTGATCCTGGTCAGTGCTGAGCCCTGGGTGCGTAAGCAGTTGCGCAAGGTGGTTGGCTAAGTAGTCATCTGAGCTGCTGATCGCGGGGCAAGCCCGCTCCCACGTTGGCCAACACCGGGTTGCGTGGGAGCGGGCTTGCCCCGCGACGAGGCCGGCAAAAACGCCCAGGCACGTTCAGGCCGTGCTAGTGCTCGTCTGACAAACCTGCGCTGCGCTGCGGCTGGTCACTAGCAGGGCGCCGGCCAGTCCAAGTCCGCTGGCGGCCAACACCAGCGCAGGTTGCAGGCTACCACTGTAGTGATTGCTCAGCGCTGCCAGCAGCGGCCCACTCAATTGGCCGAGCGCGAAGCACGCGGTCAATAGTCCGGCATTGCGCTGCGTGGCATGCGGGGCCTGCTCCCGCGAGCGCTGCATGACCAATTGCATGCAGGCCAGAAACGGCCCTCCACACAGCACCACCCCCAGGGCCAGGCCAAACCCATCACCCAGCAGGCAGGCCAGCACGCCTAGGCCTTGCAGCCAAAGGGTTGCGGCCAGCCAGCCGGTAGTCCGCCCAGGTCGGCGCACACTCACCAGTACCACGCCCAACGCGGCAGCCAGGCCAAACGCTGGCCAGAACAGGTCGGCCAGCCAATGCCCGTGAAAACGCTGGTTGGCCATCTGCGAGAGAAATGTGGCCGGCAAGATATACCCCACCCCATAAAGCCCATACACCAGCCCCAGGCGGGCGATGCCGGGGCTCGGCACCGAACGTGCGACCGCTGCTGGTGCAGGCGCCAGCGCCCTTGGCAACCACGGTCGCACTGTAAGCAACATGACCAGCGCGGCCACTGCATAGACCAGCCACAAGCCTGCCGAGTCCATCCCCAGCAGGTGTGCCCCCAGCGCCAGCAGCCCGGTCAGCGCAATGCCCACACCAGGCCCCGCGAACACCAGGGCGCCCAGTCGCGGTGTGCCATGAGCGGCTGCCAGCTGTTGTGTGAGGCTGGTAATCATCACCAGCACCCAGGCGCTGGCAACGCCAGTGCCAAAGCGCAGCAGCAGATGGCTCCAGAAACCATTGGCTATCCACGAGGCGAGGGTCAACACCACGCACAGCCACAGGCCAGCATGCAGCCGTAGGCGTACTTGGCCAGGCTGGCGAGCGAACATGGCGTCCACCGCGCCGAGGAAATAGCCCAGGTAGTTGGCGGCGCCGACAAGGCCAGCGGCAGTCAGGTCGAATTGCCCTTCAGCGATCAGGCTGGGCAGTTGTGGGGTCAGGGCGAAGCGGCCGATGCCCATGGCCATCATCAGGGCCACGGCACTGGCCAGTAGTTGTACGAGCGGCGACATGAGGATGCTCCTGCCAGGTGTGAGTCGATGAGTGGCAAGGTAAGGCGGATTGACTTTCAATAAAATTGAATAATGATGATGAAGTTGTTCTGTTATGGAGAATGTCATGGAGTTCAGTCAACTGCGCATCTTCCAGGCTGTGGCCGAAGAAGGTTCGCTTACTCGTGCCGCCGAGCGCTTGCACCGCGTGCCGTCGAACCTGTCGACGCGGCTGCGACAGCTGGAGGAGCAGTTGGGTGTTGAGCTGTTCTTGCGTGAGCGCCAGCGCTTGCAGTTGTCGCCAGCCGGAAAGGTGCTGCTCGACTACGCCAACCGCTTGTCGACCCTGCACGACCAAGCGGTGGCGGCAGTTCAGGGCGGTCAACCCGCAGGGGACTTCGTCCTGGGCACGATGTACAGCACGGCGGCGACGCATCTGCCGCCGTTGCTGGCCCGCTATCACCAGACTTACCCAGCGGTAAACCTGCAGGTACAGGCCGCCCCTAGCGGCGATCTGCTGGAAGGGCTGATGAGCCACCGCTTGGATGCCGCCTTGGTCGATGGGCCGCCCAACCTGGCAGGGCTCGATGGCGTGCCACTGTGCGAAGAAGTCTTGGTACTGATCACCAGCCCAGAGCACCCCCCGGTGCACAGCGCCCGGGATGTGGCAGGACGGGCGGTGTTCACCTTCCGCCAGGGCTGCTCCTACCGGATGCGCCTGGAAGCCTGGTACGCCCACGCCCACACGCCGATGGGCCGGGTCATGGAAATCGAGTCCTACCAGAGCATGCTGGCCTGTGTCATTGCCGGGGCAGGGGTGGCGTTGATGGCGCAATCGATGCTCGACAGCCTGCCAGGACGTGAGCAGATTCGCGTCCACCGGCTGCAAGCACCCTTCGATCAGGCCGTAACCTGGTTGATGTGGCGCCAGGGTATGTGTGGGGCAAATTTGCAGGCGTGGATCGATCTGCAACAAGGCGAAACAGTTGACCGACCGTCGGAACGCCCCGCGACCGCTTGATCCGGGTCAAAATCGTCCCTATCTATACGATTAGGCGAATGCGTAATGCAGGACATCGGACTATGATCTGTATGAAACATCGCAGAATCGATTTTGCCGTGAGGCTGACCCGTGAAGGGGGCTCTATGAAAAAACCACTGTTCAACTGGCTCCACGACCTGGCTGTCGCCTTGGGCCTGATTCCGCCACCGCTGCAGCCGGTGCCGATTCCCACCGACGAAGAGCAGCGCAAGCGCCAACCTCGTCGCCGTTGACATGACAAAGGCCGCGGCATCGATCAGATGCAGCGGCCTTTTCGTTTCAACCGATTGGGCTGCCGGACAGCCCAATAATGATCAGGCTAGGTTCACCGCGGCCATCGGGCGACGCGACAGCAGGCTGACCAGCACAAAGCTCAGCAGACCAATCGCCAGGCTGTAGTAGATCGGCGTATTGGCATCCAGACCATCCTTGAACATGAACAGCAGCGCGGTGGCAAAGCCCAGCGACATGCTGGCGATCGCCCCTGCGGTGGTCGCACGCTTCCAGAAGATCGCCCCGATCAGCGGCACCAGCATACCGCCGACCAGCAGGTTGTAAGCCAGGGTCAGCGCGCTGATCACATCGTTCACTGCCAAGGCGATGCCCAGCACTACCAGGCCGGTGAGCAAGGTGAACAGGCGGCTGACCCCCAGGCTCGACTGCTTGCCGCCACGCAACTTGGGCAGCAGGTCTTCGGTGATGGTGGTGGAGGCCGCCAGCAAGCCGGCGCTGGCCGTCGACATCATCGCCGCCAGGGCGGCCGCCATCAGCAGGCCACGGATGCCATCGGGCAGGGTGGTCTTGATCATCGCCGCGAAGGCGTTGTTCGGGTTGGCCAGGTCCGGCATCAGCACGTGGGCGGCCATGCCGATCAGGGCGCAGGCCAAACCGTACAGCACGCAGTAGATACCGGCGGTGGTACCGGCGCGCTGGCAGACCTTTTCGTCACGGGCGGTGAACACCCGCTGCCAGATGTCCTGGCCGATGAGGATGCCGAAGAAGTAGATCAGGAAGTAGGTGATGATGGTGTCCCAGCCGATGGTGGTCCAGCTGAAGCTGGCCGCCGGCAGCTGTGCCACCAGTTGATCCCAGCCACCGACCTTGTACAGGCACACCGGCAGCAGGATGAACATCAGGCCGACGGTCTTGATCACGAACTGGACGATATCGGTGAGGGTCAGCGACCACATGCCGCCAATGGTCGAGTACACCACCACCACGCCGCCACCGAGCAGCAGCGACAGCCAGAACGGCAGGTCGAGCAGGACCTGCAATACCGTGCCCATGGCCAGGGTCGAGGTGACGCCGATCATCAGCGCGTAGGCCAGCATGATGACCGCACTGGCTTGGCGCGCCATGGGGTTGTAGCGCCGCTCAAGCACCTGGGTGACGGTGAAGATACGCAGGCGCAGCAAGGGTTTGGCGAGGAATAGGTTCAGCGCGATGATTCCCAGGCCCAGTGCCGCGCACAGCCAGAATCCGGAGATACCATGGACGTAGCCCAGGCGCACGGTGCCGACGGTCGAAGCACCACCCAGCACCGTGGTGGCCATGGTGCCCATGTACAGGGTCGGGCCGAGATTGCGTCCGGCTACTAGGTAGTCTTCGTGGGTTTTTGCCCGCCGCATGCCGTACCAGCCAAGCGCGAGCATGCCGGCGGCATAGATCAGTACTACGATGATGTCCAAGGCCATTGGGGGTCTCCCGATTATCTTTATTATGGCGAGATCGACCGTCCGGGCAGGTGCACGGCGCCCGGCGGTCTTGTCTTGTATTGGCGGGCCTCACCGGCCCCTCTTCATGGCTCCTGCCTGGGTCACGCGCAAGCGGGCTTGTTTCGCGATAGCGATCGCGGGGCAAGCCCGCTCCCGGGTAAACCGCTCATCTTGCTCCAGTCGCTGACACGTCAGCGACGTACGACACCTGGCAGTACGCAGAGCATCTCGAACAGCAGGTTGGCGCCGAGCAACGAGGTGTTGCCGGTGGTGTCATAGGGCGGCGAAACCTCGACCAGGTCGCAGCCAATCAGGTCCAGGCCATGGCAGCCACGTATGATCTCCATCGCCTGGATGGTGGTCAGGCCACCGATTTCCGGGGTGCCAGTGCCAGGGGCCCAGGCCGGGTCGATGCCGTCGATGTCGAACGACAGGTACACCGGGCCACCACCTACTTTCTCGCGCACTTCAGCCATCAATGGCTCCAGCGACTTGTGCCAGCACTCTTCGGCCTGAACCACACGGAAACCCTGGCGACGGCTCCAGTTGAAGTCGTCGGCGGTATAGCCCTGGGCGCGCAGGCCGATCTGCACCACGCGATCGCAATCGAGCAGGCCTTCTTCCACTGCGCGGCGGAAGGTGGTGCCATGGGCGATCTTCTCGCCGAACATGTGATCGTTGACGTCGGCGTGGGCATCGATGTGCACCAGGCCGATCTTGCCGTGCTTTTTATGCAGGGCGCGCAGGATCGGCAGGGTGATGGTGTGGTCGCCACCGAGGGTCAGCGGGATGACATTATGCTCGACAATGTTGTCGTAGGCTTCTTCGATGATGCGCACGGCGTCGAGCAGGTTGAAGGTATTGATCGCCACATCGCCAATATCGGCGATCGACAGCGAGTCGAAGGGCGCGGCACCGGTGGCCATGTTGTAGGGGCGGATCATGACCGACTCGGCGCGGATCTGCCGGGGGCCGAAGCGGGTGCCCGAGCGCAGCGAGGTGCCGATATCCAGGGGCACGCCGACGAACGCGGCATCCAGGCCTTCGGCGCTTTGCAGGTGGGGCAGGCGAAGCATGGTGGCGATGCCGCCGAAACGCGGCATTTCGTTGCCGCCCAGTGGTTGGTGAAGAGTCTTGTCCACGGTGGGCCTCATCAGTCGGTCGATTGTTATGTTTGTTCGAACCTGTTCCGCGGCGCGCCTGGCTGGCGCGAGCGTGCCGGCGGGCAGGGACATTTCGGCCAAGTCTGCGCAAGGTAGTGCGCGGAAAGAATCGCTACCGGCAAATACTTAGTTCAGGAATTTCTGAACTAATAACCCTGGCTCGGGTTAGACTTTGGCCATTTCCAGCCTGCGGAACCGCTGCACCATGGCCTCGACCCTGCCCGATCTGAAACTGCTACGCATCTTCGTCAGCGTGGTACGCCACCAGGGGTTCGCCAATGCCCAGCGCGAGCTGAACCTGTCGACCTCGGCGATCAGCACCTACATGAGCCAGCTCGAGAGTTCCTTGGGCATCGTCCTTTGCCACCGCGGGCGCGGAGGCTTCAGCCTGACCAGCAAGGGTGAGCTGTTTCATCAGGAGACCTTGCGTCTGCTCGCGGAAATGGACGGTTTCGAGCAATACGCGGCAGCGCTCAAGGGCGAGCTGCGCGGGACCCTCAACCTGGGGGTGATCGACTCAACTGTCGGCGATCGCGCCTTGCCCCTGGCCGAGGCCATTGGCGCCTATAGCCAGGAGCATCCGGCGGTGCATCTGCACTTGTCGGTCTCCAGCCCCTACGAACTGCAACTGGGCGTGCAGGACAACCGTCTGGACCTGGCCATCGGTGCCTTCTCTTCGCGCATGAGTGGCCTGGTCTATCAGCCGTTGTATCGCGAACAGCACTGGCTGTACTGCAGTAGCCGGCACCCATTGTTCGTCGAACGGCGCATTCCCGAACCGGTGGTGACCCAGCAGCGCATGGTCGGCCGGGGTTACTGGAGCCAGGCCGAGCTGGCCCGGCATGGCTTCAAGCACAGCGCGGCAACCGTTGAAAGCATGGAAGCGCAGCTGATCCTGATTCTCTCCGGCGCCTACATCGGCTATTTGCCTGAGCATTACGCCCAGGCCTGGGTCGATAAAGGGGATCTGCGGGTACTATCGCCGGCTACCTTCGGTTATCAGGCACCCTTCTCGCTGATCATCCGCCGGGGGCGCAGCCGTGAGCCATTGATCCAGACCTTCCGTGACCTGCTCAAAAGCCAGCTCAATGTTGGCTAGGCAATACCGCATTTAGGACATTCCGTCTGACAGGGATAATTTCCTACAAAAAGTTGACCGCTTTCATGCTGGCGCTCTGCTAAACCTCTACTTGCTTTGATGAAAATTCCCATCATCTACACAAGCAAGGACTGCCCCGATGCGCATGAATTTGCCCGTCACCGAGCATGAAAGAACCTTCTCCAGCGAGCAGCGGCTGATTTCCACCACCGACCTCAACAGCCGCATTACCTATTGCAATGACGCATTCGTGGCGATCAGCGGTTTCACCTACGACGAATTGGTCGGGCAGACCCACAACCTGGTGCGTCACCCGGACATGCCGCCGTCAGTTTTCGGTCATATGTGGGAAACCATCAAACAGGGCAAACCGTGGATGGGAGTGGTCAAGAACCGCTCCAAGAACGGCGACTTCTATTGGGTTAGCGCCTATGTCACGGCGATCTATGAAAACGGCCGGATCAGCGGCTACGAATCGGTGCGCTCGGTGCCTAGTCGTGAGCAGATCCACCGTGCCGAGGCGCTTTATGCACGCCTGCGTAACGGTCGCAGTGCAGTCTCCTGGGCGGCGCGATTAGGCCATGGGTTGGGCCAGGGCTGGCCGCTGATCGGCGCGGGGCTGGTGTCGGCGGCCGGCTACCTGTGGCTGCAGCCCTATGCCGCGCTGGCGGTGCTGATGGCCAGCCAATTGTGCGCTTGGTATTTGATCGAGCATCGGCACAATCGGGCCATCCAGCGCACCCTCGATGAGCATCCCAAAGCCTTCACCAGCCCTCTCGTGGCCTTGACCTACAGTGATAATCCCGGTCTGCATGGCCAGTTGGACCTGGCCATCATCAGCGAAGAAGCGCGTTTGCAGACAGCGCTGACTCGCCTGGTCGATGCCGGCGTCGGGGTCAAGTCGCGCGCTGCGCAGTCGGCGGACCTGTCGGATGCCCAGGCGCAGATGCTCGATCGCCAGCGCAGCGAGACCGATCAGTCGGCCACCGCCATTGCACAAATGGCCGCGACCATCCAGCAAGTCACTCACAACGTGCAAAGCACCGCCCATGCGGCCAGCGACGCCGATCAGCTGGCTCAGCAAGGCAGCGACCTGGCGCAGCAGAGCTTGCAGGCGATGGGCAGCATGAGCGAGGCGGTCAACGACATCGGCCAGGCCGTGAATGCCTTGGCCGAGCAGACCCAGTCGATTGGCAGCGTGGTCGATGTGATCACCTCGATTGCCGAGCAGACCAACCTGCTGGCGCTCAATGCCGCGATCGAGGCGGCGCGGGCGGGCGAGCAGGGTCGCGGGTTTGCCGTGGTCGCCGATGAGGTGCGCTCGTTGGCGCAGCGCACCCGGGCCTCCACCGATGAGATCCACCACATCATTGCCAGCCTGCGCGCGGGGGCTGAGCGCGCGGTGTCCACCGCCAATCGCGGCGAGCAGATCTCGCGCGACAGCGTGCACAGTGTCGAGGCGGTGCGTGAGGCATTGTCAGGCATTGCCCAGGCGGTCAGCCGTATCACCGGCATGAGCCAGCAGATGGCGACAGCTTCGGAGCAGCAAAGCCATGTGGCCGAGGACATCAATCAGCAGATAACCCGCATCGCGCACTTGTGCGACCAGAGTGCGGGGCAGGCCAAGCAGGGGGCTGAAATCAGCCAGGACCTTGAGCGCATGGCCGAATATCTGCACAGCCTGGCTGAACGTTTCAACCGATAGCGCGTGATCGTCTCTCCCACAGGGATGTGGGCTTTTTTTCGGGTGGCTGTGGCAAAATTGCCTGAGCCAGGAGAACCCGATGTCCAGACCCCGCTGCGAACGCTGCCTGCGTGCGCAAGATCATTGTCTTTGCCCGTTGATTCCCCATCTTCAGAGCCGTACTCGCGTGGTGGTGTTGCAGCATCCGAGTGAGCGTTTGCATGCCCTCAATACCGCCCGTTTGGCGACCCTGGGGTTAGTCAATGCCGAGTTGCGGGTGGGCGAAGTGTTTGCCGATCTTGATCAGTTATTTGCGACGCCTGGGTATCGGCCGGTGCTGTTGTTTCCGGGGGAGCAGGCACAGGCCTTGGTGGGGTATGCGCAGGAGGGATGTGAATTGCCCTTTATGCTGATTGTGCCGGATGGGACGTGGCGTAAGGCGCGTAAGCTTTTGTACCTCAATCCGTTGTTGGCGCAGTTGCCGCGGGTGACGCTGGGGCAGGTTTTGCCTTCGCGGTATCGTTTGCGCAAGGCGCCCGAGGCAGGGGCTCTGTCTACGTTGGAGGCGGTGGTGCAGGGGCTCAATGTGTTGGAGGCACCGGGGTGTTTTGATCAGTTGTTGCGGCCGTTTGAGGCGTTGATCGAGGGGCAGATCAGGGCTATGGGGCGGGAGACGTTTGAGCGTAATCACGGGGGGGGGTGAGGTTCTGGGTTTCTTGTGCCGGCCCAGCCAAAAGTAACCAAAAAAGTCTGCGCTCCACCATCAGTCCCGCCCGTGGCGGGATCCCTTCGCGCCGGCGCCTTCCGGGCCCGTGCGGCCTACGATTTGCTACGCAAATCTACATCTCGCGCCTTCGGCTACGCCGAAGGGTGCTGGCGCACCTGGCCCTACAGGCACCTCTGCTCAGCCTCCTGAAGTCGCGAATTTGCGTCGTCCGAAACTGCGCGCACGAAGATCAAGAGCGGGCGAATCGCTGCGCTCTCGCAGAAGCCACAGCCAAGGTTTGAATTTTTCTTTTGTGTTGGCCAGCTTGCCCGCGAAAAGGCCAGATCACCCACCACACCTGCCACAGATACCGCGCGGTTGTTCCGGCTGGCGGTGAGCCTGTGGGAGCGGGCATTACAGGGAGGAGAACGTTGCCGCGAGCATTCAGGGTATGAATTGAGGGCATGTCATAGTACCTACAGTGCGAGTGGGTAATCATGCGCTTTCAGGCATCCAATTCCGGAAGCTTTCTCCCGTTACGAACAGGCAGCTTTAGGCCGATTGCGGAACGTCGTGAAGGGCAGCTTTGGGTCGTTAGCAGCCATTCGTAGCTGACCGCTATCCTGCCACGCAGCACCCGAACAGAGCACCCACAGTACGCCATCAAGCATCCGTCGATCACTGGCTCGGGGCCTACCTCTGACGTGGGTTCAAATAGTGCAAAGACGCCGCAAATTCAGACTTTGCTGCCGCGTTGCGGCAGTTCGCGGGGCAAGCCCGCTCCCACAACGATGGATGACCATACTTTTCGTACAAAACCTAGGTTCTTCCAGTTGGTCAACTGTCATTTTTGTCAGTGGTTAACGTGTTCACTGCATGCGAGGCTTTGGAGCAATCCTATTCAGCAATGACGTGAATCAATACGATTTTTCTCGGTCGTCTAATTGGTCTCGGCGGCGTTATGGTCGCTGCGTGGGGCCCAGGAGTCTCTATGTACAGTAAAGAAATGTTGGAGCTTCTCGGGTTCAAAAGAGGTGATTGTGTAACCTCTGACGGTGGCTCAACGCTCTACATTTTGGAGGTACTTGAGGAAGGCGTGAGGTTTATCACTAAGGGGCCCTATGCTGGGTCAGACGGCCTGAAACCAAAGGCGGACGACCCGCGTTTTAATTTTATAATTCCGTTTACGCGTAAAGAGCCTATCGAAGAGGCTGATGCAGCATTGAAAAAACGGCGTGAAGCGTTAAGTGTGCCTTGCATTCTGTCGGGTTCGGACCTAGTACTCGCTAGCGGCTATGAAGGTGTTCGGAAAATTGCCGTATTTTCAAGTAAGAAAGAGGCAATTTGGGGAGATCCTGAGGTCGTGGACGCTTTGGTCAAACGAGCAGTGGCCCAGGCGACCGAAGAGATGTTGGTCCTCGTAGATGAGGGTGCGAGCCAAGAAGCTGTATTGAAACTGCTGTCGACAAATGGGCGGATATCAAGCGCGACGGGTTGGAGTCTTTTAGATAAAACCAGTATTGCTGCACAGTATTATGCAGGGTTGGAAGATATTACAGTTCCTTCAGTTGAAGAGCAGCATTTGTTCCTGGATGAGGCTCCTGCGGGTTTCGAAGTTTTTTCATTGACGCAATCCTATGACGGGGAAATTTACATTGAGCCGGGTGACGGTTACAGAGGTGGGGGGTATGGAGAGGGTGCTGTCTTAGGTTATCCGGACTCACTGCCAGTGTGTCAGTGGTTAATCGTAAGGTCTGCAGCATTGGGGAGTGATGAGTTATTAAAAAAAATATTGCAAATTGCACCCGAAAAAATTACTGATGTCAGCAAGGTTCATGGTTTACCTAAGCCCAAGCCTCCAGAGATTCCAGAACATAATTCCGCCAGCTTAACAATTCCGCCACTGGAGTCCTGGTGGGAACTGGCGGGGGCAGCGTATTTGCGGGCTCCTGATACACTCCCTGATATGACCGGTTTCGATAGCATGACGCTCGGAAGTGGTTCGTGCCAATGGACGAGTCCTGGTTACTTGCTCGCAGACCGGGACTTGGTGATAGGTGAAAAAGTCCGGGTTTGGGCGGTCGCTCACTTGGATGGGCGCGTTTTGAAGTCTGTCGAACTTACAGCCACGAAAGATAATCGGGAAAAATCAGTATGGCCAAAGGCGCTGGTCGCTGCAATTAATGCCGATACCACTTTGGTTGAAGGCTCCACACTGTTACAGGCAGGGCACTTGAGTAAAGACGGTGTCCTCATTGCTGATAAGGGTGTTGATAGTATCAGTTATTGCGCTGCCGAAGAGTCCGCGCGTGCCCAATTTGACCGGATCTGGGTATTCGAACCGCTAGCGCGTATGTATACGAATGCGCCGTTTGTCGCCAATCAGGTCATTGCAGGCTATGTGCCTGACAGTTTCCCCTCTTGGGTTGAGCGCATTTGTATTCAAGTCCGTGACCGATCCAGCCAGTACCTGCACGAGTCTCACATAGTCACCTGTGACCCCACGCACACGGAAGCCGGCGCTCAGCAGAAGCACGTGTGTAGTGTGATCAATGAACGTTCTAATCTACTTCGGGCTGGGGTGCTGGAGAACGACAAAATCACCATCAAGTCGGCCATTGAAGCGAATGCCTTGTGGGTTCCTCAAGGGTCGAACCTGAGTGTCACGATTGAGCCATTAATGTGGTATGCGTTGGATGGTTTTGCAGCAAAGGGATCATTGACCGCAGGAAAAACCATTTGTTTGAACGTGCACGATGATGTGTCCGGAGTGCCATTGCCGGGCTCGCCGTTCAAGTTCACGCCGAAGGCTAATGAAACCGCGGAGGCGGCGTGGCCTCTAGCATTGAGTCAAGTGCTGAAGCAGTCCCTGCTCGCTGGCTATATTCACCTCGGAAAGGTGGGGGATTTAAACAAAGAGCGGGCTGAGAATGCCACCACCCATCAGTGGTGGCAGGCTGGAGTACCGCTGCGGATCTGGATGAGCGAACCATTGGGAGGTGCCACCCATTGGGTACCCGCTACTCCGCAAGTGCAGGATCAAAATACAGCAATAACGCTACACACAATGCTTGAATCCCAGAGCAATGTAGATACCGAGTTGCACCTTGAACTGCGTGATCGTCGAAGCGGAAATGTGGCTCACAGCTGTAGCTTTATCTTGGTAAAAAGTGAAGATTGTAACTATTTGTCGAGTTGGGTGGAGAGCCTTCAGGCATTCCTCGAAGCTGAAATGATTGCCGTCGGTATAGCCTGTAGTTTTGGCAGTGCGACGTGTCCCGTGGTGGAGGAGGGGCGGGAAGTTTCAGTGTCTTCCCTTGCATTTTGGTTGGACGCTAGTGCGGATGTGTTGATGCAGTTTGGATGCAAAACGTTGAGTGCGAACGTGCAACTTCCAAGGGTGAGAGGTGCAGTAACAACGGCTGAAGTGCGCAATCAGATTTTGGGTGTGTTTCTTCTCTGTGCGAGTGGTGTTGTTCGTAATAGGGAGAATAAATTGCCTAAGGGTATTTATGAGGATCTCTTGGCGACGCTGGCGCCCAACGCCAAAGGCTCAGAGTCAGACGAAATAAGTAACATGATGAGAAAATTCTATCGGAAAGTAGTGCAGCTTAATTTTCTTAAGCACGAAGGTGCAGACTTTCACCATGGGTTAGGCGGGCGTAGTGGGCTATTGCAGGATTATGAGGTTTTCAAAACTCCAGTTTATGAACATGGTGAAGATCGTGATTTGAGAAGGAGGGGGATGCCATTTCTCTCGCCCAATATTTTTCTGCCGAATGACGTGTTGTGGAAGCTGTTTGAGTCGAAGGCGGCGTGGAAGTATCTCTCAATGAATGGCTATGACTATGTGGAAAGTCAGCTCGAGTTAGAACGTGACTGGATGTTTGACGATCTTGGTTTTCGGGGGCGTATAGACGAAGTAACGCTGTACAAGACGTTCCGTAAATATGCGTTCCCCTGCAAGATGAATCTGATTGAAAATGGAAGTGCTTCATGCTCGGTGAGTTTTGAAGATAAGCCAGAAAAATTAACGGTGGTTAACGTGTCCGGGCGCTCTGTGGCGGTCACGGTACAGCGTCATGGCTGCCTGCAGTTGGCTTCAGTGATTGCTCCTCCTTCTTTGGCGTCGGGCTATTGTTTTAATTTTGCTGAGGCACATGCTGACCAGGTATTGTTCGAGATACATCGGCCGAATGGTTCGGCGCACACTCACCCAGAAATCTGGAATGGTTATGTAACAGCGGAAAAAATCTGGCAGTGCGTGGGGCTTAACCCCGTTATCTTACCTACGGCACCGAAGTATTCTCCGCCCGACACGCTCTGTGCTGATTACGCCTCAACCCATGGCTCTCAGCTCTACGATACCACCGGCGCAAGCACCAATGGTGTTGACGAGCGAACGGGGCTGTTCCACGCCCATTACCCCATTTGCACATTGCAAGGGTTGACGGGGCGGGGCCCTGTTATTGACCTGTCGTTGCATTATTCCGCCCGTCGGGCCAATGAAAGTGCGCTGGGAGACGGTTGGGCGTTTCGTTTTTCGTCCTTTGACAACCGCGAGCGGCAGTTGACCCTGAGCACGGGCCGTACAGTACAGCTGACCCTGAAAGAAATCAGAACCCTGATTGCGAACACGAAGAACAAGGTACAGCGCGTCGGCTTTACCATTACCGATGCGCAAGGCAGTGAGGACCGTCTAACCCGGTTGACCCTGGAGTTTCCGGATGGCCGTAAGGAAGTGATCAGCAAGCCTGACGATCATGATGATGAAGAGAGCGGTAGCGCCTACCTTAAATCTTTTGGCGAGAAGGTTATGGCATTTCTCAAACAATCGGAGCCCAAGCCTGATCAGAAGTTGAACCCAGGGTTGTTTGCGCTATTTGGGCCGGCGTTCGGGTTGTTCGGGGGAGAATTGACTGCAGGTGTGCCTGTATCTGCAGCGGCAACGGCGGCTGTAACAGAATTTAAAGCGCTGATTAAAAAATACGATTACGCCTTGTGGGAGCGCGCGGGGCGGCCGGAGGGCGAGTTCAAACAGCAACTCGAGGTTGAGCGCGCTCAAGCCGAACAGGCTGCTGCCATGGCACGTATGCGCGCCCAGTTCACTCAGACGCTGGAAAACCTCACCCGTCCAGCATTGCTTTTAACCACATCAAGCATAGCTTCAGCCCACGGTGACACACTCACACTCGAGTGGCAGGGGGTAGGAGGGCACGTGCGGCTGAAAAATATCAAGGATGGAGACACCGTACTGCTGAATGCCAGCCAGGCTGATAAGCCTGTGCTTGAGGGCCCCGACAAAACTACCTTTACCCTTTGGCCAGACAGCGATGAGAAATGCACGATCGTCCTGGATATCGAAGATTGCTTACTGAAGACCTTAACACGATACCGTGATGTGGACGGTGGCACTGTCGATCAACGCGTGCAGTTTGGCTATTCAAGGGATGTCGCGCTGGATCGCGTGCTCACCAGCGTGGCGGAAGAAGACGGTTCGGTAGAGGCAGTCAAGTACGGAGCGAGCAGTGAAAGGCTGTTACCTCGCGTCAGTCTGCATACGATAACCCCAGGGGCAAACCAACCAAACATCATCAACGCATGGAAATGGTCGGGTTACGACTATGTATTGTCAGCCATGAGAACCCCGATCTTGAACGAGGGTGTTGATGCCGACGCGGAACCATTTACCCGCTGGGAGTACTCCGTCTGTGACGAAGGCGGCTCATTGCTTGATCGCATTATCGAGGAGGTACCAGGCCAACAGCGTCGGACCAGTCAGTACCGCTATCAGCAGAATACTGCCGACTATCCAGCGGAGCTCAAACCGTTGGCTCGAGCACTGCAGGTATCTACCACCGTCACCGTCGAAGACCTCACTACCTTGCAACTTCCGGAGCAGCAGTCATGAGTGATGCCCGCAAAGCGCTTGAGAAGACCCAGACTGAGACCAACTGTGTGGAGTACATAAAAGGCCGCTTCGAGCCGAGCCTTTTTACCACCGATGATGGAATGACCGCGCAGGCGTGGTACTACCAGGACCCGGTAGTTACAAAAATACCTATTACGCAACAGGTACCGGACGTAAGTGCCGTCGTTACCGGACTTACACTGGCCGACGGCAGGACATTGGCCGAAGCGGTGAAGCTTACGTGCCCCCATTTGCCCAAGGGGCCGGGTGCGCTATTACCGTTGTGCGCGCAGTATGAGTACATAAAGTTTTCGGCTGAAAACAAATCGGACCCGGTCCTGACCTTGTTTGGCTATATCAGCGGTAATCGGGATGACAATGGCATATTGCTGCCTGATACGGTACTTACCCTTGAGGGCATCGAGCCGGTGGGCGATTGGAAACAAGACGCTATCTTGAAGCTTGCGAAAAAAGCTGAGCGCAAGGGTTTGAGTGTTTCGCTGGCACAGATCGCCTACAACGAGGTCAAGGGCGCCATCCGCAGTACCACGCGCACGGTCACCACTTGGTACAAAGATGATAAAACTGCACGCAACACCCAAGCCATGACCGAGGCCCTGTATAAGGGCGAGCAACCTGGCACCAACAAGCTGCGCCAAACCGCCAGGTTGGCTGTAGGTGACGGCGAGGCGGTGCTGCTGCAGCATATTGTCTCTGTACGCACTGGCCGTGTGCTGCGCGAAAGCCAGCAGGATGGGCAGGGTAAGCCCACCAGCTTTATTTGCCATGCCTATGACAGCCGCGGTCGTGGCCTGAGCAGCACGACCTATGAGTTCGACCAGGCCGCGTTCGACAGTGGGGATGTGTCGAAGCTCAACGTGAAACATACGCAGACCGTAGGCTATCAGCAGACCGTCGCTGGTACTCAGGTCAGGTTGTCAGATGCCACGGGCCGTCACAGCAGAGTATTGTACGACGGCTTGCAACGCGTCGTGCGCCGGGAACTGCAACGCGAGCCGGGCAACGATCACACCGACGCGAATTATTGCCTACTGGAGGAAGTCTGTTGGGGTAGTGATAGCCGCCTGAACTGGCAGGAGGCCTATGATTATCTGCCGGGTGGGCTGCGCGTAGGTAGTCCGCAGGTTACGCCCCCGCAGAACCTGAAAGACTGCTATTGGCAGATAGACCGCACTGGCAAGGTCGTGACTGACAACGCAACGGGTGCGGTCTCCCGCAAGACCCAGTCAGTGCTGGGACTGTACGCGGGAGCCGCACAGTTCACTCACGAGCATGAGCAGACCAACCTCAAGGACGGTAGCGTTACCCTAGCCCGAGCAAGCTGGACAGGGGGCGAAAAAACTACTCGAGGGGCGGGTATCAAAACCGTCGAGACGCTCAATGCCAAAGGCCAAGTCACCTGTGTAAAGCAAACTATCCCATGCGCCAGTGGCAGCCCCAAGCAGCGGGAGTGGGAAATTGCCTGGGATGAGTTAGCACGCAAGGAAAGCATTAAACGCCCAGATGGCTCAGTAGTGAAATGGGAGTATCAGGGTTTAAGTTCAGTGCCGGTCAAGGTCAGTGTAACGGCTGCCCAAGGGAGCGAAAAAGTACTTGGCAGCCGGTCAATGGTGGGCAATGGCAATCAGGGTGACGTAGTGCAGGCTTTTGTGCGTGGAGCTGATGCCAGCAAGAAGAGCACGCTGAACGCGGGTAAGGTCCGTCAGCCCGATGGTTCAGCCGTTTACCCGAAGGAACTAAACGGCGATGCGGTCTGCTGGTACACCCAGAAAGCTGGAGAGACTGGGTTGGGAACTGCCCTGATTACATTCAAATATTCCGCCTTGACCCGTGGAATAGCTGGCGAGCGCAAGGCGCTAGGCACCCAGCAAAGCCAAGTCACTAGCCAGTTGTTGTCGCCGTTATTGTTGGGCACCTGGCGTTTCGACCGTACGGTGCATAGGACGCTGCAGCGTCAACAAGCGTTGCGGTCGTTGCGTGGGCAACTGATTTCTGTACGGCACGCAAGCGGGGGAAGCAGTGAAGCGTGGAGCAACCTTCAAGGGCGTCGGAGCCGCGTGCGCCGTGGCTCGCTGGAGTATCGCTACCAGTACACAGCTTTGGGCCAATGCGCCTCAGTGATGGTGCAAGACATGCGTAACGGGCAACGAATGAGTGTTGCCTTCAGCTACGATGCCTTAGGCCGTGAGTCCGAGCGCATATACCGTGTGGGCGGGCAGGTAAAGGCCCGCTATCACCAGACTTGGTCGGCGGCCAACCAGTTGTTGAGCAAAACACTTTATCGAGACGGAGCCGCTGAGCACGCCCGCATAGAGACATTTACCTACAACACCACGGTCACTGGTACCGATGAGCTGCAGAAGTGGACAGTCGTTGCCACCGACGGCAATGAAGTCAAGGATGCTGCTGGTAAAACTATCAATGAGCAGATCTATACCTACGATGTGCTCGGCAATATGAGCAGTTGCACGACCTTGCGTGTGGATGGAAGCACGGTCGAGCAGAGTTACGAGTACACGGATGCCCAGCACCCGACCCGCCGTACCCAGTTTAAAAGCCATAAGCTTGAAGGCACGACCAAGAGCGAGCAGAAGTTGGTCGCTTTGGCTTACGACGGTAACGGCAACCTCACAACCAATGAGCACGAACAAACACTGGCCTATAGCGAGACCGGTAAGCTTCGCTCGGTAACCGCGAAAGGTCAGACGTTGCCGCTGACCTATTATGAGTACGATGAAGCCGATCAGTTGATTGCTCAGTACATTGCCGCTACCCAGCAGCGTCGTATTCTGAGCTACGCCAACGGTCGTGTGTGCGCGGAAACCTGGCTGGACACACAGGGCACGGTAATCAAGCGGGTGACCCTTGATGACGAAGCGGGCTTTGCAATTGCGCTGGGTGATCAAGTGCTGTTCACCTTGACCGATCCGCAAAACGGCGGTGGTGATGAGTACTCACAGGACGCCCACGGCAACTGGCAGCGCAATTCTGTAAGCTTCACACCCTGGGGGGAGGCTCCTCTAGACAGCATGAATGCCCTGAAAGCCGGCCTGGGTTACAACGGCCAGCGAGCAGATCCGGTGACGGGTCGTTATCACTTGGGCAATGGCTACCGGGTTTATGACCCAGGGCACAAAGTTTTCTATCAACCAGATGACTGGAGTCCCTTCGGTGCTGGTGGTTTGAATGATCGCGCTTACTGCGCCGAAGGCGACCCAGTCAATTGGCACGACCCCAGCGGTCATATCATGATTAGCCGTCGCGATGCGGCCAGTAACCTCGCCTATCTCGATGACCTGATCGAGGCTACCAAACCACCACCACCGCAGGCAGCGAGTGTTGGGGAGTGGGTAATGCTGGGGGTGATGGTAGCGATTTCAGCTGCAGCAATTATCGGGTCAGCGGGATTACTCGCTCCAGCTGTGGTTGGGATACTCATGGTTGGACTGGCCGTTGGCGCAGGAATCACGGCAACGGGTATGGCCTTGCGTCAGAGCAATCCAAGCCTTTCTGCCACATTGGAGCCGATCGGCCACGTCGTGATGACATTGGCAAGCGCACCGGCTGTGGGGGCGCAGATGCTCGGGGTGGCGAAATGGATGATGTACGCGTCGACGTTTGCCTACGCCGGGTTTGAAATCGCCAAGGTGGCAGTCCAGCGTAGTAACCCAGAGTTGGCAGAAAAGCTGGGGTGGGCGGCGACAATTGCTAGCTTCGCCGATATTGTTGGAGTCAAAGCTCTCAAAGGTCTCAAGGCAGCTTTCAAGATAGTGCGTAACGTACGAGCGAGGGTTGTTAAAGCCTTTGGCAAGTTCCGAATGTCGCGTTTTTCAAGATCTACAGAATACCTAGATGGGAATGCACTGCGCGGGGGAGATCCAAGTTTTGTGACATTCAAACTGGGGTCCGAAGATCCGGAGTATCAGAAAATGATGAACGCAATGATGCAGCCCAAGCGCAACGCAGCCGGTGGTATGGTATGGATGACGCCGATGACCACCAACAGTGGCGTCACTGAGCACACAATACACAGGATTATAGCCGGGAGTGAAGGTAGTAGACCTAGAATTACTATACTTACCGGCACACATGGTAATCCTTATGGTCAGCGGCAGTATAAGTTCATGCCTGATCATAACGGCGTCTTGCAGCCGAATCCTATGGCTGATAAATATAAGACTCAGGAGATGCCTGAATTTTTTGCGGCGGATTTAGAAGTTGCCCATAAATACAAAGATTATGCGGATTTTGAAGTGTTGAACGTGGCTATGTATACGCGGATAGAGGGTATTGGACCCTATCGTCCAATGATGGAAAGGGAAATGGCTCCAATATTGAATGGCCCTAACCATACTATCGCTGCTTTTTGCCACAGTGCAGTGGACACAATGGTAACTAACACCGTTGGAGGCTTCGTGAATTATAGGCAAGTAAGAAGTTTGCCTCGGGAGAAAGTCGAAAGCATGGCTGCGGCGGGAGTGCTACTTGACCAGAGTGCCGTTTTGCCAAACTTCTTTAATGATTTGACGAGGTATTCACCCGACCCCGGTGTTTGGTCTCCATCGAGACCGCCCTCAACGCTACCCTTTGGCAATGATTGGCAAGCCCTATAGGCGTAACTTTTGCAAGATACTTTATGGTTGAGACGAGCTGCGTGTTTGCGCCTGATCGCGCACTTTGTTTAGGCGCTGTACGAAAATTTTTGTGAGAGCGGGCTTGCCCCGCGATAGAGTGCAAAGCGCTCCTGTACCCGATATCACATAGTGCAAAGACGCCGCGAATTCAGGCTCTGCCGCGTTGCGGCAGATCGCGGGGCAAGCTGATCTGGCCTAATGATTTTGGACACCTTCTACGGGCGCAATGATGGCGCCCCCCAAAATAAATTGACCAGTTCAGCTTGCCGGCGAAGAGGCCGGAATATTCACAGAACCGCCACTATCGGCAGATAAGGCCAGCCCAGGCGCCGCCACTCACTTCGCGACTTCAGAACCCTTCAACGCTCCCTCATAGCCTCAGTCCGCGCCTTGAGCACCGGCTTCAACAGATAATCCAACACACTCTTCTGCCCAGTGATGATGTCCACCGTCGCCACCATCCCGGGGATGATCAGCAACGGCTTGTTGTCCCCGCCCAGGTGGTTCTTGTCCGTACGCACCTGGATCAGATAAAACGCATTGCCCTTGTCATCGGTAACCGTGTCCGCGCCAATCAGCTCAAGCTTGGCCTTCAGCCCGCCATAGATGGTGTAGTCATAGGCACTGAACTTGACCATCGCCGTCTGCCCCGGATGCAGGAACGCGACATCCTGCGGGCGCACCTTGGCTTCGATCAGCAGGTTATCCTCGATCGGCACGACCTCCACCAGATCGCTGCCCGGCTGCACCACGCCACCTATGGTATTGACCTTCAGGAGCTTGACGATCCCGCGTACCGGCGACACCACCGTTGTGCGGTTGACCCGGTCATCGATGGCGATGCTGGTCGCGGCAATCTTCGACAGCTCCGTGCGTTTATCGTTGAGCTCCTTGGCCGCCTCGGAGCGGAAGGTCGCATCCGACTCCTGGATCTTGCTCTTGATCTCCGCCACCGCTGCCTCGGCACGTGGGATGGCCAAGCTGGTGGCATTGAGCTGGCCGCGGGCTTCGACTGTGCGCTGTTTCAGGCGCAGGATTTCCACCGGGGAAATCGCCCCAGTGCCCACCAGCGGCGAGGACATGTTCAGCTCCTGCTGGAGCAAGCCCAGGGCAGAGCGGTACTGGTCGACCTTGGAGCGGAACTCGGCAAGCTCCTGGGTCTTCTGCCGCAGTTGCTCATTGAGCGTCTGCTTCTCGCTGGCCAGGCGCCGCTGGCGCGATTGATACAAGGCGGTTTCATCCTCGGCGACTTGTGGCGCTTTGGCGCGCACTTCGTCCGACAGCTCGAACGGGCGGCCTTCAGCCTCCGCCGACAAGCGCTCGACCTGCGCCGTCAATGCATAGCGATCGGCCTCGCTTTCACCCTTGTTGGAGCGAAAACGGGTGTCGTCCAGGCGCAGCAGCGTCGCGCCTTTATCGACCATCTGGCCCTCGCGGACGAAGATCTCGGTGACGATGCCGCCTTCCAGGTTCTGGATCACCTGCACCTTGCTCGAGGGAATGGCCTTGCCTTCGCCGACTGTGACCTCATCGAGCACGGCGAAGCTGGCCCAGGTCAGCGCCACCAATAGTAGCGCGGCGGCCAGCCATACGGTCAGGCGTGACAGGCGCGGCGCGTCCTGCAAGGTGGCGCCGGCAAGCTCCGGCATGTAGTCGCGCTCGGCGCTCTTGCCGGTGCCCTGCAAATAACTGCGCATGATGGACATGGACCTACTCCTCGAAGACGTCTACAGGGCCGCGCCGATGCGACCTTTGCGCAGGGCGTCGATGACCGCATCCTTCGGTCCGTCGGCGACGATCTTGCCGTTGTCCAACACCAGTAGCCGGTCCACCAGGCTGAGCATCGAGGTGCGGTGGGTGACCAGCAGCACGGTTTTGCCCGGTACCCATTGCAGCAGGCGCTGGCGCAGTTGCTCTTCGCCGCTGTTGTCCATGTGGCTGGTCGGCTCGTCGAGGATCAGGATCGGCGGCTCCAGCAGCAGAGCCCTGGCCAGCAGTACCGCCTGGCGTTGGCCGCCAGAGAGCAGTTGGCCGCGCTCACCCACTGGCCGGTCGAACCCTTGCGGGTGTTGCCGGGCCAGTTCGCTGACGCCCGTCAGCTCGGCGACCTCCAGCATGCGCGCGTCGCTGACATGCCGCGCGCCGAGGGTCAGGTTATCGCGCAGGCTGCCAGCCAGCAGCGGCAGGTCGTGGGCGACATAGCCAATCTGGCTGCGCAGGTCGGCGATGTCCAGCTGACGCAGGTCGAGGTTGTCCAGTAATACCTGGCCTTCGTCCGGGTGATGAAAGCCCATCAACAATCGCCCCAGGGTGCTCTTGCCCGAGCCGCTGCGGCCGATGATGCCGATGCGCTCGCCCGGTTGCACGGTCAGGTTGACGTCGTTGAGGGCGGCGGCGGTTTGCCCGGGGTAGCGGAAGGTCACATGGCTGACGCCGATGCCGCCCTGGAGCGTGGTGTGGTCCAACGCCTGCTGGTCCAGCTGGCGTTCCTGCGGCAGGGCCATGAGCGCGTCGGTGCTGCGCATGGTCAGCTGGGCTTGCTGATAGCGAGTGATCAGCCCGGCGATCTGCCCCAGCGGCGCCAACACCCGGCTGCCGAGCATATAGCTGGCGACCAGGGCGCCGACGCTGAGATTGCCGGCAATGATGCTGTAGACCCCCGCAACGATGGTCGCCATGCCGCAGAACTGCTGGATGAACAGGGTGCCGTTACTGGCCAGCGAAGACAGGTTGCGCGCGTGTGCATCAAGCCGGGCGATGGCGCCGTTGGTGTGCTCCCAGTGGTACTGACGCTCGCTCTCGGCGCCGCAGGCCTTGAGGGTTTCCAGGCCGCCGAGGGTCTCGATCAGCAGGGCCTGGCGTACCGCGCCCAGGCTCAGGCTTTTCTCCACCGTGTCGCGCAGGCGTATCTGGATGAACAGGGCAAAGCCCACTGCCAGCGGAAACGCCACCAACGGAATCACTACCAGCCAGCCACCGAGCAGGCCGATCACCACCAGCATCAGCGCCACGAACGGCAGGTCGATGATGCTGGTCAGGGTCACCGCCGTGAGGAATTCACGCAGGCCCTGGAAGTCGTGAATGCTCTGGGCAAAGCCGCCGATGGTCGCTGGGCGGGCTTTCATCGACATGCCGGTGATGCGTTCGAACAGAGTGGCGGAGAGGATTAGGTCGGTCTTCTTGCCGGCCTGGTCGAGCAGGTGGGCGCGGACCATGCGCAGGACCATTTCAAATGCGGTGCCGATGAACAAGCCGGCGACCAGCACCCAGAGGGTCGAGATAGCCTGGTTGGGCACCACCCGATCGTACGTCTGCATGACGAACAGCGGTACCATCAGGCCCAGCAGGTTGATCAGCAGGCTGGCTAGCAACGCATCACTGTACAACCAGCGCGAATGGCGCAAGGTATCGCGGAACCAGGCATCGACTCGTGGCATCAGCGGCGTGCGCAGGTTTTCCAAGGTATGCCGCGGCCGGGCAAACAGGGCCTGGCCGCAGTAGGCCTGCTCCAGCACCTGGCGCTCGACCCATTGCTCGCCGCCTTCAGCTTCACAGGGCAGGATCAGCGCTCGGCCATCCTCGCCCCAGCGCTGCAGCACAGCGCTGCGGCCATCGTTGAGCAACAGCAGGACGGGCAAGTTCAGCGCCGAGATCGCCGACAGTTCGCGCGTCAGCACGCGCGCCTGCAAGCCGGCGCGGGCGGCGGCCCGTGGTAGCAGCTCCTGGCCCAGGCGCTGCTCGGCCAGGGGCAGGCCGCTGCACAGGCTGGCGCGGCTGGCCGGGCAGCCATGCAGTTTGCACAGGATCAGCAGGCCATCGAGCAACGGATCATCGACGTCCAGACGCGGCTGGGGTGTTTGCATACTGGTCACGATGGCCTACTCCTGCCGCATTTGGAGGGGGTACGGCTCCGTCCGAACGTAGCTCCCTGAACGCCTAACGCATCTCGGGCAACCTGGCCTCACTGCGTACTTCGCTCTTGGCAATGGCTTCGGGAGGCAGCGAGATGCGCTGCTTGCTCAGCAGTTCACCCATGGTCGCCAGCACCCGGTACATCGAATACTCCTCGGTGTAGCGCACTTCGGTGTAGCGCCGGTTGGCGTTGTACAGCTCGTTCTCGCTGTCCAGCACATCGAGCAGGGTGCGTTGGCCCAGGCCAAATTGGTCCTGGTAGGCCGCCCGCACGCGCTGGGTGGTCTCGGCGTATTCGCGGGCGGTAGGGGTTTGCTTGCGCGCATTGTTCATGGCGTTCCACGACAGGCTGAGGTTTTCGTTCAGCTCGCGCAGGGCATTGTTACGGATGTCCAGGGCCTGGTTGATCTTGTGCGCGTCGGACTGCAGGCGAGCCTTGTCGCTGCCGCCACGGAACAGGTTGTAGCTCAGCTCTACGCCAGCCTGCCAGTCATTGTTGCTGTGGCCGCGCTCACCGCCCAGGTTGTTGTTGGCGCCGGTGGCCAGCACTGCGTCCAGGCGTGGATAGAAGGGGGACTTGGCCACTTCGTACTGTTGTTCGGCAGCATTCACGTCGGCCTGGGCAGAACGCAGATAGGGGTTGTTCTCTTGCATGCCGCGGCGCGCGTCCTCCAGGTTGGCAGGCATTTCCACCTTGATCGTGGAGGGCGTTTCCAGCTCGTCGGGAACGCGGCCGACCACGCTGTAGAAGTTGGCCTCGGCGTCGGCCAGATCGACTTCGGCGGTATCCAGGTTGTTTTCTGCCAGGGCGCGGCGGGCGCGGGACTGATCGAGGTCAGCGGTGCTGCCGACGCCACGCTCGCTGCGCAGACCGATCTGGTCGTTGACGCGCAGGTGGGCTTGCAGGTTGTTCTTGGCCAGCGTCACCAGCTCGCGACGCTTGAGCACTTCCAGGTACACCTCGATGGTGCGCAAGGCGATGTCCTGGGCGACTGCCTGGGTGTAGTAGGCGCGCGAATTGGCCACCGCCTCGGTGCGTCCAACTTCGTTGGCGGTGTTGAAGCCGTCGAAGATCATCTGGCGCAGGCGCAGCTCCGACTGGGTGTAGTTCAGCGTCTCCTTGTTGTGGTTACGCGTACCGTCAGGATTGAGCCCGCGGGTGTTGAGGTTGTCGGAGCGCTGGCGGCCGTAGCCGGCTACCAGGTCAACGCTTGGGTAAAACCCCCCACGGGCAAATTTCACATCTTCATCGGCAGACAGGCGACTGTTGCGATAAGAGCTGATTTCCGGGTGATGGTCCACGGCGTTCTGAACAGCTTCGTTAAGCGACATCGCCTGAACGTTGGCGCACGCCGCAGCCAACAGGATTGCACTGGTGATGGGGGTAAGAACGCGCATGGGGTACATCTCCCTGGTCTCTAAATGTGTCCTGCGTTCGTCAATAAAATGACGAAATATAGTGAGCAAACCGTCTCAGGTTTGTTACAACAGAGCTAAGAACATTTAGCGGGCGAGCTAAGAAGATTTTTTCATAATGGATATGCGAAAAAAAACTTATGCGGTCTAAGGATTACGGGACATTGTTCTTATCAGATGGTCCGGAATACGCGCTGAAAACAGCAGATTTGGGCCATCGTGAAAGGTTCCAGAATTTTTGCAGCTAAGCGAAATGGAAAAGGGGATCAAGGCGGTATTTGGCGACAAAAAATTGTCGCTCAATGATGGCAAAGGTTCATCATTGCTATCGCCTCGCGTGTCACCTGAGAGCTCCAATCTCATGGTTGAGACAGACGCGAACGGGGTGCTCGGCATCCATCGCTTCTCCTGATCTGCGGTACGCCAGTTGGCTGCGAAATCCGATCAGCAGGGGAGGCGTGCGCGCATGGCTAAATTAATCGGTGTGGTCAGCAAGGTGGTCGGTCAGGTATTCGCGGTCGACGGTGATGGCAGCCGTCGCCTGCTGGTGGAGGGCGATCGCTTGTTCGCCGGTGAGCAGCTGGAGACCGGCAGTGCCGGTGCCGTCGCCGTGCGTTTGCACAACGGTGCAGAGCTGACCCTGGGCCGTGGCAGCAGCCTTACGATGAGCGCAGATCTGCTGGCCAACCACGCGCCTCAAGTGCATAGCCAGGATGCAGCACCGAGCCAGGCACAGCTGACTGATGTCGAGCGCTTGCAACAAGCCATCGCAGCGGGTGCCGACCCAACCGAAGAAGGCGAGGCGCCAGCGGCGGGTCAGAACCCCGGCGGCGCTCCCGGCGCGTTGGGGGGCGGGCACAGTTTCGTCATGCTCAGTGAAGTGGCTGGGCAGGTCGACCCCGAGATCGGCTTCCCCACCGCAGGCTTCAATGGCATTCCGGAGTTGGCCAGCCGTGAGCTGGGGGACCTGGACATCGATACCTCGATCGCTCGCCCGCTGCCGCCCACACCGCCAGTCGACCAGCCAGATCATCCGGTCAGCCTGGGAGGGCTGGACCTCAGCCCCGGTGAACTGATCCTGGATGAAGCCAACTTGCCCCAGGGCTCGCACAGCGATCCGGCCGCGCTGACTCAGCAGGGCACCTTTACCGTGGTGGCGCCTGACGGTGTGTTCAATCTCAGCGTCGGCGGGATCAACGTGGTCACGGCAGGGGCGGTCACGGGTGTCGGTCAGTCGATAACTACGCCTCTGGGCAATACCCTGACTATCACCGGCTACAACCCGGCAACCGGCGTCGTGAGCTACAGCTACACCCTCAGCGGTGCCGAGCAACACGCCAACGGCGCTGGCAACAACAGCCTCGGTGAGCACTTCCCGGTGCTGGTCAGCGACACCGATGGTGACGTCGCCAGCGGCAGCCTGGATGTGGTGATTCGTGACGATGTACCCAAGGCTGTCAACGACGGCAATGCGGTGACGGCCACCGAGCAGCATGTCGAGCTGACCGGCAATGTCCTGACCAACGACCAGCAGGGCGCCGACCGTGTCGCCGGTGGTCCGGTAATCGCTGGCACCTTCACCGGCACCTACGGCACCCTGGTGCTGGCAGCAGATGGCAGCTACACCTACACGCTTAACACCAACGACCCGGACTTCAAAGGTCTAAAGGGCGGTGGCAATGGCCAGGAAACCTTCACCTACACCATCAAGGATGCAGACGGCGACACCAGCAGCGCCACGCTGACGTTGAACGTCAGCAACCTCAACGATCCAGTCACCTTGGCTGGGCTGGATGTGCAGGGCGCTGAACTGACCGTCTTCGAGAAAAACCTTGGCGATGGCAGCGCGCCGAATCAGAGCGCCTTGACCCAGAGCGGCAGCTTCACCGTGACCGCGCCCGATGGCCTGCAGAACCTGAGTGTCGGCGGCATCACGGTGGTCAGCGGTGGGGTCGCAGTGGGCTTCCCGCAGTCAGTCACCACGGCGCTGGGCAACACCCTGACCATCACTGGCTACAACCCCAGCACTGGGGTCGTCAGCTACAGCTACACCTTGCTCGACAACGAGGCCCACGCCAACGGCCAGGGCAACAACAGCCTGCATGAGCGCTTCACGGTCACCGCCCAGGACAGCGACGGCAGCAGCGCCACCGGCAAGCTGGACGTGAACATCGTCGATGACGTGCCCAAGGCCGAGCACGACACCAACGCCGTTACCGCGACCGAGCAGCATACCGAGCTGACCGGTAATGTGCTGGTCAATGACCAGCAAGGCGCTGATCGGGTGGCGGGTGGTCCGATCATCGGCGGCACCTTCACCGGCACCTACGGCACCCTGGTGCTGGCGGCAGACGGCAGCTATACCTACACGCTCAACACTAACGATCCGGACTTCAAAGGCCTCAAAGGTGGCGCCAGTGGGGTGGAGACTTTCACCTACACCATCAAAGACGCCGATGGCGATACCAGCAGCGCCACCCTGACCCTGAACGTCAGCAACTTCAACGACCCGGTGACCTTGGGTGGGCTGCAGGTCAATGGCGGCGAACTGACCGTGTTCGAGAAGAACCTGGCCGACGGTAGCGCGCCGAACCAGGGTGCGCTGACCCAAAGCGGCAGCTTCACCGTGAGCGCGCCGGACGGCCTGCAGACGTTGAGCGTTGGCGGCATCACCTTGGTCAGCGGCGGTGTGCCGGTGAGCTTCCCGCAGTCGCTCACCACCCCCCTTGGCAACACCCTGACCATTACCGGCTACAACCCCAGCACCGGGGTGG
Source organism: Pseudomonas sp. BT-42-2 (assembly GCF_025847435.2). Taxonomy (NCBI): domain Bacteria; kingdom Pseudomonadati; phylum Pseudomonadota; class Gammaproteobacteria; order Pseudomonadales; family Pseudomonadaceae; genus Pseudomonas; species Pseudomonas sp. BT-42-2. Next base: position 60,631 of record NZ_JAOYTM010000025.1, read on the forward strand.
TGAGCTACAGCTACACCCTGCTCGACAACGAGACCCATGCCCCTGGCGATGGCACCAACAGCCTGCAGGAAAGCTTCACGGTGATCGCCAAGGACAGCGACGGCAGCACCGCAACGGGCAGCCTGGATGTGAACATCGTCGATGACATCCCTAAGGCCCAAAGTGATTTTGCCAGTGTCTACGAAGGCGGTACGGTCGAAGGCAATGTGCTGATCAACGACAAGATCGGTGCCGACGTGCCAGGCGAGGGCAAGTATGTGGTGGGCGTGCGCGCCGGTTCCGATACCTCGACCTCGGCGATTGGCCAGCTGGAAACCAAGGTGCAGGGCGACTATGGCTACCTGACTTTGGATGCCAAGGGCAATGCGGTCTACCACGCCAACCCCAACAGCGTGGCTCCAGCCGGTGCGACCGACACCTTCGTCTACACCATTCGCGATGCGGACGGTGACGTAAGCACCACCACTGTCACCATCAAGGTGCACGACTGTTCGTGGGTGGTGGGCGGTGAGGGTGGGGTCACGGTGTACGAAAATGCGCTGGACCTGAGCAAGGATGGTAATGACCTGGCGGCGGGCAACGTCCAAGGCAGCAACCCCACCTCCACGGCGGAAACCGCCTCTGGCACGGTGGCGGGCCTGGTCACCGGAGGCGTTGGCGCCCTGACCTATACCTTGGTGGGCAGCGCGGTCGGCCAGTATGGCCAGATCAAGCTCAATGGCGATGGCTCGTACACCTATACCCTGACATCGGCGCCCAACTCGCCCAATCATGTCAACGATGGCCCCAATACCCTGAGCGAATCCTTTACCTACCAGGTGAAAGACTCGCTGGGCAACACCACCACCAGCACCATTGTCGTCAGCATCGTCGATGACGTGCCCAAGGCCTACAGCGATTTCGTCGGTGTCTACGAGGGTGGCGTGGTCGAAGGCAATGTGCTGGTCAACGACAAGATCGGCGCCGATGTACCGAGCGATGGCAAGTACGTGGTCGGCGTACGCGCCGGCTCCGATACCTCGACTTCGGCAGTCGGCCAACTGGCGACCAACGTGCAGGGCGACTATGGCTACCTGACCCTGGATGCCAAGGGCAATGCGGTCTATCACGCCAACCCCAACAGCGTGGCGCCGGCCGGTGCCACCGACTCCTTCGTCTACACCATCCGTGATGCCGACGGTGATGAAAGCACCACCACCCTCACCATCAAGGTCCACGACAGCCAGCTGGTTGCCTGTGAAGACACTGACGTGAAGGTCTACGAAAAAGCCCTCGATCTCAAGCAGGACGGCCAAGACCTGGCGCCCGGCACAGTCGTCGGCAGCCAGCCAGGGTCGACCGGCGAAACAGCCTCTGGCACATTGCTCGGCGCCGTCACCGGGGGCGTGGGTGCCTTGACCTATAGCCTGGTCGGCAATGCCGAAGGCCAGTATGGCCAGATCAAGCTCAACGCCGATGGTTCCTACACCTACACCCTGACGTCGGCGCCCAAGTCGCCGGTACCGGCCAACGACGGGGCGAATGTCACCACCGAGACCTTCACCTATCAGGTGAAAGACGCGGCCGGCAACAGCACCACCAGCACCATCGTCATCAGCATCGTCGACGATGTGCCCAAGGCCCATTGCGACACGGCAACTGTGATCGAGGGCGGTACGGTCACTGGCAATGTGCTGGACAACGATGTGATCGGGGCGGACGTTGCGGCGGATGGCAAGTACGTGGTCGGCGTGCGTGCCGGCTCCGACACTTCGACCTCGGCGGTCGGCCAGCTGGCCACCCAGGTGCAGGGCGACTATGGCTACCTGACCCTGGATGCCAAGGGCAATGCGGTCTATCACGCCAATCCCAATAGCGTGGCACCCGCGGGGGCCACCGACACCTTCGTCTACACCATTCGTGATGCCGACGGTGACCAGAGCACCACCACCATCAGCATCAAGGTGCATGACAGCAAACTGGTCGCGTGTGCCGACAACGACGTCACGGTGTACGAGAAAGCCCTGGACCTGAACAAGGACGGCAACGACCTGGCGGCCGGCAACGTCACCGGCAGTAATCCAGGCTCCACCGCCGAGACGGCTTCGGGCACATTGGTCGGTTCGGTCGGCGGCGGTGTCGGCCCGCTGACCTACAGCCTGGTCGGCGACGCTGCCGGCCAATTCGGGCAATTGTTGCTCAAGGCCGATGGCTCCTACACCTATACCCTGACCTCGGCACCGAAGACACCGGGAGGGGCCGACGACGGCGCCAACCGGATCAGCGAAACCTTCACCTACAAAGCCACCGACGCTTTGGGCAACAGCATCACCAGCACCATTGCCATCAACATCGTCGATGACGTGCCCAAGGCCGTCTGCGCCGAACGCTCGATCACCCCAGGCCAGGTGGACTCCAACATCCTGCTGGTGATCGATGTATCCGGCAGCATGACCTTAAGATCCGGTGTACCAGGCCTGAGCCGTCTGGATCTGGCCAAGGAAGCGATCAACGCCTTGCTCGACAAGTACGATGACATGGGCGATATCAAGGTGCAGATCGTCACCTTCGCCACCGGTGCTTCGGTCAAGTCCGATGTCTGGGTCTCGATTGACCAGGCCAAGGCCATCGTCGCCGGTCTCAAGGCGGACGGCTCGACCTATTACGATTCCGCCGCCAGCAGCGCGCAGACGGCATTCGGCAAAGAGGGCAAGTTGCTGGGTGCGCAGAACATCAGCTACTTCTTCTCCGATGGCGAGCCCACCACCGGGCATGCGATGACGCCGGTACGGGAAACCAGCTGGGAAAACTTCCTCGATAGCAATGGCATCAAGTCCTACGCCATTGGCATGGGCACGGGGGTCAATGAAACCAACCTCAACCCACTGGCCTACGATGGCACCAGCCACACCGACACCAACTCGGTGGTGGTAACCGACCTCAGCCAGCTCAGTGCAGTGCTCACGGGGACAGTGCAGGGCTCGCCGATCACCGGCAGCTTGCTCAGTGGCGGTCATTTCGGTGCCGATGGGGGCTTCATCAAGGCGCTGTTGGTCGATGGCGTGACCTACACCTTCGACCCGAAAGCCAATGCCGGGCAGGGCGGTTATAGCGCCGTGGGCGGCGTGGACAAGGCGGCGTTCGATCCTGCCACCCATACCCTCGGTATCAAGACCGCCCTGGGCGGCGTGCTGATGGTCGACATGGACACTGGCGAGTTCACCTACAAGCCGCCCAAGGACAGCGGTAGCAGCCAGGTCGAGAAGTTTGGCTTCACCGTCAGCGACAACGATGGCGATACCGGCAGCGCCAACCTGGTGGTCAAGATCAACAGCAACCAGGCCCCCGTGGCGGGCGATGATCACATCATCACCAATATCGCCGGTGCTAGCCTCAGCGTTCCTGCCGAGGCCCTGCTGGCCAATGACAGCGACCCTGATCATGACCGCTTGAGCGCCGCGCCGATCACCTTCAACACAGGCTTCGCCGACAAGGGGGCAGGTTTCGCTGCCAGTGGTAGCGGCCAGCCGATCAAGTTCGACGGCAGCGACAACAAGTCTGCCAATCAGCTCAAGACGCTCGAGCGCAGCGCCTTCGTCGCCAACTCGGCTTCGATGACCGCTGCGCTGGTGATTGCGGGCTACCTCGGCTCGATCAGTAACGGCAACGCCAACGATGAGGATGTGATCAGCGTTAGCCTGCGCAAGGGCGAGACGCTCAAGCTCGATCACGATCGGCCGCAAGGCAACCTGCTGCTGGAGTGGAAAGAAGGCGGCGGCAGTTATCAGACCGTCGCCAATGGCAGCAGCTTCACCGCCGACCACGATGGGCTGTACAGCATCCACGTGGTGAATACCGAGAACGCCTTTGGCAATAGCAAGGCGGCCGAGCTGTACAAACTGAGCATGGTGATCGACTACGCCAATGCCCAGAATGAGGTCTATCACGGCAGCTACACGGCCAACGACAACCACGGGGGCACGACCGCGGCTGCGCTGGATATCACCTACCAGGCGGGCAGTGTCGTCAACGGCACCGCAGGCGATGATGTGCTGTTGGCGGGCGCCGGCGACGACACCCTTAACGGTGGTGATGGACACGATGTGCTGGTAGGGGGGGCGGGCAACGACAGCCTATACGGCGGTGATGGCGACGACCTGTTGATTGGCGGGGCAGGCAATGATCTGCTCAATGGGGGGGCGGGTAACGACACGGCCAGTTATGCCTCGGCGCCAAGTGCGGTGACTGTCGATCTGAACGTTGCGGGTCAGCAGAACACCGGAGGGGGCGGCCTGGATAGCTTGGTCAGTATCGAAAACCTGATCGGCTCGGACTACCACGATACGCTGATCGGCAATGGTGCGGACAACCTGCTCAGCGCTGGGCTGGGCAATGATGTGCTCAAGGGTGGGGCGGGCAATGACATCCTGATTGGTGGCCCGGGAGACGACATCCTCACTGGCGGCAGCGGCAACGACACGTTCGTCTGGCAGAAGGGCGACAGCGGCCATGATCGGGTCACCGACTTTACCCCAGGCAGCGATCACCTCGACCTGTCGCAGTTGCTGCAAGGCGAGAACGCCACGGCGGCATCGCTGGATGATTACCTGCACTTCAAGGTCAGTGGTACCGGCAGCAACGTGGTCTCGACCATCGAGGTCAGCAGTGTGGCGGGGGCTACGCCTACCCAGACCATTGACCTGGCCGGGGTCGATCTGGCCCAGCACTATGGCGTCTCGGCGGGGGCGGGTGGGTTGATCGCCTCGGGGCATGACACCGCGACCATCATCAACGGCATGCTCAATGATCACTCGTTGAAGGTGGATAACGTGTAGGCGGATTGGCAGGGCTGGCCTCATCGCAGTGCAAACGCGTAGCGATGAGGCCGGTACTGAAACGGATGAGTATCAGGACCGGCGCAAGGTCTTCTGCTTGAGGATGTACAGGCTCACCAGCACCGCACTGCTGAGCATGAAGGCCCTGGCCCAGAACAGCGGCACCAGGTAGCACGACAGGCCGATGCTGGCCCACATCAGGCCGATGGCGTAGAACTTGCCCTTGAGTGGGATCCCTTCACCGCTGAGGTAGTCGCGGATCCATGGACCGAGCGTTGGATGGTTGATCAACCAATCATGAAAACGCGGCGAGCTGCGGGCGAAACAGGCCGCTGCCAGCAACAGAAAGGGAGTGGTAGGCAACACCGGCAGGAAGATCCCCAGCACTCCCAGCGCGACGCTGAGCCAGCCGATGGCCAGCAGCAGGTAGCGCACGGCTGTATCAGTGATGACGCGGTTTGAGCAGGGCTGGCTTCTCGTCCGGAGCGTGCAGCAGCAGGAACAGCGCAGTCAGTGCTTCAGGGATCTGCACGATCATGTCGTCCTGCAGGTTGGCATCGCTGGCAATGTCGGCAAACTCTGGCTGCTCGTCGAATAGACCGGAACCGACCATGATCGGCAGCAGCATCTCGCTGACTTCTTCCTCGGCGTTCTCGAACCAGGCTTCTTCGCGCAGGAACACCCCTTCCATGAAGCCGATGCACCAGCCGCGCAGGTCGGAATCGTCCGGCTCTTCGGTCAGGTCCAGATCGCATGGCAGCTCGAATTCATCGTCGCTGGCCAGCTGACGGCCGATATGGGCTTTCAGGGCGACCAGGGTGGCTTCGATTTCGACGCGCTGGGCATCGCTGGTGTAATGAGGTTCCTCGGCGAACAGCGCATCGATCCATTCACGCTCTGGGACGTCTTCGGCAGTGATCGACAGCGCGGTCAGGTAGCCGTGGGCGGCGACGTAGTCCAGCGCTTCTTCGTGCAGCTCGTCGGCGTCGAGGAAGGCTTGCAGGCGGGTCAGTTGCTCGGCGAAGGACATTACGGGGCTACCTTGGGGAATAATCGATATGGAATTCTAGCACCTTGCTGGCGCGACGGGGCAAAGGGAACGTCTGTCAGCACAGCGTCCTTTCGCAGCAGCCAGTGGGGTATAATCCGCGATTTTTCAGCCAGAGCAGCCTTTTGCGGGGCCTTTGGCAAAAGCTGCTTACGCATTCGCACGTGTGCAGGGCGGGTTTATCGTCCAGCCTGTGTCCAGGATGGTACGGCGATTTCGGAGTTAGCAATGCTCGAACAGGCTCAGCGCGTCCTCAAGGACATCTTCGGCTACGACAGTTTCCGCGGGCGCCAGGCAGCGATCATCGAATGCGTAGCCAACGGCGGCGATGCGCTGGTACTGATGCCCACTGGTGGCGGCAAGTCGCTGTGTTTCCAGGTCCCCGGGCTGCTGCGACCAGGGCTTACCGTAGTGGTCTCGCCGCTGATCGCTCTGATGGACGACCAGGTTGCCACGCTCGACGAGCTGGGCGTGGCAGCGGCTGCCTTGAACTCGACGCTCAGCGCCGAGCAGCAACGCGAGCTAGCCGGGCGCTTGCGCCGGGGCGAAGTGAAGATGCTTTACCTTGCCCCCGAGCGCCTGGTGCAGCCGCGCATGCTGGATTTCTTGCGCGACCTGGATATCTCCTTGTTCGCCATCGATGAGGCCCACTGCGTCTCGCAATGGGGCCACGATTTTCGTCCTGAGTATCTGCAACTGGGCCAACTGGCCGAGCTGTTCCCGCATGTACCGCGTATTGCCCTGACCGCCACGGCCGACATGCGCACCCGCGAGGAGATCGTCCAGCGCCTGCACCTGCAAGGTGCCGAGCGCTTCCTGTCGAGCTTCGATCGGCCGAACATTTTCTACCGCATCGTGCCCAAGGAGTCGCCCCGCAAGCAGCTGATGGCGTTTCTCGGCGAGCGCCGGGGAAACGCCGGTATCGTGTACTGCCTGTCGCGCAAGAAGGTCGACGAGACCGCCGCCTTCCTCTGCGAGCAGGGCTTCCCGGCCTTGCCCTATCACGCCGGCCTGCCTGCCGAGACCCGTTCGAGCAACCAGCATCGCTTCCTCAACGAGGAAGGCCTGATCATGGTCGCCACCATTGCTTTCGGCATGGGCATCGATAAGCCCAACGTGCGCTTCGTCGCCCACCTGGATCTGCCCAAGTCGCTTGAGGCCTACTACCAGGAAACCGGTCGTGCCGGCCGTGATGGCCTGCCTTCGGATGCCTGGATGGCCTACGGTCTGCAGGACATGGTGATGCTCAAGCAGATGCTGCAGAACTCCGAAGGCGATGAGCGCCACAAGCGCATCGAACAGCACAAGCTCGATGCCATGCTGGCGCTGTGCGAAGAAACCCGCTGCCGTCGTCAGTCGCTGCTGGCCTATTTCGACGAGGTGCTCGAGCAACCTTGCGGGCACTGCGACAACTGCGTCGACCAGGTGCAGACCTGGGATGCCACCGAGCCTGCGCGTCAGGCCCTGTCGGCGGTGTTCCGCACCGGCCAGCGCTACGGCGTGGGTCATCTGGTCGATGTACTGGTGGGCAAGGACACCGAGAAGGTGCGTAATTTTGGCCACGAAAAGCTTTCGGTATTCGGTGTCGGCAAATCCGTCGGTGAAAACGAATGGCGCTCGTTGTTCCGCCAACTGGTTGCCCGTGGCCTGGTCGACATCGATCTGGAGGGCTATGGCGGTCTGCGCTTGTCCGACAGTTGCCGGCCGCTGCTGCGAGGCGAAGTGAACCTGCAGTTGCGCCGCGACCTCAAGCCGCAGACTACGGCCAAATCCTCCAGCAGCGGCGGTAGCCCAGCCAGCCAGCTGGTGCGTGCCGAAGAGCGCGAGCTGTGGGAGGCCTTGCGCACCCTGCGGCGCAAGTTGGCCGAAGAGCACAGCGTACCGCCGTACGTCATCTTCCCCGATTCGACCCTGCTGGAAATGCTGCGCAGCCAACCCACCAGCCTCAGCGACATGGCCCAGGTCAGCGGCGTCGGCGCCCGCAAGCTGGAGCGTTATGGCCAGGCTTTCCTCGAAGTGCTCAACGGCGGCGAGAGCGCCGAGGCACCGAAGGTGGTGCTCGACTTGCGTCACGAGTTGGTCAGCCTGGCCCGCGCCGGTATGACGCCTGCGCAGATTGCCGGCCAGCTCAACTGCAGTGAAAAGAACGTCTACAGCCTGCTGGCCGAAGCCATTGGCCGCCAGGAGCTGAGCCTGGATCAGGCCCTGGACCTGCCTGAGGATTTGCTGATGGAAGTGCAGGATGCCTTCCTCGATGGCGAGGGCGAGCTGCCGCCGGTGTCGGCTATCGCCCCGCAATTCGGCCAGCGGGTGCCGGAAGGCGTGCTGTATTGCATCCGTGCGGCGCTGGCTGCGGAGTTTGAGCTGTAACGGGCTGTACTGATGACCTTTGTCATGCTTTTTGACGTTTATCGGACGCTTATGGCTCAGCCAGCCTTGCCTGGAGGGCTGGAGCATGGTTAGCTGACTAATAATTAGTTCTATCCATAGAGTTGTTTATGCCCCTGACTGACAACCAACATCGCTTCGGCATGCAGCTGGCCCAGATGTCCCGCGGCTGGCGCGCCGAGCTGGACCGGCGCCTGGCCGGGCTCAATCTATCCCAGGCACGCTGGTTGGTGCTGTTGCACCTGGCCCGTTTCGAAGAGGCTCCGACCCAGCGTGAGCTGGCGCAGAGTGTCGGCGTTGAAGGGCCTACCCTGGCGCGCTTGCTCGATAGCCTGGAGAGCCAGGGATTGGTGCGGCGCCAGGCGGTGATGGAGGATCGGCGGGCGAAGAAGATTGTGCTCTGTCCGCCGGCCAAGCCGTTGATCGATCAGATCGAGACCATTGCCAACCAGCTGCGGATTGAGTTGTTTAGTGGGGTTGATGAGACGGATCTGGAGATTTGCATGCGGGTGCATGCGCGGATTCTGGGTAATCTTGAGAAGTCCTGAGGGCGCTTAGTTTTTTGCGGCTTTTGGGTGGTTTTGGGATGGTTTTGGGATTGGCGTGTATATCCATTTGCGATGGAGACGCTGATTCACCCTTCCGCCCTTACGGCGGGTCACTTTTGGCAAACGCCCGGTGTGCCGGCCCAGCCAAAAGTAACCAAAAGGTCTGTCGCTCCACCATCAGTCCCGCCCGTGGCGGGATCCCTTCGCGCCGGCGCCTTCCGGGCCCGCGCGGCCTACGATTTGCTGCGCAAATCTACATCTCGCGCCTTCGGCTGCGCCGAAGGGT
>NZ_JAOYTM010000026.1:0-59342 GCF_025847435.2 Pseudomonas sp. BT-42-2
CAAGCCCGCTCCCACGGGCGTCGATGACAGCGGCCTCGTGGGAGCGGGCTTGCCCCGCGATAGAGCCGGCACAGGCCACACTGATGCCCAGCCGCTCCACCAACAAGACACACCCCCAGCCCATTTATGCTTAACTGTTCGCATAAAATCCGCGAACACTTGCCATGAACCTGCAGCTTGATCGCCTCAGCCCCACCCCCCTGGTCCAACAACTCACCGACCAGCTCCAGGCCTGGATCGAGCACCAGCGCCTGCGCCCCGGTGCGCGCTTACCCTCGATTCGCGCCTTGGCACGAACCCATCAGGTCAGCCCGTCGTGCGTGATAGAGGCTTACGATCGGCTGGTCGCCAGTGGCTGGTTAGAAGCGCGCCACGGCACCGGCTTCTTCGTTGCCGAGCGCAAGCCGGGCCTGGAAACAGCCGACGCCGAACACTGGGGAGAGGCGCTGGATGGCAGCTGGCGCCAGTTCCGCGAAGGCCACGACGAGTTGCTCAAGCTCGGCTGCGGCTGGTTGCCCAACGCGTGGCGCGCGGCTGAGGAACTGGCCCAGGCCATTCGCCAGGTCAGCCGTGGCAACCCTGCCGACTTGTTCGACTACAGCCCGCCGTTGGGCCTGAGCAGCCTGCGCCAGCAGTTGCACAAGCGTCTGGCGCGGCTGGATATTGCGGCGGGTGCCGAACGCATCCTCACCACCCAAGGCGCCAGCCATGGCCTCGATCTGCTGGTGCGCACGCTGCTGCGCCCAGGCGATACGGTACTGGTGGAAAACCCCGGTTATTACAACCTGTACAACCTGCTGCGCGCCCATCAAGTACGCATGCTGCCGGTTCCGCGTACCGTCCATGGCCCTGACTTGCAGGCACTGGAGCAGCTGTTGGTCGAGCATCGCCCGCGCTGCCTGTTCATCAACAGCCTGTACCACAATCCGACCGGCACCAGTCTGACGCCGAAGGCCGCCTACCGCCTGCTGGAAGTGGCCCGCGAGCGAGACGTGCGGATCATCGAGGACGATATCTACGCCGATTTCCAGGAAGGTCCGGCCACCCGCCTGGCTACCCTCGACAGCGAGCAGCGGGTGATCTACCTGGCCAGTTTCTCCAAAACCCTCAGCAGTTCGCTGCGAGTCGGCTATCTGGTGGCCGACGAGGACCTGATTGCACGTTTGGCCGAGCTGAAAATGGTCAGTGGTATCGGCAACTCGCGCTTCGCCGAGCAGGTGGTGGCGCAGATGCTCGCCAATGGCAGCTATCGCAAGAGCGTGCAGCGTTTGCGCGTGCGTCTGGGGCAGCACATGGCCAAGTTGCTCGGCCAGCTTGAAGGCTATGGCTGGCAGGTGTTCTGTGAGCCGTATGGTGGGATGTTCGTCTGGGCGCGGGTGCCGGGTCGCGACTTCGCGAGCCTTGAGCGGCTGGCACTGGAACATGCAGTACTGCTCACGCCGGGCAGCGCCTTTGATGTTCAGGGGGCTGCCAGTGATTGGTTGCGGATCAATGTCGCCTACGGGCAGGACCAACGTGCCCAAGCCTTCCTTCAGCATGCAGGGCGACCTTCAGCGGCCTGAAAACGACACACTCATAGCTATTTGACACCATTCTGGCGCCAAGGACTTGTGAGCATCCTCTCCCCATTGTCACTCTTGCCCTTCAGAAAAGCCTGACAGGGCGAGGGGGAATCGGCGATGGCAGTGACCAAGCACGGCGTTCTGGCCAATCTCGGCATGGCTCGCAAGCTCGGCTTGGGCTTTGCTTTAGTCCTGTTGCTGACCCTGGCGGTGGCGGCGATTGGCGTGTTCGCGCTGTACAGCGTCGGTCAGCGCTTTGATGGCTTGCGCCAGATGACCCAGTTCAATACCGACCTGCTGCGCTTGCGCCAGCTCGAACAGGGCTTTGCCTTGCGCTCCGACAGTGAGGACGCCGAGGCTTTGCGCACTGGATTGCAAGGGCTGATCGAGCGTGCCCGTGGGGTCGCGCAATTGAGCGCGAGCGAGGCTGACTTGACCGCCTATGGCCAGGCCTTCGACACCTTCGTTGAAGCTGTGCAGGCCAAGGAGCTGGCGCTGGACATGGCCAGTTGGTCGGTCTCAAGCGTGGCCAATAACCTCGATGTACTGCAGGCGGGGCTGGCTGACGATGGCAGCTACACCCTCAAACAGTCTCAGGGCCAGCAAGGCGGTGAGTTTCTCGAACAGGCCGCGCAGGTGGCCCAGGTGTCGCGACTGATGTTGCAGGCGATGGACGAGGCGCGGGTGCGACTGGAGCAGGGGCGCAAGGGCGAGGAGGCGGTCAACCAGGGGCGGATCGCCCAGACCGTCGAGGCGGCCAGCCTGGTCGAGCAGCTCAAGACCTCGGTCAGCGACAGTGGTTACCAGAGTGTCTTGGGCGAGGTCGCCGGGCATATCGCCAGCTTCTCCGAAAAGCTCAACGAATACACCGACCTACTGGCCAAAGAGCAGGGCCTCAAGGCGCAGTTGCAGGCGCGTGCCGACCAGGTCACCGCCAGGGTCGATCAGGCCTACAGCAGTCAGGAACAGGCCATGCAGAGCGAGCTCAAACGCAACGCCCTGGCGATTTCTCTGGCTACTGCGCTGGCGCTGCTGGCCGGGGTGCTGGCGGCGTGGCTGATCACCCGTGCTGTGGTTGGCCCGCTCAAGCGGGTGATCACCCGTGCCCAACGGATTGCCGCCGGTGACTTAGGCATGCAGGCCGAAGCGCCGCGGGGCGATGAAGTCGGCCAGCTGTTGCAGGCCATGCAGCAGATGGCGGCGGGCCTGTCAGGCATGGTCAGTGGTTTGCAGCAGGGTATCGAGCAGTTGGCTGGCAGCGCTCAGTCGCTGTCGAGCGTGACCGAGCAGACCAACCGCGAGGTCGGCAGCCAGAAAGAAGAAACCGAGCAAGTTGCCACCGCCATGCAGCAGATGACCGCCACCGTGCATGACGTGGCGCGCAATGCCGAAGAAGCCGCCCAGGCCGCGCAGGCTGCCGATGACAAGGTCGAATCCGGCCAGCAGGTGGTGCGCCAGAGCATGCAGCGCATCGAACAGCTGGCGGCGGCGGCAGAGACCGCCAGCGCCGGTATCGAGAGCCTGAGTGCAGAGATTCATACCATTGGCGATGTCCTTGAGGTGATCAAGAGCGTGGCCGAGCAGACCAACCTGCTGGCGCTCAATGCGGCGATCGAAGCAGCGCGGGCCGGGGAGCAAGGGCGCGGTTTTGCCGTGGTCGCCGATGAGGTGCGGGCTCTGGCCAGGAGGACCCGGCAATCGACCGAGGAGATCGAGCGTTTGGTCGCAAGCTTGCGTGGCAACGCCCAGCAGTCGGTGGCGCAGATTCGCGGGAGTACCGAACTGGTGCGCTTGGCGGTGGCGGATGCGCTGCATACCGAAAGCGCACTGGGTAGCATTGCCACGGCGGTGTCATTGATCCAGCAGATGAACCAGCAGATTGCCGCCGCGGCCGAGCAGCAGAGTTCGGTCGCCGAGGAGATCAGCCGCAGTGTCACGCAGATTCGCGGCAGTGCCGATCAGGCTGCGCTGGCGATGCGCGACAATGCCCAGTCGACTGTGCAGCTGGCGCAGTTGGGGGATGAGTTGAAGGGGATGGTCGGGCATTTCAGGCTCTGAGCAGAGCCTGAGTAGCGTGCCGGCAGATCGGGCCTCACCGCAGCCCTGCAGGAGCGGGCTTGTCGAGCGATGAAACCCGCTCAGCCATCGACATTTCAAGCCCTACGTGGATTGAGGATCAGCAAGGTAATCACCCCCGCCACGATCCCCCAGAACGCTGAGCCAATCGAAAACAAGGTAAAGCCCGACGCCGTCACCATGAAGGTAATCAAGGCCGCCTCGCGCTCGCGCGCCTCACTCATGGCCACGCTCAAGCCATTCATGATCGAACCGAACAGCGCCAACGCCGCGATCGACAGCACCAGCTCCTTGGGCAGGGCGGCAAACAGTGCGGCCAAGGTCGCGCCGAACACGCCAGCGATGCCGTAGAAGATCCCGCACCACACCGCTGCGGTGTATCGCTTTTTCGGGTCTTCATGGGCGTGCGGCCCGGTGCAGATCGCCGCGCTGATCGCCGCCAGGTTCACCCCGTGCGAGCCAAAGGGTGCCAGCAGCAACGAAGCAAAACCGGTCGCCGAGATCAGCGGCGAGGCCGGCACTTGGTAACCATCGGCGCGCAACACCGCCACCCCCGGCATGTTCTGCGAGGTCATCGCTACCACGAACAACGGGATGCCAATGCTGATGGTCGCTGCCAGCGAGAAGCTCGGCGTGGTCCACACCGGCTTGGCCACTTCTAGGTTGAAGCTGCTGAAATCCAGCAGGCCCAGCGCGCCAGACAGCGCCGTACCCACTACCAACGCGGCCAGTACGCAATAGCGGGGTGACAGGCGCTTGACCAGCAGGTAACTGAAGAACATGCCCAGGACCAGCAGGGTGCGGTGCTGCGCGGCAACGAAAATCTCACTGCCGATCTTGAACAAGATCCCAGCCAGCAGCGCCGAGGCCAGCGATGCTGGAATCCGTTTGACCAGGCGCTCGAAGCTGCCTGTCAGGCCGCAGATCAGCACCAGTACGGCGCAGGTGATATATGCGCCGATCGCTTCGCCGTAGCTGACGCCGCCTAAGCTGGTGATCAGCAGCGCCGCTCCCGGCGTCGACCAGGCCACGGTGATCGGCGTGCGATAGCGCAGCGACAGGCCAATGCTGCAAATCGCCATGCCGATCGACAGCGCCCAGATCCATGAGGAGATCTGCGCTGTGGTCAATCCGGCCGCCTGGCCGGCCTGGAACATCAACACCAGCGAGCTGGTGTAGCCGGTAAGCATGGCGATGAAGCCGGCGACCACCGCCGACGGGGAGCTGTCTGCCAATGGGCGCAGGCGCGCTGAAGTGGCATCGGTCATGGTGCAGTCCTTGTACTTGTAAGCAGTTTTTTCAGACTAACGCGGCAAGCGTTGATCCTTGCCATACAGCGACCATTGCTTTTAGCCGTACAGTCGCCAACTATGGGGCCTATATCGGCAACTGCATTGAGGGGAGGGGTGATGTACAAGGTCTATGGGGACTACCAGTCGGGCAACTGCTACAAGATCAAACTAATGCTGCATTTGCTCGATCGTCCGTATCAATGGCATCCGGTGGACATTCTCAAGGGTCAGACCGAGACGCCGGAGTTTCTCGCCATGAACCCCAATGGCAAGGTGCCGGTGCTGGAGCTCGAAGATGGCAGCTATCTTTGGGAGTCCAACGCGATTCTCAACTTCCTGGCCGACGGTAGCGAGTTTTTGCCCAGCGAGCCGCGTCTGCGTACCCAGGTGTTGCAGTGGCAGTTTTTCGAGCAGTACAGCCATGAGCCGTACATTGCGGTGGCGCGCTTCATCCAGTTTTATCTGGGCTTGCCGCAGGAGCGGCTCGAGGAATACAAGGGGCTGCACAAGGGCGGCTACAAAGCGCTGCGGGTGATGGAAAAGCAGCTGCAGATGACGCCGTATCTGGTCGGGGAGCAGTATTCGATTGCCGATGTGGCGTTGTATGCCTATACCCATGTGGCGCACCAGGGTGGGTTTGATCTGGGCGCATACCCTGCGGTGCAGGCGTGGTTGGCGCGGGTGGCTGCGCATCCGCGCCATGTGCCGATGGGCGAGTAACGCTATCGCGGGGCAAGCACGCTCCCACGTGTGTAGCTGCATTGGCACAAGTCGGGCGAGAGCTGGCTGCGTGGGAGCGGGCTTGCCCCGCGATGAAGCCGGCACCGCCCCCCAAAAAATCAAACGCCGGCGAAACGTTGGTCCAGGTAGGCAATGATCTCCTTGGACTCATACATCCAGGTCACCTGGCCTTGTTCCTCGATGCGCAAGCACGGCACTTTCACCCGACCGCCACCTTCAAGCAGGGCCTGGCGGTGTTGGGGGTCATTCTTGGCATCACGCAGCGCCACCGGCACATTCAGCCGATGCAGGTTGCGTCGGGTCTTGACGCAGAACGGGCAGGCGTGGAACTGGTACAGCGCCAGGCTCTTGGCCTGTTGCTCGACCAGCGCCTGGGCCGCCGGGTCACGCTTTTGCTTGGCCGGGCGGCTGATCCAGTCGCCGAACACGGTAAGCTGGCCGAGGCCGACCCGCAGGGCTTTGACGATCATGGGCAACTCCTGAACAAATAAAAAGCCGACCCTCAGGGCCGGCTTGGGATCACGCGCCGATCACTTGATCAGGCTGAGGAACTCGCTGCGAGTCGCGGCGTTTTCGCGGAACTGGCCGAGCATCACCGAAGTGATCATGGTCGAGTTCTGCTTCTCGACACCGCGCATCATCATGCACATGTGCTTGGCTTCGATGACCACCGCAACGCCGGCAGCGCCAGTGACCTGCTCGATGGCTTCGGCAACCTGGCGGCTCAGGTTTTCCTGGATCTGCAGGCGGCGGGCGAACATGTCGACGATCCGCGCAACCTTGGACAGGCCCAGTACTTTGCCCTGTGGCAGGTAAGCCACGTGGGCCTTGCCGATGAACGGCAGCATGTGGTGCTCGCACATCGAGTAGAGCTCGATGTCCCGGACCAGCACCATCTCGCTGTTGTCGGAGCTGAACAGCGCGCCGTTGGTGACCTCTTCCAGGGTCTGTTCATATCCGCGGCAAAGGTACTTCATGGCCTTTGCGGCCCGCTTGGGCGTGTCCAGCAAGCCCTCACGGGAGACGTCCTCGCCAAGTTGGCTGAGGATCTCGGTGTAGTTCTGTTCCAGGGACATGTATCTACCTGTAGGGAATAAACGCAAAAAAGAAGGGTACGGCGGCAAGGGCGGCGCTGCAAGCGCGGCGTTATTCGTCGCGCCCGTCGAGCATGGTCCGTTTGAGTATCACGTACACCGCGCCGGTGCCGCCGTGGCGCGCCTGGCAGGAGGTGAAGCCCAGTACTTGCGGGTGCTGGCGCAGCCAGGTGTTGACGTGGCTCTTGATCATCGGCCGCTTGCCGTCCAGCCGCGCTGCCTTGCCATGGGTGACCCGCACGCAACGCACTTCCAGCTTGGTCGCCTCGGCGAGAAACGCCCAGAGGATCTCGCGGGCCTTTTCCACGCTCATGCCGTGCAGGTCGATGCTGCCTTCGAAAGGGATCTGACCGAGCTTGAGCTTGCGGATCTGGCCTTCCTGTACGCCGTCGCGACGCCACATCAGCTCGTCTTCGGCGCCCACGTCGATAACGAACTGATCGGACATGCCATCGACCACCAACGGTTGGTCGCTGCGTACCGTAGCCGACTGGCGCAGGCCGGCCAGCTGCTTGCGGTCAGCCTTGGGTTTGCCGACCTCGGCACGGTCGTGCTTGATCGGCTTGACGCCGCGCACTTCGGCATGGAACAGGGAAAAATCGTCGTCTTGCATGCAGGCCTCCACGTGGGCGGCGTAGTTTACGCGAGTGCGCGCCTGCGTACACCTGTGCTGGCCCATCGCGGGACAAGCCCGCTCCCACGAGTTATCCGCAGAGCTATGGCGCCATTAAGTGGGCGTGCCCTCGCGACGAGGCCAGCACCGACAGCCAGCTCAGCCGTGCTCATTCATCAGATGCGGTGACCATTACGTGGGAGCGGGCTTGCCCCGCGATGACGCCAGCACTGACAACCAACTCAGTCGTGCTTCTTCATCAGATGCGGCGACAGGTTCAACTCTCGCCCTCGACGCAGGCGAATCCGACTACGGCGCCAGAAACGCACGCCCATCCACAGCAACAATAACCCCACCGCCAGCAGGATGCCCGACAGCGGCCGATTGGCATTGAGTTCGGCAAGTGCGGCGTAATTGCCCAACAGACCGGCAAAACCGGCCATCGCCAGAAGTATGCCGAGCGTCGCCAGCAGGGCAGACAGCCCGGCAGCCAGGCGCGCGCCCCAGTTACGCGGTTCGCGCGGGCGCAGGCGCTTGGCGTCGAAACTGCCTTTGAGCTTCATTCCGATTTCCTCTATAGGTATCCGGAGTTCGACCTGCCCGTGGCTATCAGGTTCCACCCGTCTGCCGGGCGGTCATGCGCTCAGACCAGGCTGGCGGTAGGGGCGACGCAGGCGAAGTTGTCGGCCATCACGGCCATTTCGCACTGGTGGATCTGCGCGGCAGGAATCACGCCATCCTTGAACGCCAGGTCGCGGGTTGCCGAAGCATCCTCGACCAGCGTGCAACGATAACCATAGTCCTTGGCGCGGCGCACGGTGGTGCTGACGCTGGAGTGGCTCATAAAGCCGCAGACGATCAGGTCCAGGTGGCCTTTGTCCTGCAGGGTTTCGTGCAGCTTGGTGTTCTTGAAGGCGTTGGGCATGCGCTTTTCGATGATGATTTCATCGCCACGCGGCTCCAGGCCTTCGATGAACTCGCCGCGCGGGCCCTGTGGGTCGAACAGGCCGCCAACGGTACCCAGGTGACGGACGTGGATGATCGGGCGACCGGCTTTACGCGCGGCCTCGAGCAACCTGGCGATGTTGGCCACGGCCTCGTCCATGCCCGACAGCGCCAGGGGACCGCTGAGGTACTCCTTCTGCGCATCGATGATGATCAGGCTGGCGTTGCCCAGCTTGGCCGGCGGGTAGTCGCGGCCACTGAGGCGGAACATCGTGGTTGTAACGGACATCAAGGGCTCCTTCAGTAGGGCTTTTGTGCGCCTATTGTCCCTTGCTTGGCCGCTAATGGGAATGGTTGACATCGTAACCTGCGTGTTTACTGGCCTGTGGCTACTTGTTGGAGATGGGGTGGAACATTTCAGCGGGTGGGCCTGTTAGACTTTTGTCCTGTCTGAAAAGGAGTACCCCGTGATCACATCCCGCCTGCGCACCCTGCGCGACTACATCCGCTGGGCAGTCAGCCGCTTCCACGAGCATGACCTGTTCTTCGGCCACGGTGCCGACAACGCCTGGGACGAGGCCCGCCTGCTGGTGCTGGGGGCCGTGCACCTGCCATGGGAGGTGGCTGACAGCTACCTGGATTGCCAGCTCGAGGATGACGAGCGAGTGCGTCTGCAGCATCTGCTCAAGCGCCGCATCGAAGAGCGCGTGCCCACCGCCTACCTGCTCGGCGAGGCCTGGTTCTGCGGGATGTCGTTCCTGGTCGATGAGCGTGTGCTGGTGCCGCGTTCACCGATTGGCGAGCTGATCGAAAAACGTTTCGAGCCGTGGCTGGCGCAAGAGCCGGCCCGCATTCTTGACCTGTGCACGGGCTCCGGCTGCATCGGTATCGTTGCCGCCGAGGTGTTCCCTGAGGCGCAAGTGGTATTGGCCGATTTGTCGTTCGACGCGCTGGAAGTGGCCAACCAGAACATCGAACGCCATGGTCTGGATGAGCGGGTGTTCACCGTGCAGGGCGATGGCTTCGCCGGGTTGCCGGGGCAGCGCTTCGACTTGATCCTGTCCAACCCGCCGTATGTCGATGACGAAGATTTTGCCGACATGCCGGCCGAGTACCAGCACGAGCCGGAGCTGGGTTTGGCGTGCGGTAACGATGGCCTGGACCTGGTACGACGGATGTTGGCCGAGGCGGCTGACCACCTGACCGAGAAAGGCTTGCTGATCGTCGAGGTGGGCAACAGCCAGGTGCATGTCGAGACGCTGTACCCGGAAGTCGATTTTGCCTGGCTCGAATTCGAGCGTGGCGGCCATGGGGTGTTCATGTTGACGGCTGAGCAGTGCCGCCAGCATCAGGAGCTGTTCGCCTCGCGCGTCTGAAGCCAATGTAAGGGCCTGTGGGAGCGGGCGTGTCCCGCGATAGCGTTAGACCAGGCGACATCAATCGCATTGGCCATCGCTATCGCGGGACTAGCCCGCTCCCACCGCTCTAGTGCAACCGCGAAGAGCCGCCAGGCGCCTAGCGCGTAGCAATCCAGATCAACAGCCCCGCCTGGAACACCGCAAACGCCACCAGGCAGGTAATGGTAAAGCGCAGCCCGCTGTCTTCGCGGCGGTACTTGGCCACCCGCTCATCGCGCTCGCGCAGTTGCGCTTCTTTTTCCTGCAACGTCTGCTCGGCCTGTTGCAGCATGCCGGCCGATTCCAGCGTATCGATCCTTTGGACCTTCTCGGCGTTCCAGCCGCCCTTGAGCTGACCGACCGCCACCTCCACGGTGCGCCCCTTGAGCACCTGGCCGTCGTTGTACTCCACCTCTACACCGATACTGCGCAAGACATGGTCGCGGCGCAGGCGGGTGTCTTCGTTGAGCGCATCCTTGTTCGGCAGAGTCCTGCCTTCAACGCGGTAGTGCGACCAGTTGGCCTGCAACCACTGCACCGCCTGGCCCAGCAGGTAGCGGCCCAGACCACGATTGAGCGGTTCTATTTGCAGCCCGGCTTCAGCGCCAATGCTGACCAGGCGCTGGCCGTGATCGACACGGATATCCAGCTGGTTCTGCTCTTTTCGCACTTTCTGCCCGGGCAAGCGGATTTCCATGCGTAGCAGGCTGTGCTCCTTGTTGTGCCGCTCGACATAGCCGAACTGCACGAAGCGCAGCGGACGGGCGCCACTGTTGCGGTCGGTGGGCAATGGCGCCAGGCGCAGCAGCTGGAAATGTTCAGCGGCCACATCCGCCCAGGGCAGCGGGGCGCTCTCCGGGGCTTGCGGCTCTTCGGTCGCCTCAGCGGCGGGGGCATCGGTCATCACGGGCTTCCTCACATGCACGATGGCCGGATATCGCAGGATTTCCCCCGCAATAACCGGCCGATGCCTGCTTATCGGCAGCAGCGGTCAGTACTGTAGGGGCACGCCCTACGCCTGCGGCAATTGGCGAATGAAAGCGACGATCCGTTGGCCCAGTTCGCGCGCCAGCGGCAGCTCAGGATTCTGATAGCTCTCACGCTGGCCGCTCATGGCTCGCGGACTGATACGCAGCATGTGGTTCATGCCATCGATCAGCGCCAGCTGGGCATCGGGCTTGGCCGCCTGCAAGCGCTCGGCGTCGGCCACGTCCACTTGCACATCGTTGCGCCCCTGAATGATCAGGGCAGGCACTTGGAGCTGGCCGAAGGCGCCGGCCGGGTCCTGGCGCAGCAACGAGATCAGGTAGGGCTGCACCGAAGGGCGGAACACTTCGCGCAGTGCTGGCGGCACATCGAGGCTGGTTTGGCCGGCTTGCAGGCGGTCGATCAAGGCGTTGCCGCGCGCCAGTTGCGCCGCTGGCAGGCGCTGCGCCAGTTGCTCGCGAAGCACCTGCGCCACTGGCCGTCCGCTGCCGGCGACAGTGATGACGGCGCTGGCGCCGGCTTGTTCGGCGGCCAGGGTGGCGATCAGCGCACCTTCGCTGTGGCCGAGCAGAATCAGCGGGCCAAAACGCGGGTCGGCCTGGAGCTTGCGGCTCCAGGCCACGGTGTCTGCAACGTAGCGCTCCACGCTCAGTTCGCGCTCGTCCGGGGTGGCCGGCTGGCTGGCGGCAACCCCGCGTTTGTCGAAGCGCACACTGGCGATGTGCTCGCCGGCCAGTAGCAGGGCCAGTCGCTTGAGGTTGTCGATTCGCCCGCCCGCAGGGTTGTTGCCGTCGCGGTCGGTTGGACCGGAACCGGCGATGATCAATACCACTGGCGGCGGGGTGTCCTGCTGGGGCAATAGCAGGCTGCCGTGCAGCACGCCCTGGCCGGTGTCCAAGTCGATCGGACGTTGCAGGACGGTGGGGGCGGCAGCATTGGCGAAGGTGGTGCAGAACAGCAGCAACAAGGCGGCGAAGCGCAGCATCATGGGGTACTTCATGAGGAGATGAGGGTTGGACCTGGAGGCCTGATGAAGGTTCTGCCAGTGCAATTGATTGTGCGTCATCGTGCAAATCTTGCGGTCCACTCCCTCCCTGTGGGGGTGGGCTAGCCTGCGAAGAGGCCGGAACTGACAACCAAGGGCTTGGATTTCCTTCGCAAATCTGCCGCTTTCCGTATACTGGCCGCCTCATCCAAACTTCAGGCTGATTCGCGGAGCGTCCATGTCCGGCAATACCTACGGCAAGCTGTTCACTGTCACCACCGCTGGCGAAAGCCATGGCCCGGCGTTGGTCGCCATTGTCGATGGGTGTCCGCCAGGCCTGGAGATTTCCCTGGCCGATCTGCAGCACGACCTCGACCGGCGTAAGCCCGGCACCAGCCGGCACACCACCCAGCGTCAGGAACCGGACGAAGTCGAGATCCTTTCCGGGGTGTTCGAAGGCCGAACCACGGGCTGCTCGATTGGCCTGCTGATCCGCAATACCGACCAGAAATCCAAGGACTACTCGGCGATCAAGGACCTGTTCCGCCCAGCCCACGCCGACTACACCTACCACCACAAGTATGGCCTGCGCGACTACCGTGGCGGTGGTCGCAGCTCGGCGCGGGAAACCGCCATGCGCGTCGCTGCCGGTGCCATCGCCAAGAAGTACCTGGCCAGCCAAGGCATCCGCGTACGGGGCTACATGAGCCAGCTGGGCCCCATCGAAATCCCGTTCAAAACGTGGGACTCGGTCGAAGACAATGCCTTCTTCAGCCCGGACCCGGCCAAGGTGCCAGAGCTTGAGGCCTACATGGACCAACTGCGCCGTGACCAGGACTCGGTCGGGGCCAAGATCACTGTGGTGGCCGAGGGCGTCATGCCGGGCCTGGGCGAGCCGATCTTCGATCGCCTGGATGCCGAGCTTGCCCACGCGCTGATGAGCATCAACGCGGTCAAGGGCGTGGAAATCGGCGCCGGTTTCGCCAGTGTCGCCCAGCGTGGCACCGAGCACCGTGATGAGCTGACCCCGCAAGGCTTCCTCAGCAACAATGCGGGCGGCATTCTCGGTGGTATTTCCTCCGGCCAGCCAATCGTTGCCCATCTGGCACTCAAGCCCACGTCGAGCATCACCACCCCGGGTCGTTCGATCGATGTCGATGGCAACCCGGTCGAAGTGATTACCAAGGGCCGCCATGATCCCTGCGTAGGCATCCGCGCCACGCCGATTGCCGAGGCGATGATGGCCATCGTGCTGATGGATCACCTGCTGCGCCATCGTGCACAGAATGCCGATGTGCGAGTCAATACTCCTGTTTTGGGCCAGCTCTAATCAGCGTTGATCGGCGCAGGCCCTATCGCGGGGCAAGCCAGCCCCTACACGGTCTTTGTAGGCGCTGGCTTGCCTGCGAGAGGGCCGCAAAGCGGCCCCCAATGATCACCACAAAGCGCACTGCCCCATGACGCCAATTCCCTACTGGCGCCTGTCCAGTTTCTACCTGTTCTACTTCGCCCTGCTCGGCTCCACCGCGCCGTTCCTGGCGTTGTACTTCGATCACCTCGGCTTCTCCCCGGCGCGCATTGGCGAGCTGGTCGCCATCCCCATGCTGATGCGTTGCGTCGCCCCCAACCTGTGGGGCTGGCTGGGTGATCGCAGCGGCCAGCGCCTGCTGATCGTGCGCCTGGGGGCGTTGTCGACCCTGGCGACGTTCTCGCTGATCTTCTTCGGTAAAAGCTACGTCTGGCTGGCGCTGGTGATGGCCCTGCATGCGTTCTTCTGGCATGCGGTACTGCCGCAATTCGAGGTGATTACCCTGGCCCACCTGCACGGCCAGACCTCACGCTACAGCCAGGTGCGGCTGTGGGGCTCGATCGGCTTCATCCTCACCGTGGTGGGCCTGGGCCGGCTGTTCGAATGGCTGAGCCTGGATATCTACCCGGTGGCGCTGGTCACCATCATGGCCGGTATCTTCCTCGCCAGCCTGTGGGTGCCCAATGCCCAGCCGGTGGAACATGCTGAGCGTAGCGGGGCAGGGGGCTTCCTGCGCCAGCTGCTGGCGCCTGGGGTGATCGCGTTCTACCTGTGCGTGGCGCTGATGCAGCTAAGCCACGGGCCGTACTACACCTTCCTTACCCTGCACCTGGAACACTTGGGCTACAGCCGCGGTAGTATCGGCTTGCTGTGGGCGCTAGGCGTGGTTGCGGAGGTCTTGATGTTCATGGCCATGAGCCGGATCTTCGCGCGTTTTTCGGTGCGCCGGGTGCTGCTGCTCAGCTTTGTCCTGGCGGGGCTGCGCTGGCTGCTGTTGGGTAACCTGGCCGAAGTGCCGGCCGCGCTGATCCTCGCCCAGCTGTTGCATGCCGCAACCTTTGGTTGTTTCCACGCCGCCTCGATCGCCTTCGTCCAAGCCAGCTTCGGCGCACGCCAGCAAGGCCAGGGCCAGGCGCTGTACGCGGCGTTGTCAGGTACAGGCGGCGCGTTAGGCGCGTTGTATTCGGGCTACAGTTGGAAATTGCTGGGCCCACACTTCACCTTTGGTATGGCCAGCGTCGCAGCCTTTGCCGCAGCCGTTATCATTGCGACTCGAATGACCGATAGCAGGAACAGCCCCTGATGAGCATCCTCAGCGTTTTTCACCCGTCAAGCCCGGGCCTTCCCAACAAGTTGCTGACCCACCATGACGACATTGTCACGACCCTCGCCGAGCAGGGCGTGCGTTTCATGCATCAACCGCATGAGCTGCGGGTTCGCCCTGGGACGGCTCAGGACGAAGTGCTCGACGCCTGTCGTGAGCCATTGGACCGGCTGATGACCGAGCATGGCTGTGCGGCCTATGCGTTGCTCAACCGTGATGGCGTGGATGCGGCGCAGGTCGATCTGCGTAACGAGCATGTGCATGGCGGCGATGAGGTGTTCGCGATGATCAGCGGACGGGCTCAGGTCACCCTGCGGGTGGGCGAGTATGTGTATGCCGTGCTGTGCGAGAAGGGCGATGTGCTCATTGTGCCGGCCCAGGTTAGGCGTTGGATTGACCTGGGGGATACGCCGTTTTGTCTGGCGCTGCGGTTATTCCGCGATGAGCAGGCGATGGCGCCGCGCTTTACCGGTGATGCGGCTGCGCTGGCGTTTGCGGGTATCGCCGAATTCTGAGGTTTAGCACTCCGGCCCTATCGCGGGGCAAGCCCGCTCCCACGTAATCAGATTCAGCAGCGAACTACGTGGGAGCCCTTCGCGGGACAAGCCCGCTCCCACGTAATTTAGCTTCAGCAGGAAACTACGTGGGAGCGGGCTTGCCCCGCGATAGCAGTGGTACTGACACTCAGCGATAAGTCGGCAGCGCAAACCGCTGCTGGCTCTGCAGCATCGAGATCACCGGCAGCTCACTGGCCTGTTCCGCGAGGTCGCGGCGAATCGCGCTGATCGCCCACGACAGCTGCTCGGCACTGTGCAGTTGGCCGTAAGTCAGTACTCGGCGGGTGACCACGCCATCAGCGGCACGCAGGGTCAGCAGGATACCGCCGTCCGGGCGGGCCTGGGTAGCGACCTGGTAGGCGGAAAACACCGAGGCGAACTTTTGCTGAATGAGGTCCATATCAACTCCTGACTGTTGTGTTGGCAGACGTGAGTTGATCGTTGCAGTGACCGTGCCAGTCTTTTGCTCTGATTAAATCCCTTTAAAATCAGTTAGTTACATGATTTTCACGAGAAGGTCTTCGTGCATAGTGCATGGTCGTGCATTTTGCACAGTGCATTTTGCATGGCCATAGAGCCAGCCTCTGGGCTCAATAGAATCTGAACCTTTGACCGATCAGGGGGGCCTGACAAAGACTTGGGCTCTAAATTTTGCCAGGAGGTTCAGAATGTCCGACCAACAGCCCGCCACCATGAACGACGACGAAGCCGCAGCCTTTGCCGAAGAGGTGTTCGAGCGCGCTCGCCGCGGTGATGCCCAGATGCTCGGGCGTTTGCTTGCCAGCGGCCTGCCGGCCAACCTGCGCAACCACAAGGGCGATACCCTGCTGATGCTTGCCAGCTACCATGGCCATCATGATGCCGTGCAGGTGCTGTTGAGCCATGGCGCCGATCCATTGATCGCCAACGACAACGGCCAATTGCCCATCGCTGGCGCCGCGTTCAAGGGCGATCTGGCGATGATTCGCCTGCTGCTCGAGCACGGCGTACCGGTGGATGCCGCCGCCGCCGACGGGCGCACGGCGTTGATGCTGGCGGCGATGTTCAATCGCAGCGAAATTGTCGACTACCTGCTGGCCCAGGGCGCCGACCCTGCGCGCCAGGATGCCCGGGGCGCCAATGCCCTTGCCGCTGCCCAAACCATGGGCGCGGTCGACACCGCTGCGCGCTTGCAGGCGCTGGCCGGCTAACCCTCAGGGGGCGTTTGCAGCTATCCTTGGTGACTTTTTCACCATTGCAGAGCCCCCTCATGAAAGACCAATTGCGCGAATTCATCAGCCTCGTCGGCGCCGGTTGCATGCCCGATGACGAGATCGAGCGCATTGCCGACGAGGCCGCTCAGGCCTACGCCGACCCCGCCGCGTTTCTGGCCGCCAACCCGGATATCAACTACGACGACACCTTCCCGATCCCGCTGGGTGAGTGGATTGTGCTCGGTAGCCTGCCGGATACCGTGCTGTTCCAGGCCGACAGCTATCAGGAGCTGTTCCAGAACATCACGGATTCGTTCGACAAGAGCGTACCGTTCAACCTCAAGCCCAAGCAGCTGGCGAAAACCGAGCCATTGACCGCACTCAACCGCATCCAGGTGCAGATGGGTGCGCTGAACAAGGAAGCCGGCGGCTATGTGCTGCTCAACTTCAGCCAGTTACTCGATGACGAGTTGCAGATGGTGATGGTCGGTCAGAATGACCTGGCGCGGGTGCTGGAGTTGGGCGCTGAGGTGGGGATCGCCGTGGAGCCAGCGTTGGAGGCCTTGAAGGTCGCTGTGCACAACTGACAGCGGTTGTCGCCAGTGCCGGCCTCATCGCGGGGCGAGCCACAGCGATGAGGCCGGCACTGGCAACCCATCAGCCCAACGCGGTATCCAGAAACATCATCACCCCAAAGCCGCCCATCAACCCCAGCGTCGCCGCCGTCTGATGGCCATTACGGTGGGTTTCGGGGATCACCTCATGCGACACCACAAAGATCATCGCCCCTGCAGCCAGGCCCATGCTGATCGGGTAGGCGAGGGCAAAGCCGGTGGAGATCCCCAGGCCGATCACGGCCCCCAAAGGCTCCATCAGCCCTGAGCCAATTGCCACCAGCGCCGCTTTGAGGTTCGACAGCCCCGTAGCCCGCAGGGCCAGGGCCACTGCCAAGCCCTCAGGAATGTCCTGAATCGCGATGGCGCTGGTCAACGGCAAGCCAATGTTCATGTCGCCATTGGTAAAGCTCACGCCAATGGCCATGCCTTCGGGCAGGTTGTGCAAGGTGATCGCCAGCACGAACAGCCACACCCGGCTGATCCGCTCCGCTTCGGGGCCACAAGGGCCGGTGCTTTCATGTTCGTGTGGGGTAAAACGGTCCAGGCCCAGCATCAACAGCACGCCCAGGCCCATCCCCAGGACCACGGTGAACGCCGCCGCCGGGCCGTTGCCGGTAATCTCACGGGCCGCATCGAGACCGGGCAGAATCAGCGAAAACGAGCTCGCCGCGAGCATCATCCCAGCCGCAAAGCCAAGCATCACGTCCTGGCTGCGCGCGCTGACATCACGTAGTACCACCGCCAGCACTGCGCCCAACGCGGTAGCGCCAAAACCTGCCAGCCCGCCGAGCAGCGCCAGGTGCAGGTTTTGCGAGTGATCGCCGTTGACTGCATTCCACATGCTGGCCAGCAGCAGGATAACAATCGCGAGCAGACTCACACCCAGGCCGGCACTGAGCCAGGGGGCATTCAGGGCTTGTTGCCGCCAGGCGCTCAGCATCGAGGCTGGGGCGGCGCTTTGAGTGTTGGCAGGTGGCATGCGGACCTCATGACAATGAATGAAATCAGTCTAACCAGTGACCTGCGCCGCTGCCCAAGGATTCCCTTCTATCGGCGTAATAGACGCTATGCTCTGCCGCACACGGATTTTTTCAGGAGCGAAGGTATGGGCTCGACATTCAATGGCCTGGTAGGCCTGATCATATTGGCATTGGACATTTGGGCGATTGCGAATGTTCTGAAAAGTGGTGCCGAAGTGGGCATCAAGGTGCTGTGGACTTTGCTGATTCTGTTGCTGCCGGTCATTGGCCTGATCATCTGGGCGATTGCTGGCCCAAGAGGCAACATCCGCCTCTGAGCCCCCCGCTAGCAGGGGCATTGCGGATTGGCGTGGAGGCGGAATAACCCTGCGAGGGGCAATCCCTCGCCGTCTGTCGGCGTTCGTGACAAAATTTTCACACTGGATTAACCAGAATCCGCGCCGCACAATGCTGCGTTAGTCCAACGCCACGATTGATGGCAGGGCTCTGTGGCGATGTCGCCTTCCCGCAAACCCGCAATCCTAGGATCTCCCCATTCATGGCTAACACGGATGCCTTGAAACAACGGGCCGTGCCGGTCCCGTTCGCGCCGACCCTCAAATCGCACTTGGCTTATACCTTGCTGTGCGGCCTGGTGATCATGCTGATGCTCAGCCTGGTGCGCCTGGGGCTGCTGGTCTACAACAGCGACATGATCGGCGACACCCCTTACTCCACCGTGGCCGAGGGCTTCCTCAACGGCTTGCGCTTCGACCTGCGGGTGGTGGTGTACATCAGCATTCCGCTGCTGCTGGCAGTGCTTAGCCCTTGGGCGATGGCCCGGCGCGGCTTCTTCCGCCTGTGGCTGACCCTGGCCGCCAGTACGGTGATGTTCCTCGGCCTGATGGAGATGGACTTCTACCGCGAGTTCCATCAGCGCTTGAACGGCCTGGTGTTCCAGTACATCAAGGAAGACCCCAAGACCGTCATGAGCATGCTCTGGTACGGCTTCCCGGTGGTCCGCTACATACTGGCCTGGCTGGTCGGCACCTGGTTGCTGAGCCTGCTGTTCAAGGGCATCGATCGCCTGACCCGTGGCAGCGGCGCAAACGCAAGCGTCAGCCCACGTGCGCCGGTTGCCTGGTATGGCCGCCTGGCGGTGTTCATGGTCATCCTGCTGGTGGCGGTGATCGCCGCGCGTGGCACCCTGCGCCAGGGCCCGCCAATGCGCTGGGGTGATGCCTTCACCACCGACTCCAACTTCGTCAACCAGCTGGGCCTGAACGGCACCTTGACCCTGATCGACGCTGCCCACAGCCGCTTTGGCGAAGACCGCAGCAATATCTGGAAGGCCACCCTCGATCCAGTGGTCGCTCAGGAGGCGGTACGCAACCTGCTGCTGACCCCTAACGATACCCTGGTCGATACCGATGAAGCGGCCGTACGCCGTGACTTCGTGCCACCTGCCGAGCGCACCCTGCCGGTCAAGAACGTGGTGGTGATCCTCATGGAGAGCTTCGCCGGTCACTCGGTGGGCGCCCTGGGTAGCCCGAACAACATCACTCCGTACTTCGACAAGCTGGCCAAGGAGGGTCTGCTGTTCGACCGCTTCTTCTCCAACGGCACCCATACCCACCAGGGCATGTTCGCCACCATGGCGTGCTTCCCGAACCTGCCAGGCTTCGAGTACCTGATGCAAACGCCAGAGGGCGGCCACAAGCTGTCCGGCCTGCCAGCGCTGCTCAGTGCCCGTGACTACGACGACGTCTATGTCTATAACGGCGACTTTGCCTGGGACAACCAGTCTGGTTTCTTCGGCAACCAGGGCATGACCACCTTCATCGGCCGCAATGACTTCGTCAACCCGGTGTTCTCCGACCCGACCTGGGGCGTGTCCGATCAGGATATGTTCGACCGCGGCGCCGAAGAGCTGGCCAAGAACTACGGCAAGAAACCGTTCTACGCGCTGCTGCAGACGCTTTCCAACCACACCCCGTACGCGCTGCCTAAAGACCTGCCGGTGGAACCGGTGACCGGCCAGGGCCGTCTGGATGAGCACTTGACCGCCATGCGCTACTCCGACTGGGCCCTGGGCCAGTTCTTCGAGAAGGCGCGCAAGGAGCCGTACTTCAAGGAGACCCTGTTCGTCATCGTTGGCGACCACGGCTTTGGCAACAGCCAACAGGTCACCGAATTGGACCTGGGCCGCTTCAACGTGCCGCTGCTGCTGATCGCGCCGGGGATCCAGGAGAAATTCGGCGCCGTTGACCACACCGTGGGCACCCAGGTCGACATCGTGCCGACCATCATGGGCCGTCTCGGTGGCCAGACCCGTCACCAGTGCTGGGGCCGCGACCTGCTCAACCTGCCTGAAGGTGATCCGGGGGTGGGCATCATCAAGCCATCGGGCAGCGAGCAGATCGTCGGACTAATCAAGGGTGATCACATCCTGATCGAGTCCAAGGACATGAGCCCGCGCCTGTACCGCTACCAACTGGGCCGCGAGTTCAAGGCCGAGCTGGTTGAAAGCGAGGATCAGCCGCACATGCTGAAAAACCTCGAGGCTTACATCCAGACTGCGACCAAGAGCCTGCTGGATAACACGGCAGGTGTAATCCACGGCACGCCGAAGTAATTCGGGTCGTGCTGTAAACGAGGCTCGCCGGGTGACCGGCGGGCCTTTTTCATGCTCGCTCGGCAGCCATGCTGAACAATGTCCTTATGCAGGGGTCAAGCTAGAACGGATGTCACTCATTGCTGTATCGAGGAGGGCTATTCAATGAAAGAGTGGGAAGTCATCTTTGCCGACCAGAAAGGCGAAACCTCCACGCTGCTGCTGACTGCCGAGCAGCGTCCCAGTGACGAGGATGCGGCGCGGGCCATCCGCTCGCACCTGTTTCCAGTGATGGACGAACTGGACCTCAACGACTTCCAAGACCGCAGCCAATCCCCCACCGCACGCTGGCTCAAGGAGCAAAGCGGCGTGTCGATCACCGATATCCGCGAATTGCCGTAAAACGGCGCCGCTCTGGCGTAGTGCTCTGAGAGGCACTACGCTAGGTGAACACCTCGGTCTTTTCTGCGGGCCGGGGTGGGTTTCATTCGCGTCTTGCATCAGCTCGATCTGTCCGGCATCGCCAACCCGCCGGCAGGTGCGTAGTGCACGGAAAGTCTATCCATTGCTTTATTCAGGAGGACGATTCATGAGCAGCCAGAACGACGATATCAGCAGCAGTGTCCTGCGCCAGATGAAAGCTGGCGGTTTCGACTTCACCCAGATCCACCCCATCGAGTTCTACGCGGTATTTCCCAATGAAGACGGCGCGCGCCAGGCCGCCGGACAGTTTCGTGGCGAGTCACTCAATGCTCAGGTGCGTGAACGTGACGATGGTGGTTGGAATCTTGAATTGAGCAAGATCATGTATGCCACCTACCGGGGCATCGGTGCTTTCGAGGAGGCCTTCGAGGGGGTTGTCGTGCCCCTTGGCGGTGAGGTCGAAGGGTGGGGCGTCAAGCATGAACGACAGACTGCCTGAGGTTTGAGCAGGGGGCTGCTGTGCAGCCCATCGCAGGCTTTGCCATTCAAGTCGATCACAAGAGTTATTGAATAATGCCTGCACTGAAGCGTTCTCCAAACGATGCTCACAGCCCTGTGTGGTGGTGGCAACTCGGGCCTCTTCGCGGGCAAGCCCGCTGCTACAGGTACCCCGTTGAGTTCGAAGCCAGCGTGGTACCTGTGGGAGCGGGCTTGCCCGCGAAAGGGCCAACGGGTGCTTCAAGGCTTGCGCTTGGCCATATGCCGCAGATACGCCAGTAACGCATCCAGCTCTTGCTCACTCAGGACACCTTGCGCAAACCCGGGCATCTTCGCCTGCGGCCAATGCCGCAAGCTTTGCGGGTCGCGAATGTATTGACGCAAAAACTCGGGCTGGAAGTATTCCGTTGGATTATGCGGCAGGTTCAAATCCGGGCCGAACTGGGCGTCGCCTGCGCCATTGAGGCGGTGGCAGGCCAGGCAGTTTTGCTGGAACAGGGCAAAGCCTTGTCGCACCGGATCGCCACTGGGCAATTTGGCATCGGGTAGCAGGGCTGGAAAACGTTGCTCGACAGACTCCAACTTGCGGATCGTGGCAATCTGGAACGGCCACTGTTCCGGGCGAATGCCGCTGGCCTGTGGCTCGGTCCATACCAGATAGAACGGCCCCGCACTTGGCTTACCCGGCGTCAGCGCCGGCCACGGCTGGGCGGGGTCTTCAATGGCGAGCCAGGCGCGGGCCGGACCCTGTTGCAATAAGGGCGCGGCTGGCATTTCGGCGGCAAAGCCATCCAAGGCTACGGCCTGCAGGTGGTCGGTTGGCTGGATGCCTTCAAGCAATACCGCCAGGGGCACAGCGCGATAATGCATGGCGCGTTTATAGGCCACGTCCTGGGCGATATCGAGGCTACGCGCTTGGGGATGGCTGAGCAGCTCGGCGCTGTCCCATCGGTGCGTGCCATCACCCAGCTCCAGGTTCAATTGCGCTGCCGCCAAGGGCAGGCTGAACATCAAGACGAGCAGGGCAAGGCATCGGCGCATAGGTAGTCTCCAACCATCAAGGTCGGCAGGTTACCTGTGCTCGGCCAGAAAACTCCACAGATGCTGTCAGCCAAATAGCCGAGTGAGGTTCGGCAGGATCAGCAGCAGTGTAGTGGCGAACAATATGAGTCCGGCTTGGCGTACTTTGGATTGTCTGAACATGGCGGACCGCCTTCTTGTTGTTATTCCTGAATAGCCTTTGGCTTCCCTGTCTTCGCGTCGGGTCGATCGCAGTGGCGTAGTTGCACGCCTACTCCTGCATGCCTCTTGTTTTGTGGATATAAACCAACAGTAGGGCGAACGTTATCCATGTTTCAGAACCCTTTGTTCTAAATCAATGATGATCAAGTTCCTTTGGTTTTAAGGCCACTGGCTAGCACGCTGGCATGGCGGGGCTAGACCGCTGCGCGAGGGTGGTTACCAAGGGTTACAGGGCTTACCGTTCGTCAGTGCAACCCCTTGCTTGTACGTCCCTTTCGCGTCAGTCTCTAGCACAATTTCCACACATGTCGTTCAGGACTATCGCTATGTCGTTACGCATCTGCATCCTTGAAACCGATGTTCTGCGACCGGAGTTGACGGCGCAGTATCAGGGCTACGGAAGGATGTTCGAGCAGTTGTTCTCGCGTCAGCCGGTTGCGGCCGAATTTCAGGTGTACAACGTGATGAATGGCGACTATCCCCCTGACGGCGAAAAGTTCGATGCCTATCTGGTTACGGGGAGCAAGGCTGACTCGTTTGGCACGGATCCGTGGATCCAGACGCTGAAGGCGTACTTGCTCAAACTGTATGAGCGTGGCGAGAAGTTGCTCGGCGTGTGTTTCGGTCATCAAGTGCTGGCGCTGGTGCTAGGTGGCAAAGCCGAGCGCGCCGATCGCGGCTGGGGCGTTGGCATTCATCGCTATAGCCTGGCGGCGCATGCGCCGTGGATGGATCCTGAGGTTTCTGAGCTGACCTTGCTGATCAGCCATCAAGATCAAGTCACTGAACTGCCAGAAGGCGCTACGGTGATTGCGTCCAGTGATTTCTGCCCGAATGCGGCGTATCACATTCGCGACCAGGTGCTGTGCTTCCAGGGACACCCGGAGTTCGTCCATGACTACTCGCGGGCGTTGCTCGATGCGCGTCAGGAGTATTTGGGCGATGAGGTGTACCAGCGGGCGATTGCCAGCCTGGCGACCGAGCACCAGGGAGATCTGGTTGGAAAGTGGATGCTCAAGTTCATTGGGCATTCGACGAAAGGCAACGAGAGCGCTGCCTGATTAGAGATTGTTAGTGCTTTTGCCGACGCTATCGCGGGGCAAGCCCGCTCCCACGCCGGTATGTGGATCTGGCGTGGGAGCGGGCTTGCCCAGCTATAACCACTCTGAGCGCCCCCCACGCCAGGGCGACTTACCCGCGTGGGAGCGGGCTTGTCTCGCGATAGCGTTGAACAGGCTATAACCCCTCTGAGCGCCCCCACGCCAGGGCGACTTACCCGCGTGGGAGCGGGCTTGCCCCGCGATAGCGTTGCTACAAGCTACAACCACCCCGAGCGCTTGAAGCTGGCATACAACCCGGCGCAGCCCAAGCCAATCACCCCCAGCACCGCAAAATACCCATAGTGCCACTCCAGCTCCGGCATATTCTGAAAGTTCATCCCATAGATCCCGGCAATCGCCGTGGGAAACGCCAAGATCGCCGCCCAGGCGGCAAACTTGCGCTGGGTTATGCTTTGCCGTGACGACTCCAGCAGCATGCCAATCTCGATGGTCTGGCTGGCGATATCGCGAATGCTCACCAGATCTTCCATTTGCCGAGTAACGTGGATCTGCACGTCCCTGAAGTACGGGCGCATGTTCTTGTCGATGAATGGGAAGCTCAAGCGCTGTAGCTCTTCACTGATCTCCACCATCGGCGCGACGTAGCGACGCAGCCTTAAAATGTCGCGACGCAGGCTGTGCAGGCGCTGGATGTCTTCTTCCTTGAGCGAATTGCTCAGCACACTTTGCTCCAGCTCCTCGATCTCACCGTGGATTGCCTCGCTGACCGGCTGGTAGTTCTCGGTGACGAAATCGAGTAACGCATACAGCACGAAGTCTTCGCCGTGCTCGAGCAGCAGCGGCCGTGCCTCGCAGCGCTGGCGCACCAGGGCATAGGATTTGGAGTGGCCATTGCGGCAGGTGATGATGTAGCCGTTGCCGGCAAAGATGTGGGTCTCGATGAACTCCAGCTTGCCTTCGTGGCGAACCGGCGAATAGGTGACGATGAACAGTGCGTCGCCGAAGGTCTCCAACTTGGGCCTGCTGTGCTTTTCCAGCGCGTCTTCGATGGCCAACTCGTGCAGGTTGAACTGGCACTGCAGGTTGGCCAGCTCTTCGGCGTTGGGTTCTTCCAGGCCGATCCAGACGAAGTGGCCGGGCTTTTTCGCCCACTCGCTGCCTTCGTCGATGCTGATATTGGTGACCTTTCTCCCGGCGCTGTACACCGCCGCTGCGACGACTCGACCCATGGTTGCCCGCTTATTCGGTTGAACACGTGACACAGCTTGGGCTGTGTCAGGCCAGAGAGCAACCGATCAGGCGTGCGGTAGCTCGGTTTCCATGCGGTCCAGGCATTGCTGCATCTGCGTGCGGCACTGCTCGATCAGCGCCGGCACATCCTGCTTGCTCAAGCCTGCTGTGTCGATCGGAGGCAGCGAGCGGATGATCACTGTGCGCTGGCGCCAGCTGTTGAGGCCCAGGCGCTTGGCATAGCGGCTGACGCACACCGGCACGATCGGCACGCCAGCGTCGATGGCCATGTGGAAGGCACCTTTCTTGAACGGGGCCAACTGCTCGGCAGGGTTGCGGGTGCCTTCAGGGAAAATCCAGATCGAGGTGTCG
Organism: Pseudomonas sp. BT-42-2; assembly: GCF_025847435.2. NCBI lineage: Bacteria > Pseudomonadati > Pseudomonadota > Gammaproteobacteria > Pseudomonadales > Pseudomonadaceae > Pseudomonas > Pseudomonas sp. BT-42-2. The sequence goes on from NZ_JAOYTM010000026.1 coordinate 25,092, forward strand.
TCACGCAAGATGCCGGTGGTTAGCTGCATCGCCTTGCGCGCCTGGTAGGCATTGTTGCGGTCGACCAGTACATTGCCGCCCAGCCAGAACAGCTGGCCGAACAGCGGGATCCAGCCCAGGCTCTTCTTGCCAATGGCCACGGTGCGTTGCGGCACTACCTGGCCGATGATGAACAGGTCGAAGTTCGATTGATGGTTGGCGACGATCACGCAGCCTGGCGGCTGGTCATGCAGCGGGCCGACCTCGGCCTTGACCTTGATGCGCATCAGCCAGGCGGCTGGCACGCTGTACAGGCGGGCATAGAGGCGGCTGTTGTCGGGGTTGAACGGACGGCACAGGCCAATCACCAGGCCGACTATGCCGACCAGCAGAAAGTGCAGCCCCAGCAGGAGCATGCGAAGCAGATAAAGCATGGTATGACTCACACCAGACAGTCGCGGGCAGTGTACGACTGTGCACTGGTGGGGGCAAACCTTCTGCTGTCAGTGTTGGCTTCATCGTAGGGCAAGCCCGCACCTACACGATGTGTGGGTGGGCGCGCCCCGCGATGAGGCCGGGAGGATCAGCCCATATGTTCCTGATCACGAATAATCGCGTCATCCAGCAGCTCCAGCAGTGCTTTGCGCACTTTGAGCTTGGTGTTCTTGTGCGCCAGCATGTTGAGCTTCTTCAAGTCGCGCGCCACGTGCAGTGCTGTCTCGTGCAACTGCTCGGCCGGCACCACCTTGTCGAGGAAGCCGGCATCCAGCGCGTCCTTAGGGTCGAACATCTCGGCATTGATCACCGAGCGGTGGAACGCCGAGCGGCGCAGGCGATCGCGGGCCAGCTCGATACCGGCGTAGTGCATGGTCATACCGATCTGCACTTCGTTCAGGCCGATCTTGTACGGCCCTTCGACACCGATACGATAGTCGCCTGACAGCAGCAGGAAGGCGCCTTTGGCGACTGCATGGCCTGGGCAGGCAACGATTACCGGGAAGGGGTGCGAGAGCAGGCGACGGGCCAGGGTGGAGCCCGCGGTGACTAGGCCAACGGCTTGTTGGGGGCCAGAGGTCATGACTTTCAGGTCGTAGCCGCCGGAAAGGATGCCTGGCTGGCCGGTGATGATCACCACTGCACGGTCGGCTACTGCCTGGTCCAGGGCGGCGTTGAAGGCGGTGATGACATCCGGCGAAATGGCGTTGACCTTGCCGTTGTTCAGGGTCAGGGTGGCGATGCCGTCTTCGGCATGGTAGGTAATCAGCTCGCTCATGGCAGAGTCCTTTGGATGGCGTGGCAATGACGTTACCCAGCACGGGGGAGCAGGTAAAGCAGTAAGGCTGACTGATCAGTCAGACATTGGCCGCTATGCCTTGCCGCTTGGGTGCGCAGTCCAGGCCACAGGTAAAAGTGCTGGGTACAATGGCAGCATTGCCCTGGCCGGCCGATTTTTCGCTCGATATGCTTAAGCGCATGAAAATTCTGAAAAAAACGCTTGCCAAGATTACAGCCTTCAACTAAATTAGCGCGCCTCGACAGGCTGAATAGCTTGAAGAGAAACGGTGAAGTGTCCGAGTGGTCGAAGGAGCACGCCTGGAAAGTGTGTATACGAGAAATCGTATCAAGGGTTCAAATCCCTTCTTCACCGCCACATTCTACGAGAAGCCCCCGAACTGAAAGGTTCGGGGGCTTTTTGTTTTGCGGTGCGTTTTAGAGGGTATTCAGGGCTGGTTAAATGCAGCGCAGCTGCTGGCGCTATCGCGGGGCAAGCCCGCTCCCACGCTAGATCGACCTCGAACCTGCGTGGGAGATCAACCCCAAACCTGCGTGGGAGCGGGCTTGCCCCGCGATAGCGCCAGCACTGGCACCACTCAACCCATCAAAAACTCACTGTCGCTGACAAGCGTGCGGTACGCGGCGCGCCCTGGAACAGGTAGTTGTCGCCCAGGTAATCCCCCACATCCCGCCAGTAACGCTTGTCAAAGACGTTATCCACGGTCAGGCGCAGCACCGTGTCGTACCCGCCAACCACGGTGCGGTAGCGGCTACCGACATCGAACACGGTATAACCACCCACCTCGACGTTGCCCGCCTGACTTGCGTACTTGCTGGCGCTGTAGCGCGCTCCGCCGAGCAGCGCGAAACCCGCGACCGGCAGGCTGTATTCGGCCTGCAACGCGGCGCGCAGCTTGGGCACGTTGATCGCCTGATGGCCTTCGTAGGCATCGGTGCCGCTGTTCTGCACGCGGGCGCGGATCGCTGCGGCACTGGCCTGGATCTGCAAGCGCGAAGTGACCCAGCCGCTGGCGCCGAGCTCAAGGCCGGTGTTCTTTTGTTGGCCCTGTTGCACGTAGGTGAAACCAGTGGCGTCGGGGCGGGCGTACTGGTAGGCCTGGCGGATCTGGAACAGCGCGGCACTCAAGCTCATGCCCTGCCAGTCGCGCTTGATGCCCACTTCCACTTGCCGTGACAGGGTCGGGGCGAGGATCTCGAATCTATTGTCCGCGAACCAAGGCGCGGTGCCGCCAGCGGATAGCCCTTTGGAATAGCTGGCATACAGCGTGGTGTCTGGCTGCGGCTTGTAGATCAACGCCGCGTTGGGCAGCAATTGATACTGCTGGGTATGCCGGCCGGCCAGGCCAGTTTCATCCCAGGTCTTCTCATCCAGGCGGACTTCACGCGCGCCGAGCACGGTTTGCCAGTGTTCGTTGAAGGTGATGCGGTCGCTGAAAAATACCCCGTACTGGCGGCTGTCCAGGCGGCGTTCACTGGAGCCGATGGGGCGTTCAGAAGGGGCCACGGCAGGTGCGCCGGAGTAGATGTTGCCGCTGCCAACTAGCTCGTTGTAATACGTGCGCTGATCGAGGGTACGACGCTGGGCGCTGGTGCCAACGGTTAGCTCATGGCCCAGGCCCAATCCATCGAAACGGCCGTTCAGCATAGCCTGTGCCTCGTCGATACGGCGGGTATCATCGGGGCTGCGGAAGTCATAGATGTCGTAGTCACCCTCCGGGCTGAAGTGGGACTTCATGCCACCTTCGCTGCCCCAGGCGAACGAGCTGTAGTCATCGATCACCACCTTGCTGCGCGAAGCGCTCAAGGTGCCGGTCCAGTCGTCATTGAAACGGTACTCGAAGCGCCCGCCGAGGTTCAGCGAGTCGTTCTGTACTGGCTTGGCCCAGTGCTGATAAGCCAGCCGGTCATCCGGGTCAATGCCGTGCGGCAGCTCGCTGCCACCCAGCAACTGATAGCCCGGTACTGATCGCTGTTCGCGGTGCTGATATTCAGCGTCCAGTTGCAGGGTGGCATTGGCGCTGATCTGCCAGTCGAACGCTAGCGAGGCGAAGTCGCGCTTGCCATCGGCATGATCGACGTAGGAGCGGATGTCCTCATGGGCCAGGTTGGCGCGCAGGCCAAATTGCCGCTCACTGCCAAACCAGCCGCCCAGGTCGGTGGCCAGGTAGCGCTCGCCTTGCTCGTTGGTCGAGACCGTGACGCTGCGTACGTCTTCTGCGCGCTTGGTCACGTAATTGATCAGCCCGCCGGGTTCGGCCACGCCGCTCTGCAACCCCGACAGCCCCTTGAGCAGCTCGACCTGCTGCTTGTTCTCCAGCGCCACGTTCTGCTCGCCGACCACGGTCTGGCCGTTGATCTTGTAGCTGCTGGCGGCGTTGAGCTCAAAGCCGCGCACGTTGAAGTTCTCGTAGTAGCCGATCGGCGCATAGCTTTCGCCAACCGAGGCATCGCTTTGCAGCACCTCGCTGAGCTTGCGCACCTGGCGGTCTTGCAGCAACTGTTGGCTGAACACGCTGATCGACGCCGGGGTGTCGAGCAGCGGCGCTGGCTGAAAGCCGCCCACCAGGGCCTCGCGCGGTTGGTAGCCGCCGTCGCCATACAGCTCCGAGATACGCACTGGGGCCAGGGTCACGCTGTCGTCGGCAAGGCCATGGCCGCTGTGCAGGGCAAGGCCCAGGCTGAGCAGGCTCAGGGGCAGACGAGGGCGAAGCGAGGTCATGCGGGCTCCTTGATGGGCATACGCGCCGTTGTCGGTCGGCTGTTATTGGGGTAGGGCGGGGCAGATAAAAAGGGCGCCATGTTAGCAGGCACAGATGCGCTGAGCGCCCCTATTTCAGGAGCGCTCAGGCAAATAGACGTTCAGGGTCTGGTGTGATTCAGGCGGCCGGGCGACGTTGGTGCTGACGCCAATTGTCGTCGATTTTCGACCAGGTCTTGCCATCAGTGATGGCCATCAGCTTGCGACCATCCTTGAAGGTGGCGAGGAAGGTCGCTTCTTCTTCCTTGCCACCCAGCCAGAGGCCGGCGATCAGCCCGACTGGGCCGGCCACCAACGCGCCGGCAACGCCCCAGCCAAGGGCGGTGCCCAGGCTGCGGTTGGTTTCCAGGCTGGCCAGCTTGAGTTCCTTGATCCGCGCCAGCGAGATCCGCTCGCCAGGCGAAGGGCTGCGTGGGGTCTTGAGTGTGAGCGATCCATTGCGATACTCGCCTTCACCTAGCAAGAAATCGCCGGATTGCACCGTGAGTCTTGTCATTGGGTCGTCCTGTCAGTGGGAGGGCTGTTGACCACCACCTATGCAGCTCTTTGCCTGTGAGCAAGTCAACGGCAAGGCGACGGAGGGTCGTGCGGTCGCTTGTCGCGTCAGCCGCTGGCCTGTTCAAACCGCTTGAATCAGCACCTTGCGCTTGCGCTCTGCCAGCCCCCAAACCACCAGGGCCAAGCTGCCGATCAGCAGCCCGGCGACGACGATCCCCAACCATCCCTGACGTTCGAACAGTTGCGTGCCCAGCAGCGAACCTAATGCGCCACCGATGAAGTAGCAGGTGATATAGCCGGCATTGAGCCGCGTGCGTGCCTCTGGCCGCAAACCGATCACCGCATTCTGATTACTCACGTGCACCAGCTGCACGGCCAGGTCCAGCACCAGCACGCCGACCAACAGCGCCAGCAGCGAATGCTCGGCAAAGCCCAGTGGTATCCACGACAGCAGCAAGGCGATCAGTCCGACCGTGGTGCCCAGCGAGCCCTTGCCGCGATCAGCCAGGCGCCCAGCCCAGTTGGCCGACAGCGCGCCCGCAGCGCCGGCCAAACCGAACAGACCGATCACCGCGTCGGAGTAGTGATACGGCTCGCGCGCCAGCAGAAACGCCAGTGGCGTCCAGAACAGCCCGAACAGGCTGAACGCCAGCAGCCCCAGCAGTGAGCGCAAGCGCAGCACCGGCTGTTCGATGAACAGACGAAATACCGAGCCGATCAACGCCGGGTATTTCAGCCCGGCATGGCTGTTGTGTTGTGGCAGGCTGCGGTACAGGGCGATGGCGCTGACGGCCATCAGTACTGCCGCCAGCACATAGATACTGCGCCAGCCACCCAGCTCGGCCATGAAGCCTGCGGCGGTACGCGCCAGCAGGATACCCAGCAACAGCCCGCTCATCAGCGTGCCCACCGCGCGCCCACGATGCTCTGGGGCGGTCAGGCTGGCGGCCATGGGCACCAGGATCTGCGCCACGACCGAGAACAACCCGGTCAAGGCGGTGCCGAACAGCAGCCACGGCAGGCTGGGGGCACAGGCGCTGATGATCAGGCCAAGGGTAGAAATGCCGATCATGATCACGATCAAACGGCGTTGTTCGAACAGATCGCCCAGCGGCGCCAGCAGCAACAGGCCGGCGCCATAGCTGAGCTGCGCGGCGATGACGATGGTGCCGGCACTGGCGGTGCTCAGGCCGAACTGCTCGGCGATGCTGTGTAGCAGTGGCTGGGCGTAGTAGTTGCTGGCCACGGCCAGGCCGGTGGCAGTCGCCATCAGCAGGATCAGGGCACGACTGAGGGTCGGGGCGTTCATGGTGGTTCTCATTGCGGGCAGTAGGAAAGTGCGCTCAGTATCGGTAAGTATCTGGGATGACACCAATGTATAGTTTTCACATTATCTATCTCGATTACAGATCAATCCATGAATCTCAAGCAGCTCGAATATGCCTTGGCCGTAGCCGATACCGGCAGTTTCACCCGCGCCGCCGAGCGCTGCCATGTGGTGCAGTCGGCGCTTAGTCATCAGGTGGCACGGCTGGAGGCGCAGTTGGGCGTCAGTCTGTTCGAGCGTACCTCGCGGCGGGTGCGCCTGACCCCGGCTGGCGAAGCCTTCGTGCTCAGCGCGCGGCCAGCGCTGGAGGCTGCCCAGCGCATTGCCGATGACGTGGCGGCTGCCTGTGGGCAGGTGCGCGGGCGGCTGTCGATCGGTGAGATCAGTTCGTTGACGGCGCTCGACCTGGTCGATCTGCTGGCGCTGTTTCATGCGCGTTATCCGGCGGTGGACGTGCGCTGGCTGACCGCCAAGAGTGAGTTGCTGGTGGCCGATGTCTGTGAGCGGCGCCTGGATGTAGGTTTTATCGGCTTGTGGCAGGGCGAAGTGTTGCAGGGCGTGCACCATCGTTTGTTGGGCCGGGAAGAACTGGTCGCAGTGCTGCCGCCTGGGCATACCTTGGCAAGACGTGAGCGGCTGGCCTTGGCCGATATTGCCGATCAGGTGTTGGTCGACTTTCCCGAAGGCACTGGTGCCCGGCGCCAGACCGATGAGGCCTTCCAGGCGGCAGGATTGGTGCATCGGGTTCAGTTCGAGATCGGCCATATTCGCCTGGTGGAAAAGTTTGTCCAGCGTGGCCTGGCGATCGGGCTGGTGCCGGAACGGATTGCCAATGAGTTTGCTGGGGTCGGTGTGGCTCGCTTGGATGATGCCCCTGTGCGGCATTTGTATGCGGTGTGGTCGAGCAGTCCGACCCCAGCAGCGCGCGCATTCCTTGAGGTGTTGGAACAAAGCCTGACCTAGTACCCACTCTCACCCCCTCTCTTTGTAGGCACGGCGCACCGCCGCGGCTACAAAGAGAGGGGCATCCCTCAGGCAGAGAAACCACCATCAGCGGTCAAGCTCGCGCCAGTGATGTATCCAGCCTCAGGCCCAGCGAGATAGGCGACGAAGCTGGCGATCTCTTCGACATGGCCATAGCGCCCAATCGCCATTAGCGGAATCAAGCTCTCGGCAAAATCCCCCGCGGCCGGGTTCATGTCGGTGTCGACGGGCCCAGGCTGTACGTTGTTGACGGTAATCCCCTGCGGCCCAAGGTCACGCGCCAGGCCCTTGGTCAGGCCAACCAGCGCCGACTTGCTCATCGCATACGGCGCGCCACCGGCAAACGGCATGCGCTCGGCATTAGTGCTGCCGATATTGATGATCCGGCCACCTTGGCCCATGTGCCGGGCAGCGGCTTGGCTGGCAACGAACACACTGCGCACGTTGACGGCGAGGATCCGGTCGAAGTCGGCCAGGTCGAACTCGGCCACTGGCGCCACCGCCAGCACACCTGCGTTGTTGACCAGGATGTCGAGCCTACCGAATGCCTTAACGGTCGCCTCCACGGCCTGCTGCACAGCGCTGGCATCGGCACTGTCGGCGCGCAGGGCCAAGGCTTTGCCGCCAGCATCGTTGATTTCTGCTGCCAGGGCTTCGGCGGGGCCTGCCGAGCTGACATAGGTAAAGGCCACCTGCGCCCCTTCCTTGGCCAGGCGGCGCACGATCGCCGCACCGATGCCGCGCGAACCGCCCTGGACCAGGGCTACCTTGGTGTCGAGAGTAAGTGACTGGGACATGCTGATCTCCTGCAAGTGAAAGGCTGGATGCCTTGGGATGGGAGAAGTATCGGCTGTGGATTACCTGCTGATAAGATGGCAATCGCGATCAGCAGAGTAAACCTGAGGTTGGTAATCATGGCCATGGAGTCGTTCAGCACGCTGGAGTGCTTTATTCGCAGCGCCGAGGTCGGCAGCTTCGCCGAGGCTGCCCGACGCCTGAGTCTGACCCCGGCAGCGGTGGGCAAGAACGTCGCCCAGCTGGAGGCGCGGCTGGGTGTGCGACTGTTCCAGCGTAGTACGCGCAAGCTGACCCTGACCGAAGCGGGGCAGCGATTTCTCGCCGAGGTGAGCGACAGCTTTCGCACCATTCAATACGCCATGGCCAACCTGGCCAGCGCCGAAGGCCAGCCGGCCGGGCTGTTGCGGGTGAGCATGGGAACGGTTTTCGGGCGTTTGTACGTGCTGCCGCTACTGGCTGAATTTCTTCAGCGCTACCCGGCGATCACTCCCGACTGGCACTTCGACAACCGGCAGGTCGACCTGATTGGCCAAGGCTTCGATGCGGCGATCGGCGGCGGTTTCGATCTGCCGCCGGGGGTGGTAGCGCGCAGGCTGACCCCGGCACACCGAGTGCTGGTCGCATCGCCGGCTTATCGCCAGCAGTATGGGCCTATCGAGCAGCCAGAAGACTTGCCCCGCCACGCTGGGATTTTGATCCGCTCGCCGCAAACCGGCCGCGTGCGCTCCTGGCCGCTGACCAGTCGCTGGCAGGAGCAACGGCCCTTGCAGCTGCGTCAGGCCATGACCATGAGTGACTCCGACGCCGCCTGCGCGGTGGCTGAACAGGGTTTGGGCATCGCCCTGGTCAGCCTGCCGTTTGCCGTGCCTTACCTGACCTCAGGCAGGCTGCAGCGCGTGTTGCCGGACTGGTATGTGGATGATGGCAACATCAGTCTCTATTACGCCGAGCACAAGCTGTTGCCGGGCAAGACCCGGGCGTTCATCGATTTCGTGGTGGAGCGGTTTGCGCGGCAGGGGCTGGCGAAGCGCTTTGATGCGCTGGAGGTGCTATAGAAGGCACCAGTGCCGATCTTGTGGCAGCGGGCTTGCCCCGATGAGGCCAGGTCAGACGACATCGATCACAATCGACACCTGTGCCACCCCAGCCACCTGCATACTCACCTCATCATCAACCCGCTTGCCGATCAACAACTGCCCCAGCGGAGAACGTGGCGTAATCACGGTGACCATCTGCTGGCCCTCGCCAATCTTCAGCCCAGCCCCTTGCGGCCCGAGAAACAGCATCCTCTGGTTACCCTGCTCATCTTCCAAAGTCACCAGGTTACTGATCTGAATGCCCTGCGCCGGATCATAGTCACGCATGATCAACCGCTGATACGTCAGCAACGCCTGGCGAATCTCGGCGGTGCGCCGCGCTTGCCCGGTGGCCAGGTACGAAGCCTCAAGGCCGAGCGTGTCGTACTTGTTTTCGGCGATGTTCTCTTCGGCCGTGGCTGTTTCATAGGCGGTCTGGGCGGCGCGGCGCAGCACTTCGACGTCGTCTTCCAGGGTTTGCACGATGCGCGCGAGCAGGGTGGTCTTGTTCATGGTCAGTAGCAAAACTCCAGCACGTTGGCCTGGCTCTTGTCGGTTGGGGCGGTGCGGTTTTGTTGCAGCCAGAACTGACACTTGGGATTGTTCAGGTTGCGCGGGTTGCCTTGGGCGGCATCAGCGGCCTGTTGCGCCTCTTGCTGGTGGAGGATGTCCTTGTACCGCTCGAACATTTGCGCCTGGGCATCGGCGGGCGGTGCCGGTGGCGGGGCAGGTGCGACGATTGCTGGCGCCACTGCGTGGGCGACTGGCGTCACCTGTTCAGGCCACCAGCGCAGTGCCAGCCACAGGCTCAGGCCAATGGCGACGGCGCCCAGCCACAGGCCCAAGGCCACGCAGAGGATCAATTGTACGGGCTTGAGGGTAATCTTCAGTTCGCGGCGGCGGTACATGGCGGCCTCCTGGCAGGGCGGGTCATGCCGGCATTGTCGCATGGGGGGCGAGAAATATTCAGCGCCAGTGCTTTTGTCAGCCAGCATTTATCCGCACAATCGGCGGTTTTTCCGCGCGGCGAGGGAAGTGGGCATGAAAACCACGTGGGACATTTTCTGCGCGGTCGTCGACAACTACGGCGATATTGGCGTGACCTGGCGCCTGGCCCGCCAGTTGGTGGCCGAGCATGACCTGGCGGTGCGCCTGTGGGTCGATGACCTGAACGCCTTCGTCCGCCTGTGCCCAGAGGCCGACGCCAGCGCCGAGCAGCAATGCCAGCAGGGTGTTGACGTGCGCCATTGGCCGGCTGACTGGCAGGGCGCTGCCCCGGCGCAGGTGGTGGTTGGGGCCTTCGCCTGCGTATTGCCGGCGGCCTATGTCGAGGCGATGCGCGCGCAAGCCACGCCGCCGCTATGGCTTAACCTTGACTATCTGAGCGCTGAAGATTGGGTGGAGGGCTGCCATGGCCTGCCGTCGCCTCAGGCCAACGGCCTGCGCAAGATGTTCTTCTTCCCAGGGTTTACCGCAAACACCGGGGGGCTGCTGCGCGAAGCCTCGCTGCTGGCGCGCCGCGATGCTTTCCAGCAAACGCCTGGCGAGCGGACGAGGTTTCTTCAGGGGCTTGGCGTGCAGGTTGAACCGTCGGCGCGGTTGATCTCCCTGTTCGCCTATGAAAACCCGCAGTTGGCCAATTGGCTCGATGTGCTAGCGGCAGATCTGCAGCCCAGCCATTTGCTGGTGCCGCAAGGGCGGGTGCTGGCTGATCTCGCTTGCTGGTTGGGCGAGGCGCACTTGCCGGTTGGGGCAATCCACCAGCGTGGCGCCCTGACGGTGCAGGTGCTGCCTTTCGTCAGCCAGGACGACTACGACAAGTTGCTCTGGGCGTGCGACTTCAACGCCGTGCGCGGCGAGGATTCATTCGTCCGCGCGCAGTGGGCGGGGGCGCCGATGCTCTGGCACATCTATGTGCAGGAAGAAAACGCCCACTGGGAAAAACTCGAAGCGTTTCTTGGCCATTATCGTCGCGGCTTGTCGGACGCTGCCGCAGGGGCTCTGAGCGATTTGTGGCGCGCCTGGAACATGGATCAAGACATGGCCCAGGCCTGGCAAGCGCTGCAACCGCACTGGCCGCAGTTGCGCCAGCATGCCCGTGACTGGGCCGCAGAACAGGCCACTCGGCCGGACCTTGCCACGGCGCTAGTACACTTTTACCGAAATTCGCTATGATACGCGGCCTCGATTTTTATAAATCCATCCAGATTCGGATACTTCGCAATGAAAACTGGTAAAGAAATCAAACCTGGTACCGTTCTGCGCATCGATAACGATCCGTGGTTGGTTCAGAAAGCTGAATTCACCAAATCGGGCCGTAACAGCGCGATCATGAAGACCAAGCTGAAGAACCTGCTGACCGGCTACAAGACCGAAACCGTCTACGGTGCCGACGACAAGCTGGACGACGTGATCCTGGATCGCAAAGAAGCCACCCTGTCGTTCATCAACGGTGACCAGTACACCTTCATGGACACCACCGACTACACCATGTACGAACTGAACGCCGAAGACATCGAGGCCGTTCTGCCGTACATCGAAGAAGGCATGGAAGACGTCTGTGAAGCTGTGTTCTTCGAAGAGCGCCTGGTTTCGGTTGAGCTGCCGACCACCATCAGCCGTCAGGTTGTCTACACCGAGAACGCTGCACGTGGCGATACCTCGGGTAAGGTCATGAAGCCTGCCAAGCTGAAGAACGGTACCGAGATTCAGGTTGCCGACTTCATCCAGATCGACGAGTGGATCGACATCGACACCCGCGACAACAGCTTCAAGGGCCGTTCCAAGAAGGCCTAACTTCTTGCGACCCGCAAAAAACCCGGCCTTGGCCGGGTTTTTTTGTGCCTGAAACAGTGTGAGGGCGGCTATTTCACACGGTCACATGCAGCCGCACATCTACATTGCCACGGGTGGCGTTGGAGTACGGGCAAACCTTGTGCGCCTTCTCTACCAGGCCTTCGGCTTCAGCCTGTTGCAGGCCAGGCAGGTTGATCTCCAGATCGATATCCAAGCCAAAGCCACCTGGGATCTGACCAATGCCAACCTTGGCAGTGATCGAGGCATCGGCCGGCAGTTGTTTCTTCTCTTGCCCGGCCACGAACTTCAGTGCGCCGATGAAGCAGGCCGAATAGCCAGCGGCGAACATTTGCTCGGGGTTGGTGCCTTCACCGCCTGCGCCACCCAGCTCTTTGGGGGTGCTCAGCTTGACTTGCAGCTTGCCGTCGCTGGAACGGGAAGTGCCATCGCGACCACCGGTGGAGGTTGCCTGGGCGATGTACAGGGGAGTGACCTTTTGCATCTTGAGCCTCGCTTGTGTGCTGTGCGCCGTGGCGCTGGGTGGGTGTGGGATTAAATTAGCGCGCAATTATTTAGTGCGCAAGATAAATCTTCCACCGTTCATCCGAACGGCCATTTCACAGCATAGTCCTCAGAGGCTCTTTTGCAGGCTGGCGCGCAGCTCCAGTAGGTCGGCTTGCAGCTGTTGCAGGCGCTCCAGGTCCAGTCCGCTGGCTTGCACAATGCACTGCGGTACGCGCTGGGCCTCGTCCTGTAGGGTGCGGCCTTTATCGGTGAGTTGCACCAGCACCACCCGTTCATCCTCGCGGCTGCGGGTGCGCTTGAGCAGACCCTCGCTCTCCAGGCGCTTGAGCAGCGGGGTCAGTGAGCCGGGGTCGGTGAGCAGGCGCTGGCTGATTTCACCCACGGTCAGGCCGTCCTGCTCCCACAACACGAGCATCGCCAAATACTGCGGGTAGGTCAGGCCCAGGGCCTGCAACAAGGGTTTGTAGACCTTGGTCATCAGCAACGAGGTGGAGTGCAGGGCGAAGCAGACCTGGTTGTCCAGCAGCAGCTCGGTGCAAGGGGCTTTATTGTCGGCGTTCATGCAGGTCCTTGAATTAATTCTGGTGAAAATTTAGCACGCTGATGGTTAGCGCGCTCATGACCAGCGTAATCCACTGCGCAACGCCTGATCCCAAGGTGGAACCGGGCTGAAGCGGCTCTTGAGAAATTCGAGCAGCAATCGACTGCGAGAGTTCGTTTCATGTTCCAGGCGTAGTGCATAGACGCCACTGGTTTCCGGCTGTGGCAAGCCGTTTTGGCAGAACAGCGGCAGCAATTCTCCGCGCAGCAGGTAGTCGCTGATCAGCCAGGTGGGCAGGTGCGCGATGCCTAAGCCGGCGAGCGCGCCGAACAGCAGGGTTTCGGCGTTGTTGGCCGACATGCGCATGCGTGCCGGGCGATACAGGCGGGTCTGGCCGTCCACGGCGAAGCGCCAGGCGAACGGTGGCGCCAGGCCGTCCCAGTCCAAGCCATCGTGTTCTGGCAGTTCGCTGGGGCAGGCCGGTACGCCGCGGCTGGCCAGATACCCCGGGCTGGCGCAGGCAATGCGCACCATGTAGGCCAACGGCGTGGCGACCAGGCGCGTATCGGCCAGTGGGCCTGCCCGCAGCACCAGGTCGACTTCGCCTAAGTGGCTGCCATGCAGGTCGACGAAGCTGTCGATCAGCCGCAGTTGCACGTCCAGGCCCGGGTAGGCCACGAGGAAGTCGGCGATCGCTGGGGCCAGGTGGCGCCGGCCAAAGGCTGCTGGGGCATCGATACGGATCAAACCTTCCGGGGCGTTGCTCAGTGACACCGCCTCGGCGCGTGCCAGGCGTAATTCTTCAACGATGCGCCGGGCGCGTTCGGCGAAAGCCTTGCCAGCCGGGGTCGCGCGCACCGCGTGGGTACTGCGTACGAACAGCCGGCTGCCTACGGCGCTTTCCAGGTTGTCGATGCGTCGCGCCACTGCTGAGGGGGTCAGCGGATGGCGGCGGGCGGCCGCGGAAAAGCTGCCTGACTCCAGCACATCGAGGAACAGGTTCAATTGTTCGGTAAGGGTATCGGGGCTCATGCTTGGTCTGCTTATGCGAGTTACGCATAGCCATTGTGCGTTGCTGTGCGTTTCCCCGCTAGCCTAGTGTGGGTAGCATGCGCGCATCGTGTAACCGGCGGATGAGGCCCTGATGATCGAGTGGTTGATGTATATCGTGTTGGGCGCCGCACTAGGCACCCTGGGTGGTTTGTTCGGGATTGGCGGCGGCTTGATCGCCATTCCGGCCCTCGGCGTGTTGTTTGGCCTGGATCAGCAACTGGCCCAAGGCACGGCGCTGGTGATGGTGGTGCCGAATGTGTTGTTGGCGCTGTGGCGCTACAACCAACGCAACCGCATCGAACTGCGCCATGCGCTGCCGTTATCGTTGTGCAGCTTGCTGTTTGCCTGGTTGGGCTCGATCTGGGCGGTGGGGATCGACGCTCACTCGATGCGCCTGGGCTTTGTCGGCTTCCTGGTGGCGTTGGCGGTGTGGAACGTTGCGCGGATGTTCATGCGCGTTACCCCGCCGAGCAGTGAGTTGCGCTATGCCTGGCCATGGCTTGGGGTGCTGGGCAGCTTTGCCGGAACCATGGGCGGGCTGTTCGGCGTAGGTGGGGCCGTGGTGGCGACGCCGATTCTGACCAGTGTGTTCGGTACTACCCAGGTGGTCGCGCAAGGGCTGTCGCTGGCACTGGCGGCGCCCAGCACGATGGTCACGCTGCTGACCTATGGGCTGCACCAGAGTGTGGTCTGGCAGGTGGGCGTTCCGCTGGCGGTCGGCGGGTTGCTCAGCATCAGCTGGGGGGTGAAGTTGGCGCATGCCCTGCCGGAAAAAGTCCTGCGCACGATGTTCTGCGTGTTCTTGGTGGTGTGCGCGGTGATGCTGGCTTACGAGCTCTAGAATTGATTGTGCTGTCAGTGCTGGCCCTATCGCGGGGCAAGCCCGCTCCCACGCGAGAAATGAACTGCGCCCCGCGATAGGGCAGTACTACACCGCAAACCCTTCGGTGATGTAGTCAGCCATGCAGTCAGTGATCGGCGACTGAGTCTGCGCATTGCGCAGCAACATCACATTGGCCAGCGGCAGCTGGGGTAGGCCGTCGGCTTCACCGAGAATGCGGATGTTGCCGCCGACCAGGCTCTGCAACTGCGCCGTCACCGCCAGGCCGGCCGTGACAATGGCAAAAATTGCCGCAAGGCTGGGGCTGGTATAGGCGATGCGATAATCGATGCCCTGGCTCTCCAGCGCATTGCAGGTCCAGGCCCGGCAGAAACAATCGGTGTTGAACAGCGCCAACGGCATCGGCCGCTGCTCCTGCGGACAAAAGCCCTGTGCCGCGGCCCAGACCAAGCGCTCCTGGCGCAGCAGCTGGCCTATCTCATTACCCGGCTCGCGGGTGACGATGGTCAGGTCCAGGTCCTGGCGCAGCATCAGCTGTTTCGACGAGTCGCAATGCACCTCGACCTGAATCAACGGATAGGCCTGGGCGAAGCTGGAAAGGATGCTCGGCAGAAAGCGCATGGCGTAGTCGTCAGGCGTGCCGATGCGCACCACCCCGACCATGTGCGGCATGCGCAAGGTGTTGAATACTTCGCCATGCAACTTGAGGATGCGCCGGGCATAGCCAAGCAGCACCTGGCCTTCGGCGGTCAGGCGCACCTGGCGGCCGTCGCGCTCGAACAGCTGGCGCTGGAGGATGTCTTCCTCAAGGCGCTTCATCTGCATGCTGACCGCCGACTGGGTGCGGTTGACCACTTCGCCTGCACGGGTGAAGCCGCCTTGCTCGGCGATGGCGACGAAGGTGCGTAGGACGTCCGAATCGAGGCTGTGGTACTGGGACATTGCATCAATCTCCGAGATGCATGGCATCAGAAACATTCGTTGGATTGATCGTATGCCTGGCGCGAGACTGAAGCCATCCACACGGAGGGCTTCACGATGAAAGGTCATGTCAGCATTACCCAGCAACCTGTCTTTTCTGTCGGCCACCTGCTGCATGAGGTGGGGCACCGGTTGGCGCGCTGGCATCAGCTGTATCGTCAGCGCCAGGAGCTGGCCGGGCTAAGTGATGCGACGCTTGCCGATCTGGGGTTGAGCCGGGCGGATATCCAGCGCGAGGCCGAGCGGCCGTTCTGGGATGATCCGCTGCGTAAGTAAGTGTCAGTACCGGCCTCGTCGCGGGGCAAGCCCGCGCCTGCACCCGCGATGAGGGCCGAACAATCGCTACAAAGATGATTGCCAGGCCTTAGCTCAGCGGCGCACCTGCTTCAGCGTCTCGGCAATCAAGAACGCCAGCTCCAGCGACTGATCAGCATTGAGCCGCGGATCGCAATGGGTGTGGTAGCGATCCGACAGCCCATCCTCGGTAATCGGCCGCGCCCCACCAATGCACTCGGTGACGTTCTGCCCGGTCATCTCGATGTGAATCCCGCCCGCATAAGAGCCTTCGGCCTGATGCACCTGGAAGAACTGCTTGACCTCATCGAGGATCTGGGCGAAGTCGCGGGTCTTGTAGCCACTGCTGGCCTTGATGGTATTGCCATGCATCGGGTCGGAGCTCCACAGCACCTTGCGCCCCTCGCGCTCGACGTTGCGAATGAGCCTTGGCAGGTGATCGCCGACCTTGCCCGCGCCCATCCGCACGATCAGGTTCAGGCGCCCTGGGTCGTTGTCCGGGTTGAGCGTATCGATCAGGCGGATCAACTCCTCAGGCTTCATGCTCGGCCCAACCTTGACGCCAATCGGGTTATGCACCCCGCGCAGAAACTCCACATGGGCGCCGTCGAGCTGGCGCGTGCGGTCGCCGATCCACAGCATGTGCGCCGAGCAATCGTAGAAATCGCCGGTCAGGCTGTCGCGTCGCACGAAAGCTTCTTCGTAATTGAGCAGCAGTGCTTCGTGGGCGGTGAAGAAGCTGGTTTCACGCAGTTGCGGCGCGCTGTCCAGGCCACAGGCGCGCATGAACGCCAGGGTCTCGTCGATACGGTCGGCCAGCTGGTGGTACTTCTCGGCCAGGGCGGAGTTGGCGATGAAATCCAGGTTCCACTTGTGTACCTGGTGCAAGTCGGCGAAACCACCCTGGGCGAAGGCGCGCAGCAAGTTGAGGCTGGCGGTGGCCTGGTGGTAGGCCTGCAGCAGGCGCTCAGGGTCGGGGATGCGGCTGGGCTCGTCGAAACCAATACCGTTGACGATATCGCCGCGATAGGCCGGCAGGGTCACTTGGCCGATGGTTTCGTCGCCCGCCGAGCGAGGCTTGGCGAATTGACCGGCCATGCGTCCGACTTTCACCACCGGGCAACCGGCGGCGAAAGTCATGACGATGGCCATCTGCAGCAACACCTTGAAGGTGTCGCGGATTTTTGCCGCGGAGAACTCGGCGAAGCTCTCGGCGCAATCACCGCCCTGGAGCAGGAATGCGCGGCCCTGGGTGACCTCGGCAAACTGCCGGCGCAACTCCCGCGCCTCGCCCGCGAAAACCAAGGGTGGGTAGCTGGCCAGGGTCTGCTCGACCTTGAGCAGGTGCGCAGCGTCTGGGTAGGTCGGTTGCTGCTGGATCGGCAGGGCGCGCCAGCTTTCAGGGCTCCACGGTTGCTTCATCACGGGCTCGGTATGGTCTGTTATGGGCTGTCTGTCATGGTATCAGCTGGCGAGCCGCTTGTTGCACCGGGGGCATTGACGGACAATGGCGGTTTTGTGCGCAGGTCAGGCGGGAGTGGCAATGTCCAACGAGCGGGAAGAGCGGCTGCTGGCGCGGGTCGAGGATGCCTTTGGCGTTGTCAGCGTCTACGAAGTCGAGGACTACCGTTTTCTTGAGTTCGGCGATGCCATCGAGCAGAGCTGCGTGTTCACTGCCGACCCCAGCTGGCTGGAGTATGACTACACCCGCGCGATGCTGCTGGGCGCGTTGTGCCATCCGCAGCCGGAGAGTGCGCTGTTTCTTGGGCTGGGTGCCGGCACCCTGACCCAGGCCTGCCTGAAGTTCCTGCCGTTGGAAGATGTCGAGGCCATCGAACTGCGCCCGGATGTGCCGCGCCTGGCCATGGAGTACCTGGGGCTGGATGACGATCCGCGCCTGTACGTGCGGGTGGGCGATGCGCTCGAACTGCTGGCGAGTGCAGAAAAGGCCGACCTGATCTTCGTTGACCTGTATACCGACCATGGTCCGGGTGTCGGGCATCTGGCCTGGGGTTTTCTGGAAAACTGCCAGAAGCAGCTTAACGCCGGCGGTTGGCTGGTGATCAACCAATGGGCCGGCGATGACGGCAAGCCGCTGGGTGCGGCGCTGTTGCGTGGATTGTATCACCGCCATTACTGGGAGCTGCCGGTCAAGGAGGGCAACGTGATCCTGTTCGTGCCGGCCGAGCTTGAGCAGCAGCTGGATATCGATCAACTGCGCGGGCGGGCCGAGGCGTTGGCGCCGCAGCTGGGATACAGCCTTGAGTACCTGATCAAAGAGGTGCGGCCGGCGACCTGATGCTGGCTTCGAAACCCCACGATCACTGGGGCAGCGGGCTTGCCCGCGAAGAAAGCACCACAACCTGAAGGGGAAACGATTCAGCCAGTATCCGATGATGGCTGCATACTGGCCGCTATTCCCGAAAAAAATCTAACCGCCCGAAACGATTTCAGGTATAGTACGCGCCGGTCTTTTAGCGGGCCGCAAAATCAGGTGGTGCAAATCCTCCGAGTCCAGCTTCGGCTGCACGTCCGCTAGGCGGACCTTCCCAAGTTTTTCTTTTTCAATCGTTTTCGCAAATCCCCGCCGCCAAAGCTGCCTGGGTGACCCTCGGGTCTTTCAAGGCATGTGCAGCTTTGGAGCATGGGTCTTTGCGGATGCACATAGAGGCAGACCCATGACCCAGGAAACCGGCGGATTCGCCGCTCTCGGACTTAACCCGAACATTGTTGCTGCCGTACTGGCCACCGGCTACGAAGAGCCGTCCGCCATTCAGCAACAATCGATTCCGATCATCCTCGACGGTCATGACATGATCGGCCAGGCGCAGACCGGCACCGGTAAAACCGCTGCCTTCGCTCTGCCGATCCTCAATCGTATCGATGTGAGCAAGCGCGAACCGCAAGCCCTGATCCTGGCGCCAACCCGTGAGTTGGCGCTGCAAGTTGCAACCGCTTTCGAAACCTACGCCAAGCAAACGCCAGGCGTTAACGTCGTAGCTGTCTACGGTGGTGCCCCAATGGGCCCACAGCTGCGTGCCATTCGCAACGGCGCGCAAATCGTCGTAGCTACTCCAGGCCGTCTGTGCGACCACCTGCGTCGTGACGAGAAAGTCCTGTCGACGGTTCAGTACCTGGTGCTGGACGAAGCCGACGAGATGCTCAAGCTGGGCTTCATGGATGACCTCGAAGTGATCTTCGACGCCATTCCGGCCACGCGCCAGACCGTGCTGTTCTCGGCGACCCTGCCGTCGTCGATCCGCAGCATCGCCGAGCGTCACCTGCGCGAGCCGAAGCACGTCAAGATCCAGAGCAAGACCCAGACCGTTACCGCGATCGACCAGGCGCACCTGATGGTCCACGCCGACCAGAAGATCCCGGCTGTGCTGCGTCTGCTGGAAGTCGAAGAGTTCGATGCCTTGATCGCCTTCGTGCGTACCAAGCAAGCCACCCTGGACCTGGCCGCTGCCCTGGAAGCCAAAGGCTACAAGGCTGCCGCGCTGAACGGCGACATCGCCCAGAACCAGCGTGAGCGCGTGATCGACTCGCTCAAGGATGGTCGCCTGGACATCGTCGTCGCCACCGACGTCGCTGCTCGTGGTCTGGACGTACCGCGTATCACCCACGTGTTCAACGTCGACATGCCGTACGATCCAGAGTCCTACGTGCACCGTATCGGCCGTACTGGCCGTGCGGGTCGCGAAGGCCGTGCACTGCTGCTGGTCACTCCGCGTGAGCGCCGCATGCTGCAGGTCATCGAGCGTGTAACCGGTCAGAAGGTTGCTGAAGCCCGCCTGCCTGGCCCACAAGCTGTACTGGATGCGCGGATCAAGAAATTGACCGCAAGCCTGGCGCCGCTGGTGGCCGAAGCAGAAGCCAGCCATGGCGACCTGTTCGACCGTCTGACCGCTTCGCTGGAATGCACGCCACGTGCCCTGGCCTCGGCCCTGCTGCGCAAGGCCACCAATGGCCAGCCGCTGGACCTGGCTTCGGTCGAGCGCGAGCAGCCACTGGTGCCGACTAGCGGCCCACGTGGTGAGCGTGCCGAGCGCGGTGAGCGCAGCGATCGTGGCGAGCGTAGCGACCGTGGTGACCGCGAACGTCGCGCGCCAATGCCACTGGCTGAAGGCCGTGTGCGTTGCCGTACCGCCCTGGGTGCCCGTGACGGTATCGCCGCCAAGAACCTGTTGGGTGCGATCCTCAACGAAGGCGGCCTGGCCCGCGACGCTATCGGCCGCATCCAGGTGCGCGACAGCTTCAGCCTGGTCGAGCTGCCGGAGGATGGTCTGGAGCGTCTGCTGACCAAACTCAAGGACACCCGCGTAGCCGGTAAGCAGCTCAAGCTGCGCCGCTATCGCGAGGATTGATCCTGGCGCAATGAAAAAATCCCCGGCCTAGGTCGGGGATTTTTTTGTCTGTCGGGCTAAGCGTTGTCGGATGCGCTGGCCTCTTCGCGGGCAAGCCCACAGGGTTCGATGCGATCGCTGTGGGAGCGGGCTTGCCCGCGAAGAGGCCGCTGATATCAGCACAAGGCCTCAGTCAAACCGATAGATATCCATCCCCAGCGCACCGAGGGTGAACCCCTGGTGCACCACGCCAAACTTGTCACCCGCGCCCAGGGCAAAGAACAGCGGCAGCAAATGCTCATCACTGGGATGATTGCGCAGCGCATGCGGCGCCTGCTGGCGGTAGTCGAGCAGGGCAGGGCGGTCATCTTCCTTGAGTCTGTCGACTATCCAATCACGAAACGCCAGTGCCCAAGGCTCGATCGCATCGGGCCCGGCGTGCCAGTCCAACTCGCCCAGGTTGTGCGTGATGCTGCCCGAGCCGATCAGCAGAATATCTTCGTGGCGCAGCGGCTCCAGGGCCTGGCCCACCTCCAGTTGCAGGCGAGGCCCGCCCTGGCTGGGCAGAGAAACCTGCACGACCGGGATGCCTGCATTGCGGTACATCAGCGACAACGGCACCCAGGCACCATGATCGAATGGGCGCTGCTCATCCAGACGCGCCGGCAGGCCCGCAGCGATCAATTGCGCGCTGATCTTGCGAGCCAGCTCAGGTTCGCCTGGCGCTGGGTATTGCACTGCGTACAGCGCCGGGGGGAAACCGTGGAAGTCATGCCAGGTGTGCGGCTGCGGGTTACTCATCACCAGCAGCTCACGGCTCTCCCAGTGCGCCGAGACCACCACGATGGCTTTCGGCCGGGGTAAGGCGTTGGCCAATGCCGCCAAGGCCGGCCCACTGGCGCCAGGTTGCAGGGCGAGCATGGGCGATCCATGAGAAATGAACAGGCTGGGCAGCATGGCAGGGTCCTGACAGTTAAGATGCAGCCATCTTCGATCAGTTGAAGATCGAGATCCAATATAAGTTTTCACCGCGAACTATCGAAAAATCGGGAGCGAACATGCAGCCGGCGTTCTGGCACAAAAAGTGGGCAGACAACCAGATTGGCTTTCACCAGGCCGAGGTCAACCCCTATCTGCAAGCGCACTGGCCGCTCGCTGAGCTAGCGCCGGGCAGTCGGGTACTGGTGCCGTTGTGTGGCAAGAGTCTGGATATGATCTGGCTTGCGGCCCAAGGCTATCGGGTGTTGGGCGTGGAATTGTCGAGGCGCGCGGTAGAGGACTTCTTTGCTGAGCATGGCTTGCAGGCGCAGGTGTCGCAGCAGGGCGCCTTCGAAGTCTGGCGCAGTGCTGAGGTGGAACTATGGTGTGGCGATTTCTTTGCCTTGCAGCCTGACGATGTTGTCGATTGCGCAGGCCTTTATGACCGCGCTGCGCTGATCGCCTTGCCCCGGGACATGCGCCATCGCTACATGGCGCTGCTGTCCGAACTGCTACCAGCAGGCTGCCGGGGCGTGCTGGTGACACTCGACTACGAGCAGGCCCGTGTGGACGGGCCGCCGTTTTCGGTGGCCGATAGAGAGGTGCGCGCTGGCCTGCGCGGCTGGCAGGTCGAGCAGGTGCAGCAAGAGCAGATTATCGGGCAGAGCCCGAAGTTTCAGCAGGCTGGGGTGACGAGCCTGTTCGAGCGGGTTTATCGGCTACACCACTGAGCCACAAAAAAGGGCGACCGAAGTCGCCCTTTCTGCTGGTGGGGGATCAGCCGCGGCGACGCAGCGCCTCGATCCGCTCTTCCAGCGGCGGGTGGCTCATCAGCAGGCCCGCCAGGCCTTGCTTGAGGCCGCCATTGATGCCGAACGCCTTGAGGGTGTCGGGCATGTGCACCGGCATGCCTTGCTCTACGCGCAGGCGCTGCAGGGCGCCGATCATTGCGGCGGTGCCGGCCAGCTGGGCGCCGGCTTCGTCGGCACGGTACTCGCGGCGACGCGAGAACCACATGACGATCATGCTGGCCAGGATGCCCAGAATCAGCTCGGCGACGATGGTCGCTACGTAGTAGGCGATGCCTTGGCCTTCTTCGTTCTTGAAGATCACCTTGTCGACGAAGTTGCCGATGATGCGCGCGAAGAACATCACGAAGGTGTTCACCACGCCTTGCACCAGTGCCAGGGTGACCATGTCGCCGTTGGCTACGTGGCCAATTTCGTGAGCCAGGACCGCGCGCACTTCATCGGGCGAGAAACGCTCCAGCAGGCCTTGGGACACTGCCACCAGCGCGTCGTTACGGTTCCAGCCGGTGGCGAAGGCGTTGGCCTCGTAAGCCGGGAAGATACCCACTTCGGGCATCTTGATGCCGGCTTCGCGCGACAGCTCCTCGACCGTTTGCAGCAGCCACTGTTCGTGGCGGGTGCGCGGCTGGGTGATGATTTGCGTGCCGGTGCTCATCTTCGCCATCCACTTGGAGATGAACAGCGAGATCAGCGAGCCAGCGAAGCCGAACACGGCGCAGAACACCAGCAGCTGGCTGAGGTCGAGATCAACCCCGTTGGCCGCCATGAACCCATTGAAGCCAAACAGGCTCAGGGTAATGCTTGCAACCAGCACCACCGCAAGGTTGGTGGCTACAAACAACAAGATGCGCATCATGGTTGTTACGTTCTCCTGACGGATAAAAATGTTGCGTACTGCGGGGTATATAAGGGGGAGGTGACGCCGATTCAACCGGTCGACTATTTCAAACTGTGTAGCGCGGAGTATGGCAGAGGAAACTGGCCGGCTTGTGGGATAGAGCGTTGCAGGATGTAAGAAGATTCTCAGCGTTAGACAAGCATTGAATGGGGCCGCAAGGCGGCCCCAAGCTCAATTACTGCTGATAGGTACGCAAGAAGTTGCCAATCCGCCCGATCGCCTGCTCCAGGTCATCTACCCGCGGCAAGGTCACCACGCGGAAGTGGTCCGGCCACGGCCAGTTGAACGCGGTGCCTTGAACGATCAGCAGCTTCTCCGACAGCAGCAAATCCAGCGCGAACTTTTCGTCATTGAGGATCGGGCACACCTTCGGATCGATCCGTGGGAAGGCGTACAGCGCGCCCATCGGCTTGACGCAGCTCACCCCGGGGATGGCATTGAGCAGTTCATAAGTGCGGTTACGCTGCTCCAGCAGGCGGCCAGGCGGCAGGACCAGGTCATTGATGCTCTGGTAGCCGCCCAGGGCGGTCTGGATCGCGTGCTGGGCCGGGACGTTGGCGCACAGGCGCATGTTGGCCAGCATGTCGATGCCTTCGATGTAGCTCTGGGCGTGATGCTTGGGCCCGGAGATGATCAGCCAGCCGGAGCGGAAGCCCGCCACCCGGTACGACTTGGACAAGCCGTTGAAGGTCAGGCAGAGCAGGTCAGGCGCCAGCGAGGCGGTGCTGATGTGCACGGCTTCGTCGTAGAGGATCTTGTCGTAGATCTCGTCGGAGAACACCACCAGGTTGTGCTGGCGAGCCAGCTCGAGCATGCCCAGCAGCAGCTCCTTGGAGTACACCGCGCCCGTTGGGTTGTTCGGGTTGATGATTACCAGCGCCTTGGTGTTGGGGGTGATCTTGGCCTTGATGTCTTCGAGGTCAGGGAACCAGTCGGCCTGCTCGTCGCACAGGTAGTGCACCGGCTTGCCGCCCGCCAGGCTCACCGCAGCGGTCCACAGTGGGTAGTCAGGCGCCGGGATCAACACCTCGTCGCCATTGTTGAGCAGGGCCTGCATCGACATCACGATCAGCTCGGAGACGCCGTTGCCGAGGTAGATGTCCTCGATGGTCACGCCTTCGATTTCTTTTTGCTGGCAGTACTGCATGACGGCCTTGCGTGCGCTGAACAGGCCTTTGGAGTCGCTGTAGCCCTGGGCGGTCGGCAGGTTGCGGATTACGTCCTGGAGGATCTCGTCCGGCGCCTCGAAGCCAAACGGCGCCGGGTTGCCGATGTTCAGCTTGAGGATGCGGTGGCCTTCCTCTTCCAGGCGTTTGGCGTGCTTGAGCACTGGGCCGCGAATGTCGTAGCAGACATTGGCGAGCTTGTTCGATTTACTGAACTGCATGATGTGATCCCGATTGAGAAGTCGCAGGCGCCGCCGTCGAAAGGTTTGAAAGGGCGTGGCGCGGGTGCCAGACTTGAGGCCTGGCACACGAAGCCAACTAATATACGTGCCACCCGCGCCCTGGAAAAGACGGCGTGGCGTGAAATTCAGCCTGCCGAGGTTCCTACATGCAAAAGATCGACAAAACCCTGGAAGAATGGCGCGAGATGCTCGACCCTGCGCAGTATCAGGTCTGTCGTCTGAAGGGCACCGAGCGGCCCTTCAGTGGCAAGTACAACAGCGAGAAGCGCGCTGGCGTCTACCATTGCATCTGCTGCGACCTGGCGCTGTTCGATGCGCAGGCCAAGTTCGATTCCGGCTGTGGCTGGCCAAGCTTCTATGAGCCGATCGCGCAGAGCGCGATGATCGAGATTCGCGATACCTCCCACGGCATGATTCGCACCGAGGTCACCTGCGCCCAGTGCGATGCCCACCTGGGGCATGTTTTCCCTGATGGCCCGCCACCGACCGGGCTGCGCTATTGCATCAACTCGGTGTGCCTGGATTTCAAACCGCGTGACTGACCGGAGAGCGCCAATGGCTGACTCGTTGCTGGATATTCCCTGCGTTACCCTGACCGGCGAGCACACGCTGCTGGGCGATTTCCAGGGCAAGGCTGTGCTGGTGGTGAACACTGCCAGCCAATGCGGCTTCACCCCGCAGTACAAAGGCCTGGAGCAGCTGTGGCAGGACTACCGCGAGCGTGGCCTGGTGATCGTCGGGTTCCCCTGCAACCAGTTCGGCAAGCAGGAACCCGGCGATGCGCGCGAGATCGCCACGTTCTGCGAAACGCGCTTTGGTGTGAGCTTCCCGTTGATGCGCAAGATCGAGGTCAACGGCCCCGGCGCCCACCCGCTGTTCGTCGAGCTGAAAAAACGCGCCCCTGGCCTGCTGGGCACGCAGAAGATCAAGTGGAATTTCACCAAGTTCCTGCTCGACCCGGTCAGTGGCAAGGTCACTCGCTTTGCTCCAGCGACCAAGCCTGAAGCGCTCAAGGCCGCCATCGAACCGCTGCTCAACCGCTGACCGGCACCCAGTGCTCGATCAGTGCCAGTAGTTCTTCACGGCGAAACGGTTTGGCCAGGTAGTCATCCATGCCCGCCGCGCGGCAGCGTTCGCGCTCCTCGGGCATGGCATTGGCGGTCAGGGCGACGATTGGCAACTGCGGCCAACGACCGCTCTGGCGAATTCGCCGGCTGGCTTCATAGCCGTCCATGATCGGCATGTTGCAGTCCATCAGCACCATGTCGACATCTTCCTGCTCCAGCACCTCCAAGGCTTGCGCGCCTTGGGTGGCGAGCAGTACATCGCAACCGAGCTTGCCCAGCATGCCCTTGGCCACCAGCTGGTTGACCGGGTTGTCCTCTACCAGCAGGATGCGCGCCCGGCGCTCGTGCAGCTTGGGGAATTCGTGTGGCAGTGGGGCATCTGGCGCGCCCCCTTGAAGCATTCGCCGCAGCGTCTGATACAGCGCATTGCGCGCCAACGGCCGCGCCAGTTGCACCAACGGTGCCAAGCGCTGAGCCTCTTCGCCGGGAAGGAAATTGCCGTAGGCAGTTACCAGCAGAATCGGCATTGTGACCGCAGGGCGCAGATCCAGCAGATGCTCCACGTCATCGGTGATCAGCAGATCCAAGGCGCTGTGATGCAGCTCAGCGGCATCGTCCAGCCGGGTGAAAGCCAGGCCCCAGCCAGGCAGCAGCCCGGACAAAAGCTCCGACAAGCCGCTGCCAGGCTTGCTCAGCGCCACCACCTGGCCGCGCAGCGGCGCCGGCGCAATCGCCTCGGTGTGGGTCGGTAGCGGCAGGTCGGCACTGAAGCGGCTGCCAAAGCCGGTTTGCGAATGAATGTGCAAGTGACCCTGCATGGCCTTGCACAGGTTGCGTGTCAGCGCCAGGCCAAGGCCCGTGCCGCCGTATTGGCGGGTGATGCCAGCGCCGGCCTGGGTGAAGGGCTGGAAAATGCGCACTTGGGCTTCTTCGGGGATGCCGATGCCGGTATCGCTGACTTCCAGGCGTACGCCACCGACGATAGGCATCAGGCGCACATCGACCCGGCCAAAGCGGGTGAACTTGAGCGCGTTGGACAGCAGGTTACTGACGATCTGCCGTACCCGGGTCGGATCGCCCAGCACCGTGCTGGGGAAGTCTGGAGCGATCAGGCAAGTCAGCTCGACACTGCTCGCGGCGTTCTGCGACAGCAGGTTGGCGGTGTCTTCGACCATCGCTCCCATATCGAAGGCAATTCGCTCCAGCTCCAGCTGGCCTGCGTCGAACTTGGACAGATCGAGGATATCGTTGAGCAGTTCCACCAGCACCTTGCCCGAGTCGTGGGCTATCGACAGCTGTTGGCGCTGCTCGGCCGCCAGCGGGCTGTCCAGGGCCAGCGCGATCATGCCCAGCATGCCGTTGAGCGGGGTGCGGATCTCGTGGCTCATGTTGGCCAGGAACGCCGCCCGTGCCTGGGCCATTTCCAGGGCGCGGCGGCGCGCCTCTTCCAGGTCCTGATTGGTCTGGCTGAGCCGGTCGTTGCTGGACTTGAGTTCGTTGGTGCGCGCCGAAACGATGTTTTCCAGCTCGTTGAGGTACTGCGTCAGGCGGTTTTCCGCAGCGCGCCGTTGCTGGATTTCAGTGGCCATGCTGACGAACTGTTGGTTGGCCACTTTGACCAGCACGCCAATTTCGTCGAGCTCATGGCCGTGCGGGCAGTCCAGGCGGGTCTGCTGTGGCTGGCGCGGGTCGCTGTTGCTCAGCGCAGCGATCACCGTGACCAGCGGTTTGGTCAGCATCATGTAGAACAGTGCCAGCAGGATCCCGGTCAGCACCAGGCTGCGGGCAAAGCCATTGAACAGGGTGACCCCGGCGCGGTCGAGGAAGCGGCTGCCGAAGGTATAGGTGTCGACATCCAGGTACAAGGTACCGAGGTATTCGTGGGGCATGTGCGCCAGGTACAGGCGATCCTGGAACTGGCGAAACTCGCCGAAGAGAAAGTCGCTCAGTGGCCGGTAGCGGTCTTCCAGGCGCGGGCGCTGAACGTCTGCCAGCACCGTGTCGTTGTTGTCGATCAGGCGCGCGCGGATCACCGCTGGCGACTGCAGCAGCCCGCCCGTCAGTTCCTGGGCAAGCTCAGCATCGATGTTATAGGCGATGCGCGAGGCCGGATTGTGGCTGATTTGCAGCAATGCCTGCACTTCGCGGTTGATGGACGCGTCTTCGCTGGCATAATCGATGCCGATCTGGATGAGACTGAGCAATGTTCCCAGGATGAAGCCGACCAGGACTGTCAACCGGGCTTGCTTGTATGACAGGCGATTGGTGAACTTGATATCCATGTGTCCCGAGCCGGTTCCTCGCTCCTGCGCTGCGCAAGCATAGCCGATCAACCTCGGCTGCTGGCGGGTCTGTCGAACATTCAGCTGGAAGATTGCTGTTGGCACTGCCAGCCCTATCGCGGGGCAAGCCCGCTCCCACGCCTGCGCCCTGTTGAAGATAGGCCGGCGTGGGAGCGGGCTTGCCCCGCGATAGGGCCGGTACTGCCAACCAAAACCTCAAAGCCTCGCCTTGCCAGGAGTCACCATGGACCCCCGCTTGAACGCCTTCCTCGAACGTGCCGAATCCGTCCTCGCCCGTCTCGAGCCGCTGCTGCCGGTGCCGCGCCCGCAGATCGACTGGAATACTACCCTGGCCGCGCGCTGGCAGCGCGATGGCCGCAGCGGCTACTTGATGCCGCTGCACGTCAGCCTGGATATCCGCCTGAGCGACCTGATCGGCGTCGACAAGCAACGCGATCAGCTAGGCCGCAACACCCATCAGTTCATCAACGGCCTGCCGGCCAACCACGCGTTGCTGTGGGGTTCGCGTGGCACAGGCAAGTCATCGCTGGTGCGCGCCTTGCTGGCCGAGCACGCCGGTGCCGGGCTGCGCCTGATCGAGATCGAACGCGATCACCTGGCCGACTTGCCGCGGGTAGTCGAGCAGCTGCAAAAGCTTGAGCAGCGCTTCATTCTGTTCTGCGATGACCTCTCGTTCGAAGCCGGGGAGGGCGACTACCGGGTACTCAAGAGCGTGCTCGATGGCTCGCTGGAGCAGGCGCCGGACAACGTCTTGCTGTACGCCACCTCCAACCGTCGCCACCTGGTGCCGGAGAAGCAGAGCGACAACGAAAACTGGAAGATGGTCGACGGTGAGCTGCATCCCAATGAAGCGGTAGAAGACAAGATCGCGTTGTCCGACCGCTTCGGCCTGTGGCTGTCGTTCTACCCCTTCTCCCAAGAACACTTCCTCAACGTGGTCGAACACTGGATCGGCCAGTTGGCCAGCGCCGCCGGGCTCGACTGGCAGCGTGACGAGGCCCTGGAAATACTCGCCGTGCGCTGGGCAACCGGGCGCGGTAACCGAAATGGCCGTTGTGCCTATCAGTTCGCCCGCTACTGGGTCGGGCTGCAATTGCTGGAGCAGAAATAAATGATCGACCTCAATGCCAGTGGCGCAGGCCTAAACGGCTATGACTTGCTGGCTGCGCAAGTGCAGGCACTGTTCGCCGACGAGCGCGACTTCATCGCCAATGCCGCGCAGTTCTCGGCCTTTCTCTATAGCCAGTTGGATGACCTGAACTGGGCCGGCTTGTATATCAATCGCAACGAGGAGCTGGTGCTCGGCCCGTTCCAGGGGCAAGTGGCCTGCGTGCGCATTCCGTTCAGCAAGGGTGTGTGCGGGGCAGCGGCGGCGACCCGGCAGACTCAGCGGGTGGACGATGTGCATGCCTTCCCTGGGCATATCGCCTGTGACAGTGCGTCCAACAGCGAATTGGTGATTCCGTTGGTCAAAGAGGGCAGGCTGATTGGGGTGCTCGATCTGGATAGCCCGAAGCTGGCGCGGTTCAGTGAGGCCGACCAGCAAGGGTTGGAACAGTTGGCGGCGATCTTTCTTCAACTGACCGACTGCTGAGCATGACAAAGGGGCCTGACAAGGCCCCTTTTTTTGATCAATCGTAGATGACCTTTTTCTTCCAGGTCTCATCTTCGTCAGTCTTGAGCCCCGCCGTCAGCTCATTCTGATCATTCTCCGCCGGCTCCATCTGATCGAGCACCATCGCGTTGGCCCGTGCCAGCAGCTTCTCCAGATAGGTCAGCTGCTCTTCATACTGTTTAGGCTCAGGCTGCTTACGCAGATACTGCACACCCCGCTCGAATGCTAACCGCGCATGCCCTGGCTGATTCTGCTGCAGCGCCTGCTGCCCCAGGTTGTTGAAGAACTCGATATGCAGCAACACCAGGATATGGCGGATTTCCTTGACCCAGTACTTGCCCTCATTGGTTGCCAGGAAGCCTTCCTGGGTTGCGCGCACGATCTGGTTATGCAGCGCTTCGAGCAAGAAGCGCACATCCTTGGCCTTGACCTCGGTTTGAATCGGGCTGGGTGGATTGTTCACGGGTAGCTTGTCGCCCTGGGCAACCAAACCTTCAAGTTCGGCCAGGCGGCCTTTGAGGTCACCGTTGTGCTTGTCCACCGCCAACTGACGTTGGGTGACGTTCAGTTCCAGGCGAGTCATCAGCAGCTTGAGGGCAGGGGTCATTAGCTGGCCGGGGAAGGTTTCGTTGATTTCCCCGCAGCGGCGCGCGCGTTCGGCCAGTTCGATCTTCAGCCGGGCACGCTCAAGCTTATTGTTCTCGACCACATTATTGAGGTAGCCGATCACGATCAGTAACGCGATACCGGCCACGATGAGCAGGGTGATCAGAAGTGGTGTCACCGTTAACGCCTCATGAAGAAGTTTTGCATCATTGAGTGTAGTGAGTTCGCCAACAGGCGAACAGTGCAGCCTGGCGGACTGAACCGCGCCGCTTCCTTCGCAGCAATCCTGTGGGAGCGGGCTTGCCCGCGAAGAGGCCGGTGCAGTTGGCGCTTTCTATATGTCGGCCCACTTCTCGATTTCTCGAGGTAGTGGCAATTTGCTGCGAGCTTGCCGGGCCATCGTCAGAAAATCAACGCCAATAGCCAGACACATCCTGCGCGTAGCGCCGACAACCAGGGAAGTCATTGATTTAAATAAATTTATACAAAGGGGTTGACGGCTTTCCATCGCGTCCCTAGAATGCGCGCCACTTGCAGCGTAAAGCACACAGCGATACGCCGCAGGGAGTGAAAGCAGGCAGTAATGCCAGCAGCGTGTCCCCTTCGTCTAGTGGCCTAGGACACCGCCCTTTCACGGCGGTAACAGGGGTTCGAGTCCCCTAGGGGACGCCATTGCGGGAATAGCTCAGTTGGTAGAGCACGACCTTGCCAAGGTCGGGGTCGCGAGTTCGAGTCTCGTTTCCCGCTCCAGTTTTCAGGGTTTTGCCTTCGGGCAGGGCTCGAAAAAGAAATCCAGGTCTTGTACCTGGTGCGCTGAAAAGCGCTGGGTATGTCCCCTTCGTCTAGTGGCCTAGGACACCGCCCTTTCACGGCGGTAACAGGGGTTCGAGTCCCCTAGGGGACGCCATTTGCGGGAATAGCTCAGTTGGTAGAGCACGACCTTGCCAAGGTCGGGGTCGCGAGTTCGAGTCTCGTTTCCCGCTCCAGTTTAAAAACTGTGGCGTTCATTGACGGTACAGGGTGGTGAAGGGCGTAATGTCGCTTCATGCCATAGCAGTAAAGCTTCACATTGCGGGAATAGCTCAGTTGGTAGAGCACGACCTTGCCAAGGTCGGGGTCGCGAGTTCGAGTCTCGTTTCCCGCTCCAAATTAAAAGCGCCACTTCGTTTGAAGTGGCGTTTTTTTATTTATGCAATTGAATAGCGCCTAAACGCATGAACATCGCTGCTCACTTGAGTTGGCCTGGAGTTGCTTCTGGCGCGGGTGCTGCTAGAAAGGGCGGGCGAGGATGCTTTCAAAGCTTTCTGAGCCATCATGGCGGCTTTAGTTGCTTTTGCTGTTGCGAGAGTTAATGACAAATCTAAGGCTGCAGTACCCAGTGATACGTAATCTAGAATGTCTGCAGCGTGCATCATTCCCTCGTCATTCTTTGCAAAACCCACAGCGCTGACTGCAGTGCTAGCGATGGTCAAGCTGGTGGATACTACGTTCATCAGTGTCATGACAGACACCAGGCCGGTAAAATAAACACCGATGCCGAGGCTGACCACTGACAAAATGACCGATGCGATACCCACGCCAATTAGTTTCTGAAGAATACCCTGCTTCGCCTTTTGCATTTCTTCTTCCGCACGTTTCACAGCGGCTTCATATTCATATCGGCGGTAGCGATAGTAACGCTCACTCTCAGTCTCATAAACAGAGGTCAGTGCGATACCTTGGGCGCCAGCGTTGTATGCGATCCTCTCATATGCCCTGGTTAACGCGATACCTTGGGCGAAGTGCCCCGTCGGATCGCGGAACGCAATGGGGTTTCCTTGGGCATAACCGTAGTCATTGATGCCACCCTTGCCGAAAGGGCTGAGCGAGTCGGGGCTATGGAAGCGCATGAGGGTCGGATTGTAGGTACGATAGCCGCTGCCCAGCAGATACCAGCCGGTGGCAGGGTCGATGAGTTCTCCATTGAAGCCCAACAGGCTTGACCACTGCTCAGCATCTGACGAAAGCGCTCCATAGGACGAGTAGCTGGCATCGTGCCGAGTAGCATCCGTAGCTTCAGTGATGATGCTGCCATTGGCATTGCAGTGCAGTAACAGGGGGGATTCCGAGCTTGCTGGACCTTGCTGAGCCAGGGGCATGTCCAGAGCATGCAGCCACTGTATTTTATGGGCGCCACGAATAGCGAAACGCAGGCGATTTTCTTCGAATATCAGACGCGTTTCATCGCCTTCGGCGCCACGTTTGGTGTACAGCAGTTGCCCCAGTGCATCATACCGGTAAGTGCTGTGTGGTGGCTGATCGGTGCTCCCGTTGGTGACTTGCAGCAGGTGCCCAATTGCGTCGTATGCCAGCAGTCGACCCTGTTCATCTTGCTCTAAGTGGCCGTCTGGGGTGTAGCGTAATGGGGGTATAGGGTTTTTACGGGCGGGATGATGGATAATTGACTCCAGTTGGGTAGGGTTGCTCACATTTGCAATGTGCTCAGTGAGCTCATCTTCGCCGTTGTCGAAATCATTGCGATAACAAATAATATTATCGAAAGCATCGAAGATAAAACTTTGCTTTATGATGTTCCGCCCCAGTGCGTCTTTCGGCAGAAGGGAGCCTCTGTACTCATGGGTCGATAACCGTTTGTGGGTGTCGTAACCAAACGATTCACCGAGTAGTAATGAAGTACCCTCCTTGAGTTCTCGTCGTCGAAGCAAATCGTCAAGGCCCCAGGTTTGAGTCAGCGTTCGTATAGCTTGGTTGTCCAACGTTAGCGTGCGAAGAACTTCGCGGTCATGCTCGTCATACTCGATGGTGGTCTTGTTGAGCGGCCCGGCCTTCGCGGTATTTTTTAGCTCGAACGAGTCTGGGCGCCCCAGTGAGTCGTAACCGATCTCTACGGTGAGCGGCGTCTGCTCGATGCGGGTGACTCGCCCTTTATCGTCATAGTGCCAGTGTGTGGGGGCAAAGTCGGTTGCTGCTTCACTGAGCACGAGTCCTCTAAGCGAGTGGCGTTTCTCGCTATTGAAAACGGCCTTGTCCTTTTCTTCCCAGGTCTCGCTCTTCTGTCGATTGTTCCAATCGTAACCAAAGCGTCTTACGCCGTGTTGGTTGGTGGCGCTCAGCAGATTCGCGCTGACTTTATCGAAAGTCAACTTACTCTGAAATTCTGCTTTGGCATCGCCCATCAGCGTGGTGTTGAGGGGGAGGTCAGTAAGCGTGGGCAGGTAGTCGAACTTCAGTGTTCTTTCAGCGGCGGTAATACGATGCTTGGGCAGGCGCTTGCCTTCATCATAATCAAGTTTCTGCGTGCGTGTACCTGTCGTGATCTGCGTAACACGGTCAACTCCATCATAGGTTTTGCTGCCCAACTCAATGAGCGGATCGGGTTGGCCCGCAGGGCCGGCGTAGGTGATTTGGACTTTGGTGGGCAGATCCTCGCTGCTGTGCATCGCGTAGGCACGCTTGACCTTGGCGTTGTCCGGCAATTGGATCTGAGTGACACGCTCCCAAGGATCGTAAGTGAAGCGCGTGCTATTGCGGTGTTCATCTGTTTCTTTTACGCACTGACCCAGCCCATTGTATTCATAGTGCTGGGTCCCTGCGCTCACACCGTGACGGTTGAGTCTTTCAATTTTATCCGGTTTGCCAAATACGTTGAACCAGGTTTTACGCCTGCTGCTGATCTGGAGCGCGACGCCCGGCGCCTGGCGCCATGTTTCCACTGTGCGGGTTTGGGCGGCATTGGCGCCCACCATGTCGGTAAGCGTGTGCTCTTGGACACCGTCTGGTTGTTCGACCCAATTCTGTTGGCCCCAGTGATCATAGGCGTAACGATGCCGGAGCGTTGGTAGTGACTTAGCCCCATCGAAATCGTATTTAAGTGTCTCTGTGACTCTGCCGAAATTGTCGTATTCGATTGTCTGGATAACGAATGATTTCTTCAGGTCTATCTCATCGATATGATCACGTTGTTCTTTTACCGGATGCCCTAGCCCGTCCAGGTGGGTCACCGTGGCTAAGCCGTGCGCAGTAATAAACGTCTGTTGTGCCCTGTCACTATCATTGGCGCACAGCACGTAGTGGTAGTGGCGTGTTGCCGCGTGGTCAGTGCCTGGCGCTACTGCTTCTGTGCTGATGCGGCGCAAAAGATCGTATTGATAGCTGACGCGTACACCTTCCTCATCTTCGCATCGACTTCCTCCAGCGTCTCTATCTCGATTACCGGCCAGTCGGTGGTACTTGCATTACCGTCATATGCAGGCAGCGCGCTATAGCGATACCCTTGGCGCAGTGTGGGTGCGATCGGCGTTAGCGCACTAGGCGCCGGTGTAGTGGTCTTGCTCTTGAGGTGGCGTACGAAGCCACTCGGATCTGGCGGGCACGCGCCTTGCTCTCCGCCAGCGGGATACCAGAGACTGGTCTCGATCACCCCGCTGGGGTGCTCTACGAAACGCAGGTTGCCGTCTTCGTAATAGTCACGCTT
>NZ_JAOYTM010000027.1:0-54628 GCF_025847435.2 Pseudomonas sp. BT-42-2
GCCCGCGAAGAGGCCAGATCATCCACCACACCTACCACAGCTACCGCACCGTTCTTCCGGCTGGCAATGAGCCTGTGGGAGCGGGCTTGCCCGCGAAGAGGCCAGATCATCCACCACACCTACCACAGCTACCGCGCCGTTCTTCCGGCTGGCAATGAGCCTGTGGGAGCGGGCTTGCCCGCGAAGAGGCCAGATCATCCACCACACCTACCCCAGCTACCGCGCCGTTCTTCCGGCTGGCGGTGATCCTGTGGGAGCGGGCTTGCCCCCGAAGAGGCCAGATCATCCACCACACCTACCACAGCTACCGCGCCGTTCTTCCGGCTGGCAATGAGCCTGCAGGCTTGTCGGGGCGCCGAACCGCCGCGAAGGGCCACAAAGCCGCCCCCGACAATCTCAATGTCTCAACCAAATCACTAAGCTGCGCATCCAGACAAGTACCCACCCCGCACATCGCGCAAAATGCCAGCCTACCCCAGCCCGGTACCCAGCCCGCCATGAGCCAGCTGAAAGACGCCCTGCACGAACACACCTTCGTCTGCGTCATGGAGTTCGTCCCCAAGCCCAGCGCCGAGCGCTTCGCCGCCCTCGAAGCGATCATGGCCCGCAAGCAGCTGTGCGGCTGGCCGCTGACCGTGGCCATCGGCGACCGGGTCGGCAGCCCGCTGGACATGTCGCCTTTGGACGCTTTCAGCTCCCTCGACACAGCCGTTCCCGCCCTGTTGCACTTCTCCGGTAAAGACCGCGAACGCCAAGACCTGCTCGTCCAGCTCAAACGCATGGACAACGCCGGCCTCGACCAGCTGCTGATCCTCAGCGGCGACCGCCTCCCCGGCCACCAGCCCGGCCAACGCCCGGTGCGCTACCTCGAATCGGTCGCGGCGCTACAAATCACCCGCCAAGCCCGCCCCGACTGGCTGCTCGGCGCCGCACTCAACCCGTTCAAGTACCACGAGGAAGAAGGCGCCGCGCAATACTTCAAAGCCGAGAAAAAACTCAGCGCCGGAGCGGATTTTCTCACCCTGCAAATGGGCTATGACGACCGCAAGCACCAGGAAGCGCTGCACTGGATGCGCCGCCAGCGCACACCCAAGCCGCTGATCGCCTGCCTGATGGCCCTGACCCACGGCCGCGCCAAGATGCTCGAACACGTCGCAGGCGCGGTGGTCAGCCCCTCGATGCGCGACATCCTCGCGGCCGAGCTGGACGTGTCCAAGGCCTTCGCCCAGACCCGCAGCATCGAGCGCCTGGCGCTGCAGGTGATCGGTTTGAAGTTGATGGGCTATGCGGGCGTGCACCTTTCCGGTATCCATGACCTGGCCCAGTTCCAAGCGTTGGAGCAGGCGCTGCACACCCAGCAAGGCGAAATCCACACCCTGGAGCAATGGGCACCCGCCTGGGCTGCCAGCTGGCAAATGCCCGGCTTGCCCGCAGTCACCTTCAACCCACCCGGCGCCCACTGGCGGTTGGGCGAGTCGCGCGTCAGCGCCAGCCGCACAGAGCAAGCCCGCTACCACGTGCTGTCTGGCTTGCACTCACTGTTGTTCGACCGCAGCAACTGGCTCAGCCGCAGCTTCGGCTGGGCCGTCACCCGCCCGGTTTGGCGCACAGCCCAAGGCGCGCGCCTGCTGCACCAGCTGGAACGCAGCATCAAACGCCCCCTGCTCGGCTGCGACACCTGCGGGCGTTGCCGCCTCGAAGACACCCTCTACATCTGCCCGGAAAGCTGCCCAAAAGGGCTGGCCAACGGCCCCTGCGGCGGCACCTCGCTCAACCGCTGCGAGTTCGGCGACCGCGAGTGCGTGCACAGCGTCAAATACCGCACCGCCAAATCCGTCCAGCAAACCGCAGTCCTCACCGACCGCCTGATCCCCTGCATCGAACTCCCTACCCGCCACCAAAGCTCCTGGCCAACCTGGTTCGACCCCACCCTTACAACCACCCCTGAACCCTGTGGGAGCGGCGGTGCGCCGCTGCGACTTGCCCGCGAAGAGGCCCGCACAGCCCCCCCAAAACCCTCAGCCCACCACTCCAGGCCGGCCCACACCAAGCAACCCGCCGAAATCGACAGCTAACCCGCCCTCCCCCATCAACGATAAACGGCCCCTGAAAAAGTTGCCGTTTATCCCAGCGCTCCTATATTCACTGAGTCCCTGCCAAGCGGCCCCTTCGAGCGTGAACATGGTCCATGCTGCCCAGTTCATCATTTGCGAGCACTGCGACTGCGTCTACGAAAAGGTCCCGCTCGCCAAGCACCAGAAAACCGTCTGCAGCCGCTGCGCCGGCGTGCTCCAGCGCTACAACGGCCTCACGGTGCAACAGCGCCTGGCGTTGAGCATCACCGCCGCCATGCTCTGGCTGTTCGCCAACTTCTACCCGGTGATGAGCATCAGCATGCAGGGCCTGAAAAACAGCGCGACCCTGTGGGATTCGGTCCTGGCCTTGAGCCAAGGCCCGATCACCTTCATGGCCATGGTCGCCGCCATCGCCATCATCATCGCCCCGGCCTTCCAGCTGGTGCTGCTGACCTGGGTGCTGACCTTCGCCCTCGCCCAGCGCCGCGCCCCCGGCTTCAAGCTGGCCATGCGCTGGCTGGAAACCCTACGCCCGTGGAGCATGCTCGAAGTGTGCCTGCTCGGCGCCATGGTCGCGGTGTTCAAGCTGGCCGGCATGCTCGACGTACTGCCCGGCATCGGCCTGTTCGCCCTGGCCGCGTTGAGCCTGTTGCTGATCCGCATTGCCGGGCGCGATGTGCGCGACCTGTGGGACCTGCTATGAACCGCCCACCCACCGCCAGCGAACTCAACCTGTGCCTGTGCCACAGCTGCGGCCTGGCCTGCGACATGAGCAACGAGCCGCACCACTGCCCACGCTGCGACGCGCCTCTACACCGACGCAAGACCAACTCACTGGCGCGCACCTGGGCCTACATGCTCGCCGCCCTGGCCTTCTACGTGCCGGCCAACCTGCTGCCGGTGATGAACACCACCCTGCTCGGCGACGGCGCCGACAGCACCATCATGAGCGGCGTGCTGGAGTTCTGGGAGCACGGCGCGAGGGACATCGCCCTGATCATCTTCATCGCCAGCATCGCCGTGCCCGGGGTCAAGTTCGTCGCCCTGTCGCTGCTGCTGATCACCGTCCAGCGCGGCAGCGACTGGGCGCGCAAGGAGCGCTCCAAGCTGTACCGCTTCGTCGAGCTGATCGGCTACTGGTCGATGCTCGACGTGCTGGTGGTGGCCCTGGTCGCCGCCCTCGTGCAATTCCAAGCGCTGGGCACCATCGAGCCACGCCTGGGCATTCTATTCTTCGGCTTGGTGGTGGTGTTCACCATGCTTTCGGCCATGAGCTTCGACCCCCGCCTGATCTGGGAACCACCCGCCACCAAGGAGCGCACGGATGTCGTCACCCACTGATCAAGCCCCCCGCGAGCCCGCCCGGCCAGAGGTGAAAACCCGCCGCTTCAGCGTATCGCTGGTGTGGATCGTGCCCATCGTCGCGGTGCTGGTCGGCCTGTCGCTGGTGATCCACCGCACAATGCAGGAAGGCCCGACCATCACCCTCACCTTCAAGACCGGTGCCGGCCTCACCGCCAACAAGACCGAAGTCAAATACCGCAGCGTAGTCATCGGCCACGTGTCGGAAGTGGCCCTGAGCGATGATCAGAAAAGTGTCAACGCCACGGTGAAACTGGACAAACAAGCCGAAGGTTTCACCCGCGAAGATTCGCAATTCTGGGTAGTCCGCCCGCGCATTGGTGCCGGGGGCGTGTCCGGCATCGACACCCTGCTGTCGGGCGACTACGTCGGCGCCGACATCGGCCAGTCCAACACCCGCGCCAAGCACTTCACCGGCCTGGAAAACCCGCCCCCGATCACCTACGGCGAACCCGGCAAACGCTTCACCCTGCACGCGCCCGACTTGGGCTCGGTGGATATCGGCTCGCCGGTCTACTACCGCAAGATCCCGGTCGGCCAAGTGGTCGCCTACGCCCTGGATGCCGATGGCAAAGGGGTGAACATCGAAGTGTTCATCCACGCCCCCAACGATGCCTACGTCACCGAAAACACCCGTTTCTGGAACGCCAGCGGCGTCGATGTGAATGTCGGCGCCAATGGCGTCTCGGTGAAGACCGAATCGCTGTCCACCCTGATCGTCGGCGGCATCGCCTTCCGCGCCCCCGAGTACAGCCCCAACGACAGCCCCGCCGCCGAAGACAAGACCTACGAGCTGTTCGCCGACCAGCAAACCGCCCTCGCCCCGCCCAACGGCAAGGCGCAGTACTTCACCCTGCGCTTCGACCAGGCCCTGCGCGGCCTCAAGGTCGACGCCCCGGTGGAATTTCTCGGCGTCGAAATTGGCCGCGTGGTGTCGGTGAACCTCGACTTCGACGAAGTCAAACGCAGCTTCCCGGTCAACGTCGGCATCGTTATTTACCCGCAACGGCTCGGCCAGGCCCACGTGAAGATGCTCAAAGTGCTCAAGCACAACCCCGAAGACCTCAGTGCTTCGGTCAAGCTGTTCAGCACCTTCGTCGACAACGGCCTGCGCGCCCAAGCCCGCAGCGGCAACCTGCTCACCGGCCAGCTGTACATCGCCCTGGACTTCTTCCCCAAGGCACCGAAAGTCGCCTTCGACCTCAATGCCCGGCCCATCGCCATCCCAACCATCCCCGGCAGCCTGGAAGTGCTGCAAGAGCAATTGCAGGCCATGGTCGAGAAGATCAACAAATTGCCGGTCGAACGCATCGCCAGCAACCTCGACAGCAACCTGGTCGAGCTGCGCAAAAGCCTCGCCCAGTTCAACAGCAAGACCCTGCCCGGCGTGCAAGACACCCTCGCCCACGTCAGCCAGACCCTGCAATCGGCCAACTCGACCCTGGCCGAAGACTCACCGCAGCGCGAAAAACTCACCGAAACCCTCGACGAACTCGCGCGCATGTCGCGCTCGCTGCGCGAGCTCTCCGACTACCTCGGACGCAACCCCGAATCGCTGATCCGCGGCCGCCCCGCCAACGCCGCGCCCCTGGACCTGCAAGGCCCACCGCGCAACTGACCGCAGGAGCGAAACCCATGACCCCACGGCACACCCTCCCGCTGCTCTGCACCCTGGCCCTGCTCGCCGCGTGCCGCAGCGACCCGATTGCCTTTCACACCCTGACCCCAGTGCACGCCCCCACCCAGGCCAGCAGCAACGCCGCCGAGGTGGTGATAGAAGGCATCAGCGTGCCGCCGCAGGTCGACCGGGCGCAGATCGTCATTCGCCAAGGCAGC
The DNA here is from genome assembly GCF_025847435.2 of Pseudomonas sp. BT-42-2. Classification (NCBI taxonomy): domain Bacteria; kingdom Pseudomonadati; phylum Pseudomonadota; class Gammaproteobacteria; order Pseudomonadales; family Pseudomonadaceae; genus Pseudomonas; species Pseudomonas sp. BT-42-2. The sequence continues at coordinate 5,274 of NZ_JAOYTM010000027.1, forward strand.
AACGGCCTGGCCATTCTTGAAACCGAGTGGTGGGGCGCAAGCCTCAGTGAAGAGCTGCGCAGTGCCCTGGCGGTGCAACTGGGCAACGGCAGCGCGGCGCGCAAAGTGGCGGTGAAGATCAACGTGCAGCGCTTTGACTCGATCCCCGGGCAGTACGCCTTGATCGATGCCCGCTGGCGCCTGCGCGGGGCTGAGGGTGGAGAGATGCTCAACTGCCACAGCCTGCTGCAAACGCCCGCCGGGCCGGAGATCGAGGACTTGGTCCGTGCGCAGCAGAACAACGTGCAAGGGCTGGCCACGCAGATTCGTCAGGCGGCTGGGAATCTGCGCGGGGGGTGCCCTGGCGAGCGTTGAGTCAGCTGCTGTCGGCTAGGGCGTTCTCGCCGGTATCGAGGAGTTTTCCACATTGCTCGCTGGCCAGGCGGCTGATGATACGGATCGCCTGGTGGATGCCCGCGGTGTTGCGAAAGCTCAGGCGCGGGTTGTGTTCGCACTCGAGCATGTCGTCGTGCTGGACCAGGGCTTCGGCTAGGAGTTCTAGGGTCCAGGTGTAGCTTTGCAGGGTGGAGAGGCGTTCTTGGTCAGGCATGGGGGGCCTGCCTTGGGGTTGTGGTGGTGTGGGATGCCGTCGGGAGTGGGCGGCGGAGAGCGGATGCGAGGATCCGCGACAGACTTATGATGGTCATGCATGAGGTCCTTTTCTGTTGAAGCACCACACCGACCGTCGCCAAACGATTGGGTGGCAGCTGTACGCAGGTTGGCGAACCGAGGAAAAGGAACCCGGCAGACCCGAAGGTCTCCCACGCACAGCCGCCATTACACGAAACCGCAGACACAAAAAAAGCGCCAGCAATCGTGGTAGGGGCGCCATTGCGCCTTTTCAGTCGAGTCGCCAAACCCGGTCGCGGAATTTGCCGCGACCTCGCCAATTTAGACCTTGAGGCTTGGCGGGGCAAGGGGCAGTGAAGACAGAATCCTCCTCCAATGACGAAGGAAAAAGGTGATCAGCCTTCCAACGCTTTAGTCGCCATGTTTTCAGCGGACTAAGCTGCGAACTACCACAAATAGAACCGTTAGGCCCACGACCCCGGAAGCGATCAGCCAGCCTGAGGAAGCCATCGCGTGGAAAAAACTAGGGAAGAATGGCGTTTTCTCTAGCTTGACCAGCGCCAGGCAAAGCCATGGCATAAGGATGATGTAAAGCAGAGGAATGTAGACGACTGCCTGAAGGACTAGGGTCAGTCCGCCAGCCCAGTCATTCCAGTGACGAGGGTTAGACATGGTGTGCTTCCTTTTCTTGACTAGGACTTGTGAATCGTCCACTTCCTGAATGTCTGAGGCTCGATGAATGAGGCCGTGGCGTAAATGCGAAACGAGCCTAGCAGAAACGGCAAGGCTGCTCAAAATGGGCGGGGTGGGGGGGCATTGCCAAATGGTGTGTGCTTCTGAAAAGTCTATGACTGGGGAGACAGACGTCCGGTTGTTGGCCGTTAGGTCCAGCGTTTCGCGGATCTGGAATTATCATTGTTCTGCTGTTACGACCCATGGCAAGTTTACCTTTTACTATCGGCCATGACCTTAAATTTAAGAAGGGAACCGTCGCGACTTTCGAAATTAACCCCCAAATCTCGCCATCTACTTCATACCTCCAAACCCAATCAGCTATACCCGCAGTTAAAATAGACTCTATTTACGCCCTCCCTAAAATTTAACGCCTCGCAAGGGTACACATTAATTGCCTCCCCAAAAATAGCAGTCAGTAATTCTAAAACAAAATCCTCCCTTTACCCTTGCAGGTAAGGCTCTAGAACCGCAACCATCATATTGAGCAAGTGCAAAATAGCTATTTGACATCATTGTGAATATTTGATAGCTTTTGACGAAAAAAATCGCTCAAGCTACTCACCTCAATCACTGCTGGATTAATTTAAGAAGTAGCGAGATTTTTGATACCCACCTACTGAAGATGCGCTGGGGCTTTTCGTATGGACTTGATTGGCGTGTCTGGGCTTGTTGTTTCCGTTGCAGGCTTTGCTATGGCTCTCTGGCAACTTCATCGAACTCGTAAAGCTGCTGAGGCTGCTCAGCTTGCCTCATCCGAAGCTGTGCGATCGGTAAGACTTGTTCAATCGATAGCTACGATACAAGACATATGTGGTCGCTCTAGAGAGCTACTGCACCTCACGAGATCTCGAAACCTAGAATCATCAGCAATTGCTGCCTTCGAGTTAAGAGACTCGGTCGCACGTTTTAAAGGGACTGAAACCGCCCGCAAACTCGACGACAAAAAAGGCTGGGATGCGATAATAGATTCCATTTGTATCGTCCATGAGCGACTGGAATCCGCTTCTATGACCAAAAGGTTGGATGCTTCCGAAAGGGAGGAAATCCTACATGATGTTGCCCGAATAAACTCCCACTTTAGTTCAATGGCCTCAATGACAGTTGAGAGTGGTGTCTGACATGAGCATACCTTCTGAGTATCGAGATATTGTTTTCGGCTTGCTAACAGCAACCAATGAATCAAGAGTAAATTGGTATATTGACAGACATGATGTTCAAGTCAAACTGCAAGACACAATAGTAAAGCTATGGTCCGGAACTGACGAGCAGACTGAAGTTCCATTTGTCTCATTTGCCTTGAGTGACTTGAAAGGGAAACTCATAGACACATGGTTCCTCGATGAAGGAAATGATGAATACGATCACGTTTTTCGACTTTACACTGAAGCAAGAAGAAAGGCACTGGGAATACCTCAGAAGCTTGAAAAACTTCGAGCACAACTAAAATCTGGCGGAACCATTGGTGCTTCTCCTATTAACGCACCTGAAGACGATGAAGTGCCATTCTAAGCTAATAGACAAATAGCTTATAAAGTCGCTAGAGCCCTTAAACAACCCCTTAAAGTGCAAATTTTAAGGTTTTTTAGGGGCTAGATTAGACTTCTCGAATAGCGACCTTATAATCAATTAACCTACTCGCAGTAATGGATCTACAAATGTCGCTAAAGGAACTGATTACCGAAGTCATTTCACTTATTAATATTGGAAGCAGGGAACAGGCAACATCTTCACCACGAGGATGGATCGTAAGAGAACAAGGCCTTTACATTACAGACATAGCTAAATACAACCAATTGCTTGAGGCCATATACGGGTCAGACAAATCTTGACCGCCGGGTTTAGTAGAGCAACTGTGTTTGAGTTTTCTAAAAAATAACCCGCCTCGTTCAAGATCTGAAACCAACCGTTCAATCTCGACACAAAGTCTTTTTCCAAAGAGTCTCATGATGTAGAGCCAAGAAACATAGTTGTAACTGCACCAATCTCAGGGTTAGATTTAATGATGGAGCTAGATCATTCAACCTATCAATATACAAGTTCGCTTATTTAGAGTATTTGCAGTTTCCAATCGCCAATGAATAAGGCATGCATGTAAGTGCGCTTGTAAAAACCGTTTACGATAAGAGTAGAGCAATTCAAAAGGCGAATGATGCCTTCCTAAACCTGGCCAAATTGATCGCATTCATGTCCGGGAAGCTTGACAGAGCATACTCATCGAAACTGGACTGCCTTTAAAACCGAGTATGTCGCATGAGCAAATGTATGTTAGTACCAGTTCTAACCAATTTCCTGATGAAGACGGGCCACTAGACTGGGCAATATTAGAAATCAACTTAGTGAAAAGACCCTAGTTAACAATGGCTTCTTCTGGGAAAATTCAGATTCTGGAAAGCTTTGGGCGTTATACGAGAAAAAAACACCACGAGATAAAGCTTCATGACCTTGATTCTAGAATATTAATTCGGCTTTTGCATTCGGTGAGTCTACAATAACCAGCGACACCCGAAACTCTATTATCTACACGTGCATATCGTAGAAATATTTTCCTCGCTTGATGAAGGCGGTCATTTTTCTAAAAACATTGGAGAAAAGCTGTCAAATGTATTTTCCTTTATTATTCCAAAAGACGTCGATGCTCGCTTGGAAGTAGCCAAGCTTGTCAAGAAAGTATATGGATTGCGTTCCGCAATTGCTCACGGAGGACATAAAGATCTGTCGAATGAAAACTTAGCAGTTAACTTTTTCATGCGGATGGCCATAGACGAACTTTCAAATGGTGAAAAATTCTCCAAAATGAATAAACCACTAGATATTTACGACCAACTAAAAATGGCACAAAACTCATATTAACCCTGGGATAACGCATACTCCTCTCACGTAAGTTACCAGGGGTTTCACCGCTCTCTCATTATCAATTCACACAGCCCGCCGGTCAGAGACGTTTCTCGGTCAAAGCAGTCCATGACGACACGCATAGTCAGCCTGCCTGCGGTACTCTGCACTGTGTCGCGCGGCGCTCATGGGCCGGGCGGTATACTCAGAGCACAACCCAAGTAAGGAAGCAATTGATGGAACATCAGCCAGGCGAGCGCCTTGTCAGCGACATTCAGGTCAGTGCCTACGACTCTGATCGAAAGCGCCTTACGAGGTTGCATCACGTATTGGGGTACGCCGCGGCAATGATGGATGTTAATGGTATCGGCCGCTTAGCGAGCCGCGTTGCTGGAGTGCATGATCACAAAGGTATCCTTCAGGTGCACTGGTTTAGCGTACCTGCTGATGTTGAGAGGCACGTATTCAGGCAGGCCTGGGGTAGCCAGGTCGGAGACGGCACCGACCAGATAGAGCACTTTAAGGATGATGTTCAACTGCCGTAAATCTTGCGAGCATGGGGGAAACTCAAGGCACCGCCCGAAGCAACCTACGACCTGCTTGATATTAAAGAGGCTGTCCTGAAGGCATCCCAGGGTGAACGTACCGGTAAAATTTTAGTCACCCCAAAGCATTCCTAAACCTTCCTCTTTGTGAAAATCATCTTCTGACCTGCACGGCCGGCGGGGTAGGTAGAGCCTAACAAGCACCGCCCACTGGCTTCATGCAAGTTCTCCAGAGCTTGCTCAAGCTACCTCAGAGGTTTTACGCGCGCATGACCTTGTTCCAATCGACTGGATTTCCTGCCGCCTGTAGTTCGCGCCCTAAAGCCTGCTTCCAGCCGCCAGCTTCATCCATTCGCTCCCACACTACACCGGCAAAATCACTAGGTATGTCCAACTGGCCCCGTTTAAGAGCGCAAACCCTGCTGCGCCCGAGTCGCCCGATAAAGTAGCCCAACTCTAGCAACACATTCTGCCGTGCCCGAGGCTCCAAATCGCCTCCTTTAACACGGCCTTCGTCGTCAGGTGTCAACAGCACAACTGCGAAACCGACATCCCCGTGAGCCTCGACCTTTTCGATCACCGTACGACCTTGATTGGCCTGCTCATGAAGGATGATAGCTTCGAACCCTATCCTTTCGAGAAAGCGAGCAACCGACTCGCGCGCGCCGTCGTCATGACCGTGGACAATGAATACTTTATTCGACATAGGAGGCCTCAATACTGGTTCTGATCTTCCTTTTGTCTCGACGTACAACTTGTAATCCCTGATGAAAGGGATTATCAATTGCCTCGTTAGCTCTCGAATGCCAGCAATGATTTTGCTGCCCGAGTAAAAGAAGTGATGACCGAAATCTATTGCAAAATGTGGCTCGGCTGCAAGTTTATCAATCAATAGTAGCGTTAGGCCCAGCGTCTGCTTTTGATCATCGGGCCATAGGAGCGTTGCACTCCCAACCATGCTCCCCGCAGTATCTTCGCTAGTCTTTATAAAGCCATCTAAGTCCAGTCCGCTTTTTAGAGCGCTATTGATTTCTTCAAGGGCGGGGCTGTTGAGGAGTGCTGAGATTCTTTTCAGGGGGCGTTCAAACGTCTGCGGAGTCGCTCCTTGCAGGTCTAATAAAGCGTTATTGAGCTGCGAGAAAAGGTCAACATACGTCATTCATCGGTCTCCAGCCTCGCGGCCGCAGCGCGGTCCAAAATTTCTGAGCGATAGCGCTCTTTCATTTCAGCCGCTAGCGGCTGGATGATCGGATTTGATCCGTTACGACCAACAGCCTCATCAATGACGGCCTCTACCTGCTGGACTGCTTGCTCAATGCTCGCAGGATCATGAGGATCGAAATTTACGGTACACAAATCACCGTCGAGCCGCTGTAGCACTTCCTGCGCTTCCTTGAGTTGGCGTTGTAGCTTGTCGAGTCCTTTTAGCATGGTCCTGACCTCTTCCTATGGTTGCAGAACGATATCACTAATTTTGTACATGTGGAGAGACACCCTTGGCAGTGCCGGATCTTGATGGCAAGGGCCATGAGCCCACGCTATAGCGCAGCATGGAAAGCCTGGCTTGGAAGACCGAAATTAATGCCGGCTTCGGGCTGTGCCCTCACTTCTGCTTGCAGTGCCACCACCTGGGTTTCTTAGTAGTTTCACTGAAATCCGGCTCCCAGCCGGCCATCCAATCGGCATAGTCTGCGTCAGTGGGAATCAAGCCCTCGTTGCCTTTGGCGGTGTTGGCCTTGCGGCCCAAATACTTTTCGCCAGTTTTTGATACCGGTCACGGACCATCACGCCTTGGTTTGCCAGGCAGTCAACCAGCTTATCCGCGATAAAGAGCACGTCATCGGTGTAGCGCGCTACACCTCGAACCGATGTGCCATATTGTGTGTTGACCACACCACCTACTGGAATTTCTAGGTAGTAATCTTCGGGGGTGAACCCCGGTGGCAAGTCCGCATGGAGGAACTTTTCTACGAGAGAGTTATAGCCTCCAATGATCCAGTTGAGATTCCCTACAGCGTCGACCTAAGCAATGAGGGATTTCACACCGTTGGGGGACAGGCGGATATTTTTTTGGACCAGCTCATGTAGCTCAGGTACAGGCGGCGCGAAGGTCTGGAGATTCAGTTGGTCAATCCGCAGCGAGAATGGGGCTTTGGGGAATGGGACTGCCTTGTACGCTTCATACCTTCTACGGTTTGATTCGTACTTTTGCAGGAAGCCCGACCCGTAATGCTTTTTCATGCCGCCAGCCACGTCCGATACTGAGATACACAGCGTGATGGCTACGTCGATGCTTCGGAACTCGGCCAACAGCTCGTCCCTTAGCTTGGTATTGCGGGCGATGCGGCCAGCCATCCAGGCACCGACACCAGCACCAACCCCGGCACTGATCAGCGCGCTGCCCCAGACACCAGCGTCAAAGCTGGGAAAGTTAGCGACCCAAGGGAACAGAGGTGCTGTAGCGTATACACACCGTTGATTGGTGTCCACGAATCCGCCATTGCATTCCCTCGCGTTCATCGCCCCGACCATTCGTGGCACAGGGGCGGCATGATACCTGGTTTGGCACCAAGCGGAACAAGCGCAAGTGACGGGATCAAGGGCACGGATGCCCCCTTAATGGGTGAACTCGGTGCGGCTGTTTACGACCCTGTACTTGAAGATCTCGACCCTCGGATTTTCGTCAACGTCGTCATAACTCAAAATGAGCTTACCCTCTACGGGGCCCTGGGTTAGGGGCAGGTACATATTCTGGGACGCTGCGCCGTCGGCGCCAATCTCTCCGAGCACAATTGGCTGCGTGTCTAGGAAAGGCTCGCCAAAGCTGACCACAACGTTCATCGCTTTGTAGCCCTTGTTACGGATTCTGATCTCGTTCATGGCCTCGCCTGACCGCCTGCCATTTCCACTATTAGCGGTGCTAACGAAAAATTTTGCGGAAATTTCCCGTTCCCTGCGCTTACGTGCTTCCTCTATGGCCACGCGTTGTGCTTCTGCCTGCTCCATAGCTATCTTGGCCATGATTTCTTCCCGGATCTCGGCTTTCTTGCTATCCAGAGCCTGCATTCTTAGCTCCTCGCCCTGTTGCACGAAACCGAGCACCACCCAGAAGAACGCTACCGGCCCAAATGCACCGGCCAAAAAATCACCCACTTCGTTCAGGGGCATTGTACCTAGCGTGCCAATACGCCCCCAAATCAAGGGAAAAATTACCGCAAAGTAAGCCAAGGTCAGAATGAACCCGATCAAGCCCAGATGCTTGCGCAGGTCCAGCCCCTCAGGGCGTATCATTGTCGAGATGTGCCTGATTGTAAGTGGGATGACCACGGCCAGCAGCAAGCCACAATAGATAGCTGTCGATACAGGTAGCGGCGTCGCCACTTCCGGCGTAACGAGCGATGCAGGCGGTGTGCTCCAGAACACCCCCGATACAGACTCCCACATCTTCACCTTTCACTTCCTCGCGTTCGCCGCCCCGACCATTCGTGGCTCAGGGCGGCATATTACCGAGGAAGCGGCGTCGATGTGAATTCACCAGCCAGACGCTGTATCGATCGACTCATTTGCTGCCAACCTATTCACCTTGCTGAAGTGAATGTCGGCGAGTTCCGAGGTGATGACGAAAGCTACAACACCGTTCGCCGGCTAGGTGAGGCAGTCGACTTCGATCGTCGAGAGGAAGCGGTGAAGTTTGCTCAGTCCTTGCATGACAAGATTGCATCCGCAACGGCGACGATTGGTGAGAAAGTTGAGCACGGCATTGATTCGATGCTGCGCAATAACAAAAGCGCTGCCGACGTTTACGACCTTCTGTTCGACTTCTGCTATCTGGAAATACGTTATTAGCTGCTATTCCAAGACGCCTAAATCGAGCAGCTATCTCCAGGCCAACGAGGTGCGTTGCTTCTGATTTTCTACATGCTCGTGGAAAGGGGGGTAACCCGATCATCTCGATCAGCCTGCAGAAAACCTCGACAACGAGACCGTGGTCAGCATTCTCGTCCCCGTGCTCACAGAAGCGAAGAAGCGTCGGCAAATCATCATGGTCATGCACAACCCTAACCTCGCGATTGTCTGAAAAGGACAAAGGGGACAGATCACGTTTTATCATTTTAGGGCTCTATGGCAAGAAGACTTCAAGACCCTCAATCGAATAAATTCGGGGAACAAAATCGTGGTCTGCCCCCCTATTCCACTTAAAGGCGGCCGACCATCAGCCAAGTACAACCTATTTTAGGAATTTAATCTTTGCCGGTGGATTACATAGACTTACTGCTTGAATATCCATGGTTTTTCTAATCGATGCATGATTAGCTGTACCGTCAGGTCGTAGTAATATTGTGTCGCCTCACTATTCCGGCATAGGCGAATTTCGAGAAACCAAACCAGGTGCTTTCTCTGCCAAGCCCGAGGCGATCCTCGCTGCCAGCAGTCCGCAATCGTCTGGATGATTTTCGCTTGTCGCACATGGCGTTGCCGAGTTGCGTGCGCGCCCGTTAGCACCGCAGCCAAGAACAGCTCCATATCGAAGACCTTACTCATCTGAGACCTCCTTGATAGGAAGCGACCACATCGATCCGAGCGTGCCCCAGCTCATGGCTGATTTGTCTCCGGGCCTGACGATCAAGCTTCCTATCTAACGGGTAATGGCCGCCATTGATAGGCGCGTGGTGTTGGGTGATTTGCTCATAGCGCCCACATGCGTAGGCCGCCCGTAGCTCATGGAAACCCATGAGTTTGTGTGCATGCAGGATGTCTCGTGCTGGGCGGATGGTTTCCTGCAGCACACCAAGATAGCTTTCGTGTGGCGCAATAAGGTTGCTGCTACCAACAGGCGACACCTGCTGTGCAAACCCAAGCGCCTCGCGAAGATGGTCATCCACCCTAATCCAGTGGGGTGCCGAGGCGTCGGCGCGGCCGCCTTTGATGCCATCCTGAATATTGATCCTGCCTAGGTCGCTAGCCTCACGGCTTAGCCGTGACAGGTCGGCCAAGATGGCCTCACGCAGGCGCATACCGGTGACTCGCGCCAACAGGACGATAGCTGCGACCCGTCTCTGGTCGTGGCTGCAAAGCGCATCAACGATCTGCTTAACATGTTCGCGGTCTTGGCCCTGCGGCACCGACTGGCGAACCCCGGTGCGCTGCATCCCCAGCTCCCTGCTCGGACTTTGCAATCTCACATACTGATCACCGCGAAGCGCCGCCATGGTCCTGTTAACGCTGGATAGTCGATTTTGTGCGCTGCTGACAGCGAGATCAACGCGCCTAACCGCGTTGCGCAGGTACGCCGCGCAGTCAGCCAACGCCTTCCAATCAACCTGCCGCGCATCATTGATACCGGGCCCTCGTTCGGATCGGCAGCACTTCACCAGTGCCTGCCACCGATCATTGTGCGACTTGACCGTGCCGTAGTGGCCACCGCCGAACATGTCTTTCACCGCCTACAGCCTTGCAACTCAATTGCCTGCCGTAGCCGAAATTACGACCATCGCGTCTACCCACCAATGCCATGTCGATTACCTTATCGCCTGTTCACAGATCCTCGCCCCACGTCATCCCGCCAAGAATGCTGAGTGTTATCAGGGATCAAAGCCGCTGCGAGCTGTGGGGATGTCCTCTAACACAGGACTGGCGGCTCCTTACGACCGGGAGCAAGGGCATCTCATAATCTGACCTCCTGAGCACCGTTACCGGTGGGCGGGTGGAGGCTGCATTGGCTGACGAGACCAGTGCCTGAAGATCCTGAGCCAGGTACAAGCAGCAATGCGATGACCTGGGCATGCCTGACTGTCACTCAGGTGCAGTCCATTCCTTGGTCTGCGGCACCATCATCTACATGGCTGTTGCTGGTGACATCGGTGTTTGTCACGCCGATTGTCACGAGGGGAATTGCCGCAAAGCCATGTGCGATAAGGGCTGCTGCAGTGTTAGAAGTGGCTGATTGACCTAGAGAGTAACCAAGATGGTGTTTGGCTCACGTCGGAAACAACAAAGCCCGCACAAAGCGGGCTTTCTTGAGGGTTCCGTATACAAACAGAGTCGTATCGGAACAGCTAGGTGGTGCCGGAGACAGGAATCGAACCTGCGACCTTCGCGTTACGAGTGCGCTGCTCTACCGACTGAGCTACACCGGCGTGTTGCGCAACGTACCACTGCCGTGACGGTTTCGCAAATTGCTGGTTTTTAGTCAGATCTTGTTGGGTGCTGGAGGCCTCATCGCGAGGCAAGCCCGCTCCTACAGCGGGTTTGCTGGCCGGGGCTTAGCCGGCTTTGCAGCCGCTTGGGGCCAGGTCTTCTTCGATGTTGGTGGTGCAGGTCCAACCGCTGGGGGCGCGGGTCAGGGTCAGGGTTTTGCCCATCACGCTGGCCGGGCCGTCGGCCAGGGTGCAGGTGATGGCGCCGGTGCCATTGGCGGCTGTGCCTTGGGCGGTGATTGCGCAGTGCGCGGTGGCGGGTTGGCCGCCGAGGGCCGCGACATCCGTCACGTCCTTGCCTTCGTTCAGGCGCAGGTCCATCGCGGTTTTGAGGGCCGAAATTTCTAGCAGCCCGGCGGCGGCTTTGGTGCGCGATTGGTGGTTGGTGTACATCGGCACGGCGATGGTGGCGAGGATGCCGATGATCGCGACGACGATCATCAGTTCGATCAGGGTGATGCCTTGTTGGCCTTTCATGAACGCGTTTCCTTGTTGATTCGGCTGAGCCTTCATCCACTGTTGGACGCCAGGCTGGCAGGCGCGCAGTAGGCCTCATCAGACACCTTTTGTCACCCCTGCCCGGCTGGACGTCATGTTCGCTGAACTACTCTAGTGACCATCAGGGAAACCCGCCCACGCAGGGGCACGGCAAGCTGTTACCGGGCTTGTCGCACGTGCAGCAAGGAGCTTAGCTATGCGCCAAACAACACGGCTTTACGCCTGGCAAGGCATCGATGCCAACGGTGCGCGGGTCACGGGCCAGAGTGAGGGGCGCAGCCCGGCGTTGGTGCGCGCGGGGTTGCTGCGTCAGGGCATCAGTAATGCGCGCTTGCGCCCGGCGGGTGGGCTTGGCTGGCGGTTGCCGGCGCGTCGGGAGAAGGCGGATGCGGCGGGGTTCAGTCGGCAGTTGGCGACCTTGCTCAAGGCGGGGGTGCCGCTGCTTCAGGCGTTCGAGGTGATGGGGCGCAGTGGGGGCGATGAGAGCCTGGGCAAGCTGCTGACGCGATTGAAACAGGATGTGGCAGCGGGCATGGGGCTGGCCGATGCGTTGCAGCGCCAGCCGGGCTGGTTCGATCGGCTGTACTGCAATCTGGTGCGGGTGGGTGAGCAGTCGGGCACGCTCGATGGCCAGCTGGAACAGCTGGCAGACATGCTGGAGCAGCGCCAGGCGCTGCAGCGGCGGGTGCGTAAGGCGATGCTCTATCCGGCGCTGCTGTTGCTGACGGGCTTGGGCGTGTCGGCGCTGTTGCTGCTGGAGGTAGTGCCGCGCTTTGAGGGGCTGTTTGCCAGTTTCGGCAAGGCGCTGCCAGCGTTTACCCAGTGGGTGATCGATTTATCCACAGGCTTTGGGCTGCATGGGCCTTGGCTGGTGATGGTTTTGCTTTTGCTCGGTGTGGGTGGGCGCCAGCTGTATCGGCGCCATGCCGGGGCGCGCTTGTGGATATCTCGCCGGGCGCTGGGTATTCCGCTGCTTGGGCGGTTGCTGGGGCATGCGGCGATGGCGCGTTTTGCGCGCAGTTTGGGCACGGCGTATGCGGCGGGGGTGCCGCTGTTGGATGCGCTGGGCACGGTGGCGGCGGCGAGTGGCGCCAGCGTGCATGAGCAGGCGATTTTGCGGCTGCGCCAGGGCATGGCCAATGGGCAGGGGCTGCATCAGGCGATGGCGGGGGAGCGGTTATTTGCGCCGCTGTTGGTGCAGCTGACGATGATTGGTGAGTCCAGCGGCACGCTCGACCAGATGCTGGGCAAAGCGGCCAGCCATTATGAGGAACAGGTCAGCCAGGCGCTCGACCAGTTGACCGGCCTGCTGGAGCCAGCCATCGTGCTGATCCTTGGCCTCCTGGTGGGTGGCCTGGTGGTTGCCATGTACCTGCCAATCTTCCAGTTGGGTAGTTTGATCTGAACATGAATCTGTGGACTTTCCTGGCTGTGCAGCCGGTTTACTTCTTGGTGTTGGCCACCGTGCTGGGGCTGCTGGTGGGCAGCTTTCTGAATGTGCTGGTGCATCGTTTGCCGATCATGCTCGAGCGCCAGTGGCAGCGTGAGGCGCAGGAGGTGCTCGACCTGCCCTTGGTCGAGCACGACCGCTTCAACCTGTCTTTGCCCGCCTCGCACTGCCCGCACTGTGGGCATCGGATTCGGCCGTGGGAGAACATTCCGCTGTTGAGCTACCTGGTGCTGCGCGGGCGCTGCTCGGCGTGCAAGGGGGCGATCAGTGCGCGTTATCCGTTGGTGGAGCTTGCGTGTGCGGGGCTTTCGCTGGTGGTGGCGTGGCACTTTGGGCCGGGGGTGCAGGCGCTGGCGGCGCTGCTGCTGACCTGGTGTTTGCTGGCGTTGAGTTTGATCGATGCTGAGCAGCAGATCCTGCCGGATGTGCTGGTGTTGCCCATGGTGTGGGTCGGGCTGATCGTCAATGCCTTCGGCGTGTTTGTGACGCTGGATGCGGCACTGTGGGGCGCGGTGCTGGGGTATCTGAGCCTGTGGAGCGTTTACTGGCTGTTCAAGCTGGTGACCGGCAAGGAGGGCATGGGCTATGGCGACTTCAAGCTGCTGGCGCTGATCGGCGCCTGGGGTGGCTGGCAGGTGTTGCCGGTGACGCTGGTGCTGTCGTCGGTGGTGGGGGCGCTGATTGGCCTGTGTTTGCTGCGTTGGCGTAAGGCTTCGTTGGGCACGGCGATGCCTTTTGGTCCGTATCTGGCCATTGCGGGGTGGATTGCCGTGCTCTGGGGTGATGAAATGTACGCCTCATACCTGCAACTGCTTGGATTCTGATGACCACTGCGGCATTTACCCCTTGGATACTGGGCCTGACCGGCGGCATCGGCAGTGGCAAGAGCGCCGCTGCCGAGCGCTTCGTGGAGCTGGGCGTGCACTTGGTCGACGCCGATCAGGCCGCGCGCTGGGTGGTCGAGCCGGGCCGGCCGGCGTTGGCCAGCATCGTCGAGCGCTTTGGCGCGGGCGTGTTGCTGGACGACGGGCAGCTGGATCGCTCGGCGTTGCGCCAGCTGATCTTTGCCGACCCAAGCCAGCGGCGCTGGCTTGAACAGCTGCTGCATCCGCTGATTGGCCAGGAGATTTTCAGTTACCTGGCCAAGGCCGAGTCGCCGTATGCGGTGTATGTGTCGCCGCTGCTGATCGAGTCGGGGCAGTACCAGAAGACCCAGCGCGTGCTGGTGATCGATGCGCCACAAGAATTGCAGGTACAGCGTACCTTGCTGCGCGATAACACCAGCCCTGAACAAGTGCAGGCGATTCTGGCGGCGCAGTTGGCGCGCGAGGAACGTTTGCGCCATGCCGATGATGTGGTGGTCAATGACCGCGACCTGGCCGGGTTGCACGAGCAGATTGACCGCCTGCACCACTTTTACCTGACTTTACGAGGAGGCCAGCCATGAGCCAGCCGTTGTCCGTTGATTGCCCGACCTGTGGCGCACCTGTGGAATGGAGCGCGAAGAGCCCGAACCGGCCGTTTTGCTCGGACCGTTGCAAGCTGATCGACCTGGGGGCGTGGGCGGCTGAGGAGCATAAGATCCCGGTGGCGCCTGAGGCTGAGGATGACTTGTATTCGGGGGATCTGGAACCGCGGCATTGATGTGTGGTGGGTCAGTTATGGCCCTATCGCGGGGCAAGCCCGCTCCCACGATAAGCCAAGCGCAATTCGTGGGAGCGGGCTTGCCCCGCGATAGGGCCGGCACATCTCAGCTGTCATCCTTCCACGGCGCCTGCAGGTAACGGGTACGGTTAAAAGTCTCCAACCACTCAGGGCAAAACACCACCAAGGCGCTGACCACCATCCCATTGATAAACGCTTCGGGAAAGATCATCAGCCACAGGTAACCGACAAAGTCCGTCAGCCACTCGGGCATGGCAAACCGCCCATCCAGCCACAACAACCCCATCGCCGCCAGCAGGCACAGCAGCGCCGACAACGCCGCGGCAAAGAACCCCGAACAGAAGATATAAACGAACAGGTTACGCGGCTGCGCGCGCTCGACCAGGATCGCGCACACCTCGGTGATCAATACCGGCAGGCCAATGATCAACAGGCCGTTGACCCCAAGTGCCGCCAGATCCTGGCGCCCCAGCGCCATCAGCCCGAGCTGGGCGAAAAACCCTCCAAGCATCGCCAGCGGCCAATCCAGCAACAGGGTCACCGCCGTCATGCCGATAAAGTGATAAGACACGCCGGTATCGAAATCGCGCCTGACCAGCCACAAGGCAAACAGGGCGAACACCGTGCCGAACAGTAGATGCTGGCGGCGCCGATCGGTGAACAGCTCGACCCAGCGGGTACGCGACACCGCCCAGAACAGTAGCGGAACGTAAGCCACCCAGCCCAGGGTCAGGCTGGTGGTGGACAGGACTTGTGCGCTGATCACCTTGACCTCACTCCCCTTTCAGACAGCTTCGAGTCTACACCCTGGGCCGATTCCTACCGGCAAACAACACCTTACCGTCACAGATTAGCGGCTAAGCTTGTGCACATGGATGACTCAGACTACCTGCGCCTGCTTACCATCCAGGCCGAACAAGCCAATGCGTTCCTGTCCAATGCCCGCAAATGGGAACGCGAGCGTTGGGTGTGCCAGCGCCTGCTGCAAGGGCTGAACATTCCCTACCGCAACGAAGACTTCACCCCGGCCGGGCAAGAGCCACCCGACGTGCTGTTTCGCGATGCGGCGTTCGAGGTGTTTTTCGTGCTCGATGAAGGCCGCCGGCTCAATGACGAATGGCGCGAGGAGCTGCAGCGCCGGCGTAGTGCGTTTTCCCTGAGCCAGCTGGTGCGCCGCGAGGCGCGGCCCCGACGAATCAGCGCCCAGGAGCTGCTGGTACGCCTGGCGCCGACCTTGCGCAAGAAGGCGCACAACTACCGGGAACGGGGCCTGGAGCTGAACGAGCTGGATATCATCGCTTTTGCCAGCCTCAAGCGTGAGGTGCTGGATTTGAACAGCCACTTTCCGCCGCCCACCGAATATCTGCGCCAGGGCTGGCGTTCGTTGTCGTTGGTCGGGCCGACCTTCGCCCGGGTGCTGTTCGCCCACCCGGATGCGCCGGATTTCCTGCGCGGCAATTTGGGGCGCAGTATTGTGTTCGATGTCGGTATCAGTCTTTGATCCAGTGCCGAGAGTCTTTGCAATGGCGTACACTCGGCGCCAGAGATAGAAAGCATTATCATTCGTTATCAAGACCCTGCGCGAACCCTGTAGCCTTTGCGCAGTCACATGCGTCTACCTGACGAGGCCCACCATGACCAGTCGCCTGAATCCTGAAGATCAGCGTCGCGTCGATGAGTATCTCAAAGCCCCTCAGCATCAAGTTGAGCGCAAGCCGTTTCGGCCATTGCTGCTCCTGGCGCTGGTGGTTGGGGTGACCATTGGTCTGGGCCTGTTGAGCCGCCTGCTGAGTGGACTGGTGCTATGAGCTGCCTTGCGCTCGCCCTCTGCTCGCCGACGGCGCCGCCCCTTGGGGGCACGAATTCGTTAAACCTTATGAGATATTTCCATGACTCATCGCATCGTGATTGTCGGCGGCGGCGCCGGCGGCCTGGAACTGGCGACCCGCCTGGGTAAAAGCCTGGGCAAGCGCAACAAGGCCGAGATCACCCTGGTCGACGCCAACCTGACGCACATCTGGAAGCCGCTGCTGCACGAAGTGGCCGCCGGCTCGCTGAACTCCTCGGAAGACGAACTGAACTACGTGGCCCAGGCCAAGTGGAACCATTTCAATTTCCAGCTGGGGCGCATGAGCGGCCTGGACCGTGAGAGCAAGCAGATCCAATTGGCGGCGACCCTCGATGAAGACGGCCGCGAGCTGCTGCCTGCGCGCACCCTGGGCTACGACAGCCTGGTGATCGCCGTAGGCAGCAACACCAATGACTTCGGCACCCTGGGCGCGGCGCAGCATTGCCTGTTCCTGGATACCCGCAAGCAGGCCGAGCGCTTCCATCAGCAGTTGCTCAATCACTACCTGCGCGCTCATGCCGGCGACGCGGCGAGCGAGAAAATCAGCGTGGCGATCGTCGGCGCTGGCGCCACCGGTGTCGAGCTGGCGGCGGAGCTGCATCACGCTGCGCACGAGCTGGCGGCGTATGGCCTGGACAAGATTCAGCCCAAGGACATGCACATCACCATCATCGAGGCCGGCCCACGGGTGCTGCCGGCGCTGCCTGAGCGGATCAGCGTGCCGGTGCACAAGACGCTGGAAAAGCTGGGCATCACCGTGATGACCAATTCTTCGGTCAGTGAAGTGACTGAGGATGGCTTGAAGACTGCCAGTGGCGAAGTGATCCAGGCGAGCCTTAAGGTGTGGGCGGCGGGCATTCGCGCGCCGGGCTTCTTGAAGGATATCGATGGGCTGGAGACCAACCGGATCAATCAGCTGGTGGTACGCCCTACGCTGCAGACCACGCTGGATGACGATATCTTCGCCTTTGGCGATTGTGCGGCCTGCCCGCAGCCGGGCAGCGATCGCAACGTGCCGCCACGCGCGCAGGCGGCGCACCAGCAGGCTTCGATGTTGGTGAAGAGCTTCCAGGGGCGGCTTGAGGGTAAAGCGCTGCCGACTTATGCGTACAAGGATTACGGCTCGCTGGTATCGCTGTCGCGGTTCTCGGCGGTGGGTAACCTGATGGGCAACCTGACCGGTAGCGTGATGCTCGAAGGCTGGTTGGCGCGGATGTTCTATGTGTCGCTGTATCGGATGCACCAGATGGCGCTGTATGGGACGTTCCGTACCTTGATGCTGATGCTCGGCAGCCGGATTGGGCGTGGGACTGAGCCGCGTCTGAAGTTGCACTGATCGTTTGAGATTTTGGGGCCGCTGTGCGGCCCTTCGCGGGCAAGCCCGCTCCCACAGGGATTTGCGCTGTACCTGTGGGAGCGGGCTTGTCGGGGCGCCGAACCGCCGCGATGGGCCGCACAGCGGCCCCAAAAACTACTTAACGACGCGGTAGGTGCTCTGCACGAACCCACTCTCAAAACTGGTCGTACGCAGGTGCTGCAACTGCACATCCCGCGCCAGCTCGCCAAACAGTGCAATCCCGCGCCCAAGCAACACCGGGATATGGGTAATGGTCAACTCATCCACCCGCCCCTCGCGCAAAAAACCCTGAATCAACTTTCCGCCATCCAGGTACAGGCTCTTCGCCCCAGTAGCCGTCAGATGCTCGAGCAAGGCTGGAATCGGCCCCGGATGCAGCTCTATACCCTCCCCCAAACCAGCAGGCAGCGCCTTGAGCGTTTCGCTCAGCACCACCACACGCTTGTTGGGATAAGGCCACTCGCCAAACGTCAGCACCTTGTCGAACGTGCCACGCCCCATCACCAGGGTGTCGACGCTGGCCATGAACGCCCCATAGCCATGATCGTCACTGGAACTGGTCGCGCCCATCAGCCAGTCGAGGCTGCCGTCTTCGCGGGCAATGAAGCCATCCAGGCTGGTGGCGATGAAAACGCTGGCTTTCAATGGCATGGGCTCGCTCCTTCGGTTGAATACGAAGGCTAGCAAGAGCGGCGGGATAAAATCGAGGCAAAAGAAAAAGGGCATCTCAGTCGAGATGCCCTTATTACATGGTGGGTCGTGTAGGATTCGAACCTACGACCAATTGGTTAAAAGCCAACTGCTCTACCAACTGAGCTAACGACCCTGAAAATGGTCGGGGTGAGGGGATTCGAACTCCTGACATCCTGCTCCCAAAGCAGGCGCGCTACCGGACTGCGCTACACCCCGAGATTGGCTCCGCGACCTGGACTCGAACCAGGGACCCAATGATTAACAGTCATTTGCTCTACCGACTGAGCTATCGCGGAACTGAACTTCGGTACATCTTTACAGCTTCGAAGTCTGTGTTAGCTTCGATCTCTTTGGCTATCCGCTTTCGCGTTGTCGCTGCTGAGGCCGGCTATTCTACATTCTTCGTTTTGCTTGTCAACCACTTTTTTTCATTCAACTTACTGATTTCTAAGTTGTTTTGCGATCACCGATGTTGCTGGTGATTCGCTTAGTGCCTGACAGCGGGGCGTATATTAGGGGCACTCGAATTTTGATGCAAGCAAAAATTTCAAAATTTTCAGCAAGTTATCAAGAAAGGTGGTGAGGCCTAGGTTTTTCGGGGGTTGGGCGGGCTTCATCGCGGGGCAAGCCCGCTCCCACGCCCCCCAGACACGCGCACAGACACGCGCCGTAAATGGCTGTGGGAAGCTTCGTGGGAGCGGGCTTGCCCCGCGATGAGGCCGGCAAAAGCACAAAATATTTTCCAGAACACAAAAAAAGCCCCGCTTTCGCGGGGCTTTTTTTTAGGCAAAGACGATTTCGTCGCCTTCGACCTTGGCGGTAATCGCCGAACCTGGCAAAAACTCGCCTGCCAGGATCAACTGCGCCAGCGGGTTCTCGATCCAGCGCTGGATCGCACGCTTCAGTGGCCGTGCGCCATACACCGGGTCGTAACCGACGGCGATCAGCTTGTCGGTCGCCTCTGGGCTCAGGCTCAAGGTCAACTCGCGTTCGGCCAGGCGGCTGCGCAGGCGGCCGAGCTGGATTTCGGTAATGCCGGCGATCTGCTCGCGGCCCAGCGGTTCGAACACCACCACTTCGTCGATGCGGTTGATGAACTCCGGACGGAAGTGGTTACCCACCGCATCCATCACCGCCGCACGCTGCGCCTCACGATCACCGACCAGCTCCTGGATCTGCGCCGAGCCCAGGTTGGAGGTCATCACGATCACCGTATTGCGGAAGTCCACCGTGCGACCGTGGCTGTCGGTCAGGCGACCGTCTTCAAGCACTTGCAGCAGCACGTTGAATACATCCGGGTGAGCCTTCTCGACCTCATCCAGCAGCACCACGGCATACGGCTTGCGGCGCACGGCTTCGGTCAGGTAGCCGCCCTCTTCGTAACCGACGTAGCCTGGCGGTGCGCCGATCAGGCGAGCCACGGAGTGTTTCTCCATGAACTCGGACATATCGATACGCACCATCGCCTCTTCAGTGTCGAACAGGAACTCGGCCAAGGCCTTGCACAGTTCGGTCTTACCGACACCGGTCGGGCCGAGGAACAGGAACGAGCCACTCGGCCGGTTCGGGTCGGACAGCCCGGCCCGCGAACGGCGTACCGCGTTGGCCACGGCAGTGACCGCTTCGTTCTGGCCGATCACCCGTTGGTGCAACAGCTCTTCCATCTTCAGCAGCTTCTCGCGCTCGCCTTCGAGCATTTTCGCGACGGGGATGCCGGTCCACTTGGAGACCACTTCGGCGATCTCTTCTTCAGTCACCTTGTTACGCAGCAGCTGGTTCTCGGTCTTGCCGTGCTGGTCGACCATCTGCAGGCTGCGCTCCAGGTCCGGGATCACCCCGTACTGCAGTTCGGCCATGCGGCTCAGGTCGCCTTTGCGGCGAGCGGCTTCCAGCTCTTGGCGGGCCTGCTCGATCTTTTGCTGAATCTGCGCCGAGCCCTGTACTTCGGCTTTCTCCGAAGCCCAGATCTCTTCGAGGTCGGAGTATTCGCGCTCCAGGCGCTCGATTTCTTCGGTGAGCTTCTCGAGGCGTTTCTTGGCGGCCTCGTCTTCTTCTTTCTTCAATGCCTGCGATTCGACCTTGAGCTGGATCAGGCGACGGTCGAGGCGATCGAGCACTTCCGGCTTGGAGTCGATTTCCATGCGGATGCGGCTGGCCGCTTCGTCGATCAGGTCGATGGCCTTGTCCGGCAGCTGGCGATCGGTGATGTAGCGGTGGCTGAGCTTGGCCGCTGCAATGATCGCGCCGTCGGTGATGGCCACCTTGTGGTGCACTTCATAACGCTCTTTCAGGCCGCGCAGGATGGCGATGGTGTCTTCCTCGCTCGGCTCTTCGACCAGCACCTTCTGGAAGCGCCGCTCAAGGGCTGCGTCCTTCTCGATGAACTGGCGGTACTCGTTGAGCGTGGTAGCACCCACGCAGTGCAGCTCGCCACGGGCCAGGGCCGGTTTGAGCATGTTGCCAGCGTCCATGGCGCCCTCGCCTTTACCGGCGCCGACCATGGTGTGCAGCTCGTCGATGAACAGGATGATCTGGCCTTCCTGCTTGGACAGCTCGTTGAGCAGGCCTTTGAGGCGCTCTTCGAACTCACCGCGGTACTTGGCGCCAGCGATCAGCGCGCCCATATCCAGGGCCAGCAGGCGTTTGCCTTTGAGGCCGTCGGGCACTTCGCCGTTGATGATGCGCTGGGCCAGGCCTTCGGCAATGGCGGTTTTACCCACGCCAGGCTCACCGATCAGCACCGGGTTGTTCTTGGTGCGGCGTTGCAGCACCTGCACGGTACGGCGGATCTCGTCGTCACGGCCGATCACCGGGTCGAGCTTGCCTTCTTCGGCGCGCTTGGTCAGGTCGACGGTGTACTTGTCCAGGGCCTGACGCGACTCTTCGGCGTTGGCGTCATTGACCGCCGCGCCGCCGCGCAGGTTGTTGATGGCGTTCTCCAGGGCTTTTTTGCTCACGCCCTGGCCGAGCAGCAGTTTGCCGACCTTGCTGTTTTCATCCATGGCGGCGAGCAGCACCAGCTCGCTCGAGATGAACTGGTCGCCCTTCTGCTGGGCCAGGCGGTCGGCCTGGTTGAGCAGGCGCGCCAGGTCCTGCGACATGTTCACGTCGCCGGTGGGGTTCTGGATTTTCGGCAGTTGGTCGAGCTCTTTGCTCAACGCCGTGCGCAGGCTGTTGACGTCGAAGCCAACCTGCATCAGCAGCGGCTTGATCGAGCCGCCTTGCTGGTCGATCAGCGCCTGCAACAGGTGCAGAGGCTCGATGGCCGGATGGTCCATGCCAACGGCCAGGGATTGGGAATCAGATAACGCTAATTGCAGCTTGCTGGTTAAACGGTCTATTCGCATGGGGATACCTTCCTATAAGGGCAGGCCGGAGCGATGGATACACCTGATGAAGAAACCTGCCTGAGATAACCAGTAGATTGGGTTGATTGTGCAAGATTCAAGCGTAGCGGGATTGACTGGAGTCAGTCAGGACGTTTCCACGGGCACCGGACCGATATACAAATCCCGTAGAAACAGAATTCAGGAGGTTGCGCCGGCGAGCCACACCAGAGAAGCGAAACGCCCGCCTTGCGGCGTACGTCGATAAGAGAAGAACCGCGGATCGCTCACCGTGCAGAAACCCCCGCCATAAACAGCAGTGACTCCACGCGCCGCCAGGCGAATACGCGCCAGCTCATAGATGTCGGCCATCAACTTGCCAGGACGCTCACCTGGCACAAAGGCTCGGGCAGCCTCCGGATGCACCGCAGTGAAGGCATCACGCACTTCCAGCCCGACCTCGAACGCCTGCGGGCCAATCGCCGGGCCGAGCCAGACCAGCACCTGGTCAGCAGGCACTTGCAGCCGATCGAGCGTAGCTTCCAGTACGCCCCCGGCCAATCCGCGCCAGCCAGCATGGGCCGCGGCCACGCGGGTGCCGGCGCGATCGCAGAACAACGCAGGCAGGCAATCGGCAGTCATCACGGTGCAGGCGATACCGGCTTGATCGGTCCAGCTGGCATCGGCTTGGGCAACTATTGCCGGATCGGCATCCGCCACCACCAATCCATGTACCTGCTTGAGCCAGGCCGGCTGGATGGCGAATTGATCGCTCAGGCGACGACGGTTCTCGGCAACCGCTGCCGGGTCATCGCCCACATGGTCGCCAAGATTGAAGCTTTCATAAGGAGGCAGGCTCACCCCACCCTCACGGGTAGTGACGCAGGCGTGCACCGAGGCCGGGGCCGGCCAGTCGGGGCGCAACAACTGCGTCAGACCGTTCATCCGATAAAGCTGCCGCGGTCGTCTTGCAGCAGGGTCAGCAGCTCGACGAAGTCATCCGGCAGCGGCGACTCCCACTTCATCACCTGCCCGGTGGTGGGGTGCTTCAAGGCCAGGAAGCGTGCATGCAGGGCCTGACGCGGGAAGTGCTTGAGCGCTTGGACCATGTCCTGGTCGGCCGCCGGTGGAATGCGGAAGCGTCCACCGTAAGTCTGGTCACCGACCAGCGGGAAGCCGACGTGGGCCATGTGCACACGGATCTGGTGGGTACGGCCGGTTTCCAGCTTGACCCGCACATGGGTGTGCGAACGGAAACGCTCAAGCACCCGATAGTGGCTGACCGCAGGCTTGCCGCCTTCGGTGACCGCCATGCGCTGGCGCGCGCCGCCATGGCGACCGATCGGGGCGTCGATCTTGCCACCGGAGGTGACCACGCCAATCACGATGCACTCATAAATGCGGCTGACCGTACGGCTCTGCAGCTGCTCGACCAGTTTGGTCTGCGCTTGCAGGGTCTTGGCCACCACCATCAGGCCGGTGGTGTCTTTGTCCAGGCGGTGGACAATGCCCGCACGCGGCACGTTGACGATATCCGGCACGTGGTGCAGCAGGGCATTGAGCAGGGTGCCATCGGCGTGGCCAGCCGCTGGGTGCACCACCAAGCCTGCCGGCTTGTTGATCACCAGGATCTGGTCGTCTTCGTAAACGATGTCCAGTTCGATGTCCTGGGCGATCCACTCGCCCTGGGCTTCCTGTTCGGCTTCAAGGGCCAGAACGGAGCCACCATGGACGATGTCGCGGGGACGAACGACCTGGCCATCGACCGTCAGGCGGCCATCTTTGATCCAGGAGGACAGGCGCGAACGCGAGTACTCGGCGAACAGTTGGGCGGCGACCTGGTCGAGGCGTTGACCGCCCAGTTCGGACGGCACCTCTGCGCTAAGTTGAATGATCTCGGACATGCTCGATTCGGCGGGCGCACAGCCTTTGGTTTCAACTGCGCGCTTGTGGTTAAATACGGCTTCTTTTGCCCCGGGGTTAGGCCGGGGCGCTCATCATAACAGGACGGCACCGCCCAAGACAGCGGCCGTCAAAGGACGCAAGCCGCCATGCAAGTGAAACACCTGCTGCTGATCGCCATCCTCGGGCTCACCGCTGCCTGTTCCTCGAACAAGGAAGTGATTGACGAGAACCTCAGCGAAGCCGAGTTGTACCAGCAGGCGCAGGCCGACCTGGACAACAAGAGCTACACCAGCGCCGTGAACAAACTCAAGGCCCTGGAATCGCGCTACCCGTTCGGCCGCTACGCCGACCAGGCCCAGCTCGAGCTGATCTACGCCAACTACAAGAACTCGGAGCCAGAGGCGGCCAAGTCGTCTGCCGAGCGCTTCATTCGTCTGCACCCGCAGCACCCGAACGTCGACTACGCCTATTATCTGAAAGGCCTGACCTCGTTCGACCAGGACCGCGGCCTGCTGGCGCGCTTCCTGCCGCTGGACATGACCAAGCGTGACCCAGGCGCTGCCCGCGACTCGTACAACGAGTTCGCCCAGCTCACCAGCCGCTTCCCCAACAGCCGCTACGCGCCGGACGCCAAGCAGCGCATGATCTACCTGCGCAACCTGCTGGCCTCCTACGAAATCCACGTTGCCGACTACTACCTGAGCCGCCAGGCATATGTAGCCGCCGCCAACCGTGGCCGCTACGTGGTCGAGAACTTCCAGGAAACCCCATCGGTCGGCGACGGCCTGGCGGTGATGGTCGAGTCTTACCAGCGCCTGCACCTGGACGAGCTGGCTGCCACCAGCCTGGAAACCCTCAAGCTCAACTACCCGAACCATCCAAGCCTGGTCGATGGCAACTTCGAGCCTAAGCAGGACGAGGCTGATGGCCGTTCGTGGCTGTCCAAGGCCACCCTGGGCCTGATCGAGACCGAAACCCCGCTGCCGCCGGGTGAAACCCGCGCCAACCAGGACGTGGTCCGTCAGTTCAAGGATGCCCGTTCGGAAATGCCGCAAGACTTGCTGCCCAAAGACGAGAACGGCGACCCGATCCTGCCGGAAGGTCCGAAAGAAGCCGAGAAAGGCCGCTCCTGGTTCAGCTACGCGACCTTTGGTCTGTTCGACTGATTCAGTGCAGCAGCAGAAAGGGAGGCCCAGGCCTCCCTTTTTTCATGCCCGCGTCCTAGACTGTGGCCTCTATTTCTCGACAAGCTGGACACCATGGTTCGCCTACTCTTCTGGATCGCCCTGATCGCCGCCGCGTTCTGGCTGTGGCGCAAATTCAAGCTCAGCCAGCAATCACGCCCTGAGCAGAAGCTCGATGACCCGCTGAAGATGGTGCGTTGTGCGCATTGTGGTGTGCATCTGCCCAATGACCGGGCTTTGCAGCGGGGCGGCCAGTGGTATTGCAGCCAGGCGCATCTGGAGCAGGGGCCTGAGCAGAAGCATTAATTCGGCCGGCCACTCGCGGGGCAAGCCCGCTCCCACGCCAGATCAATGATCTGTGAGCAAACGGGGGAGCGGGCTTGCCCCGCGAGTGCATTCTGACGGCACAGACTTCGGCACATATCTCTCCCCGACCCTTCCACACTATTTACGACCCCTCCCCCGCCGCCACCATTGACCCACCCGAGCAAAGTTCGCTAAATCCTATTTATCCGCATAAATATGAAAAATTAGCAGCCATGCTCAAACCCAAGCGCAAACGCCAGAAGCTCTCCGACATGATCGTCGAATCGGTGAAGCGCTCGATCGTCACCGAGGCCCTGCACCCGGGTGACCGCCTGCCCACCGAGCGCGAGCTGATGGAGCACTTCGAATGCTCCAAGGGCACCGCCCGTGAAGCACTCAAGGCCCTGGAAGTCGAAGGCCTGGTCAGTACCCGCACCGGCCCCAGCGGCGGCGCCTACCTCAATGAAGTCGGCACTGAACCGGCCAGCCGCGCCCTGCGCAACTACCTGCACTTCCAGCACCTGGACGGCGAGCAGGTCTACCAGTTGCGCAAGGTCATCGAAGTGGAGCTGGCGGTGTCGGTGATGGGCAAGCTGAGCGAAGACGACTACGCGGCTCTGCAGGCCAACATCGATTTCTGCAGCGCCCCGGAAGACAGCGAAGAGGGCCAGCGCGAACAACGCCTGGCCGAGCTTGAGTTCCACACCCTGCTCGCCCGCCGCTGCCCCAACCCGTTGCTGAGCTTCATGGCGGTGTTTCTCAACGACCTGCTGCGCGACCTGGTGGTGCTGAAAAAAGCCTACCTGCCCAAGCGCCAGCAGTTCGCCGCAGCCAACATCGACTACCACAAGCAACTGTTGCTGGCATTACGCGCCAGCGACGAACAGGCCGTGCGCCGTCTGATGCACGAGCACATGTGCGACGCCGAACACCACATGACCGCGC
This sequence comes from Pseudomonas sp. BT-42-2, assembly GCF_025847435.2. Classification (NCBI taxonomy): domain Bacteria; kingdom Pseudomonadati; phylum Pseudomonadota; class Gammaproteobacteria; order Pseudomonadales; family Pseudomonadaceae; genus Pseudomonas; species Pseudomonas sp. BT-42-2. The sequence goes on from NZ_JAOYTM010000027.1 coordinate 31,370, forward strand.
TCGAAGGCGAGGTCGCCCGCAACTTCCTGCTGGAGTTCGATCACCACCACTGATCCGCCTGGACAGAGGCCTGCGCACAGGCCCAGCCGTACCCGCTTTGTCATTGCCACTCCTGCCTAATAACCACAACCAAGGAGTTACTCATGCAAAGACGTACCCTGCTCAAGGCAGGCCTTGCCCTGGGTGCCCTCGGTAGCCTCCCCCTCGGAGCGCACCGGGCATTCGCCGAAGAGCCGCTGACCTTCTACGGACTGAAGTCGATGTCCGGGGCGTTTGCCAGTTATGGCAAGTACGCCGACATGGGTTCGCGCCTGGCCATTGCCGAACACCCGCAATTGCTCGGCCGACCGTTGAAGTACAAGGTCATCGACACCGAGGGCAACGCCGGTAAAGCGGTACGCAAGGTTCAGGAAGCCATCGGCCAGGATGGCGCGCGCTTCTTCCAGGGCTGCACCCTGTCCTCCTCGGCGCTGGCGGTGTCCAAGGAGATTCACAAGGCCGGCGGCGTGTTCATGACCCCGGTCGGCGCCGACGAGATCACCGGCAAGGACTGCAACAGCTCGACCTTCCGCTGGTCGGTGCCGACCTACGGGGCCATTCGCGAAACCTTGGTGCCGATGATCAAGCTGCTGCCCGAGGCCAAGCGCTGGTACACCATCACCCCGCAATACGTGTTCGGCGATGCCCTGCTGGACAACGCGCGCAAGGTATTCGCCGAGCACGGCATCGAACACATCGGCAACAGCTACCACTCGCTGCAAGAGCAGGAATTCTCCGGCTACCTGACCAACGCCATCGCCTCCAAGCCCGACGTACTGGTGTTGCTCAACTTCGGCAGCCAGTCATCCAACGCCCTGCGTCAGGCGGTCAATTTCGGCATCAAGGAGCGGATGAAAGTGCTGCTGGTGTGGTCGGCCGGCCTGGATCAGTTCCAGGAGCTGGGCAGCGATGTACTTGAAGGCGTCTACCTCGGCGCGCAGTACTGGCACCAGGTCGACACCCCGCTGAACCGCGAGCTGGTCGCAGCCACCCGCAAGGCCTACGGCATCAACCCCAACTACCCGCTGGCCGCCGACTACATCGGCACCAAGGTCATGCTCGAGGCCATCGTCAAAGCCGGCAGCCTCGATGGTGCGGCGGTATCCCAGGCGCTACAGGGCATGCGCTTCCAGGGGCCGACCGGCGAGGAGCTGATCCGCCCAGGCGATCACCAGGTGCTCAAGGACTACTACCTGCTGCGGGGCAAGCCGCAGGCGCAGATGCGCGATGAAGACGATCTGGCCGAGGTGCTCAGCGCCGGCCGCTCGTTCGTCGAGGTCGATCACACCGGTTGCGCCCTGGCCTGAGCCGCGGCGCTGGTCCCATTTTTTTGCACAGATGCAGGCGCTCGGCGCGCTGCAGAGGGCACTTCCATGCTCGATTTGTACCTGTTCCAGCTGCTCAACGGCCTAGGGCTGGGGATGATCTACTTCCTCATCGCCGTGGGCCTGACGATCATTTTCGGCCTGCTCAACTTCGTCAACTTCGCCCATGGCGCGTTCTTCTTGCTCGGCGCCTACCTGTGCTACACCGCCGTGGCCCTGACCGGTAACTTCTGGCTGGCGCTGCTGATCGCGCCCCTGGCGGTGGCGGCCCTGGCCTGGGCGGTCGAGCGCGTGCTGATCAAGCGCATCTACCACCTGCCACACACCTTCCAGATCCTCGTCACCCTCGGCATCGCGCTGATCATCCAGGAAGCCTCGGTGCTGATCTGGGGCCCGGTCGGCAAGCACATCGCGGTGCCGCCGGAGCTGCGCGGGGTACTGATCGTCGGCGACTTCATCTACCCCTACTACCGCCTGTTCCTGATCGGCTTCGCAGCGCTGATCGGCCTGGGCCTGTGGCTGCTGCTGGAGCGCACCCGCTTCGGCGCCCTGGTGCGGGCTGGCAGTGAAAGCACCGAAACCGTGTCGCTGCTGGGCACCAACATCTTCCGCCTGTTCTCCCTGACCTTCGCCCTTGGCGTTGGCCTGGCCGGTGTCGCCGGGGTGTTGTTCGCGCCGCTGCGCGGTGCCCAGCCGTTCGTTGGCCCGGAGATCCTCGGTATCGCCTTCGTGGTGGTGGTGATCGGGGGCATGGGCTCGTTCGGCGGCGCGCTGGTGGGCGGGCTGCTGGTGGGTGTGGTGCAAAGTATGATGACCAGCCTCTGGCCGCAAGGCGCCAGCCTGATGATCTACGGCGCGATGGCGGCGGTGATCCTGGTTCGTCCCTACGGCCTGTTCGGGAGAGCATGAAGATGACTGACAAGAATCCACTGGCAGTGGCCAAGGGTCACGGCCCTGCCCTGCTGTTGCTGCTGATCGTCAGCCTGATCGGCCTGCCGCTGATCTTGCCGTCGGCGACCCTGGCTACCGAGATCCTGATCTTCGGCCTCGCGGCGCTGGCCTGTAACCTGCTACTGGGCTACACCGGGCTGTTGTCGTTTGGCCAGGGCATCTTCTTCGGCGCGGGCGCCTATGGCGCGGCGCTGCTGATGATCCACCTGCACTGGGGCATGCTCGGCGCGCTGGTCGGCGCGGCGCTGTTCGGTGCCCTGTTGGCGTTGCTGGTCGGCGCCTTGGCGATCCGCCGCAAGGGCATCTACTTCGTCATGCTGACCTTGGCCTTCAGCCAGATGGCGTATTTCCTCGCCTACACCCTGAGCGGCTGGACCGGCGGCGACAACGGCCTGCTCGATGTGCCGCGGCCGAACATCGAGATCGCCGGCCACGTGCTGGTCGACCTGGCTGACCCACGGCACTTCTATGCCTTCGTCGCCGTGTTGTTCCTGCTGATCTTCGCTGGCGCCCTGCGGGTGATCCGCTCGCCCTTTGGCAGTACCTTGCTGGCGATCCGCGAGAACGAGACCCGCGCCGCGGCGATTGGCTACGACATTCGCCACTTCAAGATCCTGGTGTTCATGCTGTCTGGCGCCATCACCGGCATCGCCGGGGCGCTGTACGCGATGCTGCTGCACTTCGCGCCGCTGTCGAACATCGACCTGATGATGAGCGAAAACATCCTGATCATGACCATCGTCGGCGGCACCGGCTCGCTGTTCGGCTCGCTGCTGGGCGCCGGCGCCATCGTCGTGCTTGGCGATGTGCTGTCGGAGCTATGGCCGCGCTGGCTGATGCTGCTGGGGGCGATTCTGATCCTGGTGGTGGTGTTCATGCGTGGCGGCTTGTGGGGCGGCCTGGCCGACCTGGTCAAGCGTCTGCAACCCTCGCGCACCCTCGATGCCAAGACCAAGGAGACCCTGTGATGAGTGAATTTCTCCTGGAAACCCGCAATCTGCAGTTAGCCTATGGGCCGTTCCGCGCCGTCGATGGGGTAGACCTGAAGGTCCGCGCGGGCACCATCCACACGGTCATCGGCCCCAACGGCGCCGGCAAGACCAGCCTGTTCCACTGCCTGACCGGCGAGCGCCAGGCCACCGCTGGCAAGATCCTGTTCAACGACCAGGACATCATCCGCAAACCCTCCCACGGCCGGGTGGCGCTGGGCCTGGCGCGCTCGTTCCAGCTCACCAGCCTGTTCCAGAACCTCAGCGTACGCGAGAACCTGCGCCTGGCCGCGCAAGGCCGCGATGGCCTCGGTGCGCTGAACTTCTGGCGCAGTGTCGAGCACAAGCGCAGCCACTGGGACACCGCCGACCAGGTGCTGGAGCGGCTCAAGCTCAACGGCCGCGCCGAAACCCTGGCTGGCGAGCTGTCGCACGGCCAGCAGCGGGTGCTGGAAGTGGGCATGTCGATTTGCGCCAAGCCTACCCTGCTGATGCTCGATGAACCCACCTCGGGCATGGGCATCGATGACATTCCGGTGATGACCGAGCTGATCAGCGACCTGGGTCGCGACCACACCGTGCTGCTGATCGAGCACAACATGAGCATCGTCATGTCGATCAGCCAGCGCATCACTGTCATGAGCCACGGCCAGATCCTGGTCGAAGGCACCCCGGACCAGGTGCGCAATGACGAGCGCGTGCGCACCGCCTACCTTGGAGAGGCCGCCTGATGCTCAGCGTCGATTCGATCCATTCCTACTACGACAAGAGCCATGTGCTCGAAGGGGTCTCACTGAAAGTGGAGGCCGGTGAACTGGTGACCCTGCTCGGACGCAACGGCGCCGGCAAGACCACCACCCTGCGCAGCATTCTCGGCATCGTCCGGCCCCGGCAGGGGCAGATCCAGTTCAACGGCCAGGCGTTGGTCGGCCGCGAGATTTTCGACATCGCTCGCCAGGGCATCGCACTGGTGCCCGAGCATCGCGGGATCTTCCGCCAGCTCAACGTCGAGGAGAATCTCAAGATTGCCGCGCGCAAGGATAGCCGCTGGCAGCTGGAGGATGTCTACGCGATGTTCCCACGGCTCAAGGAGCGTCGGCGCAACAATGGCTTTGCCCTGTCTGGCGGTGAACAGCAGATGCTGGCCATCGCCCGTGCGCTACTCAATGACCCGAAGCTGCTGATTCTCGATGAACCGACCGAGGGCCTGGCGCCGGTGATCGTCGATGAGCTGGTGAAGATCCTGCGGCGGATCAAGGACGAAGGCCTGTCGATCCTGCTGGTGGAGCAGAACCTCAAGGTCTGCGACGCCCTCGCCGACCGCCACTACGTGCTCGAACAAGGCCGGGTGGCCTACCAGGGCAGCGCCGAGCAGTTTCGCGCCGACCCGAGCATCAAGAACCGCTACCTGGCCCTGAGCGCCTAGCCCCGGACGCTGTGCAGACACTACAAAACCCTGTGGGAGCGGGCTTGCCCGCGAACAAGGGCGCAGCCCTTGCCATCCACCGATGAGGCCTGAACCGGCCTCTTCGCGGGCAAGCCCGCTCCTACAGGGTCCCTGCTAAATCCATGAGATTTGCATTAGGAGAGATGGACCATGAATACCCGCATCGATCCCTCGCAACACCTGCTTGGCCAAGGCGCGCTGGTCAGCCGCGAACGCCTGTGGCAATCGTTGATGGACCTGGCCCGCCTGGGAGCCACGCAAAAGGGTGGCGTGTGCCGCCTGGCCTTGACCGACCTCGACCGCCAGGCGCGCGACCTGTTCGTGCAGTGGTGCACGGATGCCGGATGTACGGTGAGCGTTGACGCCATTGGCAATATCTTCGCCCGTCGGCCGGGGCGTAATCCTGACTTGCCACCGGTGATGACCGGCAGCCATATCGACACCCAGCCCACCGGCGGCAAGTTCGACGGTTGCTATGGGGTGATGGCCGGGCTGGAGGTGATCCGCACTCTCAATGACCTTGGCCTGAGCACCGAAGCGCCACTGGAAGTGGTGGTGTGGACCAACGAGGAGGGCTCGCGCTTCCCGCCGTGCATGATGGGTTCAGGCGTGTTTGCCGGCAAGTTCGGCCTGCAGGAGACCTTGGACAAGGTCGACGATCAGGGGCTGTCGGTGGGGGCTGAGTTGCAGCGCATCGGCTATGCCGGCCCACGCGTGCCGACCGGGCATGCGGTGGGCGCCTATTTCGAGGCGCATATCGAGCAGGGGCCGGTGCTCGAAGACCTGCGTACCACGATCGGCGTGGTGCAGGGCTGCCTGGGGCAGAAGTGGTTCGACCTGGTGCTGACCGGCGTCGAAGCCCACGCCGGCCCTACCCCAATGCGCCTGCGTAAAGACGCCCTGGTCGGCGCCGCTGAAGTGGTCGCGGCGGTCAACCGCATCGCCCACGCTCACCAGCCGCACGCCTGTGGCACGGTCGGTTGCCTGAACGTGCACCCTGGCTCGCGCAACGTCATTCCTGGGCAGGTGCAGATGACCATCGACCTGCGCCACCTCGACCCCGGCCACCTCGACGCGATGGTCGCCGAGGTGCGCGAAGTGATCGAGGCGAGCGCGGCCAAGCATGGCCTGAGCGTCGAACTCACGCCGACTGCCGACTTCCCCCCGCTGTACTTCGCCGAGCAGTGCGTCGATGCCGTGCGCCAGGGCGCCCGCGAGCTGGGCCTGAGCCATATGGATATCGTCAGCGGCGCTGGCCATGATGCGATCTTCGTCGCCGAGCTGGGCCCTGCCGGGATGATCTTCGTGCCTTGCGAAGGTGGTATCAGCCATAACGAGATCGAGAACGCCGCGCCACAGGATCTGGCCGACGGTTGCGACGTACTGCTGCGCGCCATGTTCCAGGCCGCCAATCAGGGAGCCCATTGAGATGACTGGCAAGACCGCTATCGGCGAACTCACCGCCGTCGAACTGCTTGAGCTGTTCCGCCAGCGCCAGCTGTCACCTGTCGAGGTGGTTGACGATGTACTGGCGCGCATCGATCGCCACAATCCGGCAGTGAACGCCTATTGCCATGTCGACGGCGAAGGCGCTCGCGCCGCCGCCCGCGCCAGCGAACAACGCTGGCAGCGCGGCGAACCCTGTGGCCGGCTGGATGGCGTGCCTGCTTCGATCAAAGACCTGACCCTGACCCGCGGCATGCCCACGCGCAAGGGCTCGCTGACCACGTCGGCGGCTGGCCCTTGGGAGGTGGACGCGCCCTTCTCTGCCTTCATGCGTGAGGCCGGGGCGGTACTGGTGGGCAAGACCACCACGCCCGAGTTCGGCTGGAAAGGCGTCACTGACAATCCGCTGTATGGCATTACCCGCAATCCTTGGGACACGCGCCTGACCGCAGGTGGCTCGTCGGGCGGTGCGGCGGCGGCAGCAGCGCTCAACCTTGGCGTGTTGCATCAGGGCAGCGATGCCGGTGGTTCGATCCGCATTCCCTGTGCCTTCACTGGCACCTTCGGGATCAAGCCGACCTTTGGTTATGTGCCGCAGTGGCCGGCCAGCGCCATGACCCTGCTGTCGCACCTGGGGCCGATGACCCGAACGGTCGATGATGCGGTGCTGATGCTCGATTGCGTGGCTCGGCCCGATCCACGCGACGGCCTGGCCGGGGCACCGCGGCAGGTGCCGTGGTTGAGTGACGATCAAGATCTGAGCGGCCTGCGCATCGCCTACAGCGCCGATTTTGGCTACGTGAAGGTCGACCCGCAGATTCAGGCGCTGACCGCGCAAGCAGTGCAACGCCTGGCACGGTTGGGCGCGCAGGTGGAGGAAGTCGATCCGGGTTTTTCCGATCCGCTCGATACCTTCAACACCTTGTGGTTCGCCGGGGCGGCGCGGCTGGCCAGCCAATTGTCGCCGGCGCAGCGTGACCTGCTCGACCCGGGGTTGCGCTGGATCGCCGAGCGCGGTGCGGATATCAGCCTGAATCAGTACACCGAGGCACTGGAAGCACGGGCTGAGTTGGTGGCGCGGATGAATGCCTTCCATCAGCGCTATGACGTGCTGGTGTCGCCGATGATGCCGCTGGTGGCGTTCGAGGCCGGGCACAATGTGCCGCCTGGGTCAGGCATGGACCAGTGGATGGAGTGGACGCCGTTCAGCTATCCGTTCAACTTGACCCAACAGCCAGCGGCGTCGGTGCCTTGCGGGTTTACTCGCGAGGGGCTACCGGTGGGGCTGCAGGTGGTGGCTGGGCGATTTGCCGATGAGCAGGTGCTGCGGGTGTGCAAGGTGTATGAGCAGCATTATCCGAGTCGGCATTTGCAGGCGCCAGTCGTGGGTTAAGCGGTGCCTTCGCCATCGCTATCGCGGGGCAAGCCCGCTCCCACGCCAAGTTGCAAGCCCGCTTACGTCAAGTGGCCCTGCGTGGGAGCGGGCTTGCCCCGCGATAGCGATTTCAGCCCAAACGCCCAGCCGGGGTGTACGGCGCTGGATCGATGATCGGCTCGGCACCGGTCAACAGATCGCAAAACAGCTGGCACGATGCTGGCGCCAGCACCAGGCCATTGCGGTAATGCCCACAGTTCAACCACAACCCCTGATGCCCCGGCACCGGCCCGATATACGGAACGCCCTCAGGCGAGCCTGGCCGCAACCCCGCCCAATGCCCCACCACAGTGGCATCGGCCAACGCCGGTAACAGCTCCACCGCCGAGGCTTTCAAGCTTTCAAGCGCATCCTCGGTCGGCGTCTTGTCATAGCCCGCATGCTCCAGGGTACTGCCCACCAGAATATGCCCATCGCGCCGAGGGATCGCATAACGCCCTTTGGCCAGGACCATGCTCGGCAAGAAATCTTCCGCGCACTTGAACAAGATCATCTGCCCTTTGACCGGCTCGACCGGCAACTCCAGGCCCAGCGTGCGCAGCAGATCGCCACTCCAAGCGCCAGCGCTGAGCACCACCTCATCGGCACTGAGCACACCTTCGGCGGTCTGCACGCCAGTGATGCGTCCAGCGTGCTGAGAGAAACCCGTGATCTGGCAGTGCTCGCGCACGCTCACGTTCGGCAGCGCCAGCAGCGCGGCCTTGAGCGATTTGACCAAGCGCGGATTACGCACGTTGGCCACGCCCTCCATGAAGATCGCCCGCTTGAAGCCCGCACCCAGCACGGGCACGGCGTCGTACGCGGCCGAGATATCCACAGCGCTCAGCGGACGCTGCTCGCGCTCGGCCCAAGCCAACGCATCAGCTTGGTCATCGAGGTCGAGCCAGTACAGGCCGGTGGTGTGCACTTCGGGATCGACACCTGTACTGGCGAACAGGCGCTCGCCCAGCTGTGGATAAAAATCCTGCGACCAGTGCGCCAGGGCGGTCACGGCCGGGCTGTAGCGCCAGGGATAGAGCGGCGAGACGATGCCGCCACCGGCCCAGGACGATTCGCGGCCGACTTCGCCTTGATCACATACCACCACCTGGTCGACCTTTGCCGCCAGGTTGAACGCAGTCAGCAGGCCGATCACCCCACCGCCGACAATCACTACTTGCTTGCTCATCTGTCGATCCAACACCTGAAAAAACCGAGATATCCCCGTTCAACCGCCCCAGCAGTCGCGCTCATCGCCCTGGCTGCTGGGGTTGCTGCGCACACCCGCCTGGTCGAGCTGAAAATCGCCACAGCGGTCATGCTCCATCAAGCTACCCGGCAAGCGCCTGGCCAGCAGCCGAAAGCGCTCGTCGTCACGTTGCGCGTGCAGGCTGTAATAGCGGCTGCCGGCGGGCAAGGAAACTAGCTGATGGTCGCTGTCGACGTACTGTCCGCTCTGCGCATGGTGGCGCTCCAGGCGCAAGGCGGCGTCATGCAGCAGGCCGACCACTTCGCTGCGCGCGGCGCGGCGCAACTGGTCGCTGTAACTGGGGTAGGCAATGGCTGCCAGAATGCCGGTGACGGCCACGACAATCAACAACTCGATCAGGCTCAGGCCTTGCTGCATGTCATGGCTCCCTCAATCTCTGCCGCCAGAGGATTCTGTGCAGCGCAGTGGGTTGACCGGCTTCAATCGCGTACACCGCTTCCAGCACCTGCCGCGCGTTGCTCTGCTGACTTACCGCAGTGACCCGATACAAGGTCACCTGCAAGCCTGCCGGCAGGTGCGCAGCGCGGGTGCTCTCGCCCAGGTTCTGCAAAAAGAAAAAGCCGCTGTTGCCAGCTTGCCAGCCGCCCTGGCTGCCTCGTAGGTCGAACGCATCCGCTGGGGGCATGCACGGCTGACAGGCTGGCGGCGGAGCAAGCACCAGCCGCGCCGCGCCCTCCAGCAGGGCTGCTTCGGCTTGCTCCAGGGCGCGCGCGTTGGCCAGCAACTGACTGGCCAGGCGTGTCTGCAGCAAGCCATCGCTTAACGCCGAGGCCGCGAGCAAGCCGAGCAGTAAACAGAGCACCAGGCTGATCAGCAGCACCATGCCGCGCTGGCGCTTCATGACTCGGGCAGCCGGTTTCTGAGTGCCACACTGATGCCATGGCGTTGCTCGATGGAAAACTGCGGGTCGAACAGGGTCAATTGCACATCGACACGCTCGCCTTCCTCGCTCGCCACCAGCGTTGCACGCAGGTCTCGGACATTGTCGATCAACGGCTGCGAAGCGCCGTTACGCATCAGGGTCAGGCGCGAATCGCGCAGCAGATAGGTATGTCGACTGATGGCAAATGCCAGGGTCTGCTCGCTGCCTGGCTGTGGGCCATTTCTCACCTGCGCCCAGCTTCGGCAGTCGGTCAGCACGGTCCAGGCGGGGCGGCTGCCGCTGCCAGGTAATTGCGCGACTATCAGGCTCAGGCCCTGTCCGCCTTGGATGACCTGCACAGGGCTAGCGAAGGCCGTGGCGAGTGCAGGGTTTTCGAAATGACTCGGTTGCAGGCGCAGGCAGCCGAACATGCCCGTCATGCGGATATCCTGCGCCATGCGCTGCAAGGCCAAGCGGGCATCGTCCTGCAATTGCGCTACAGCGCCTTGCAGCCGCCAGCTCTGCACACTCGCAACGAATACCTGGCTCGCTGCTGCCAAAAGGGTAAGGCCCAAGGCCAATGCCAGCAGCCCTTCGAGCAGGCTGAAACCGTGCTGACGGGCGCTCATAGCTGGCCTTGCAAGTTGATGCCCTGGCGCTCGGCCGTGCCTGCGCCCGGCCAGTGGATATCCACCACCAGCATGTCGCCGGTGTGCACTACCCTGCCCTGGGCCCGTGCGCCCAAGGACGCTTTGATCTGGGCCTGCCACTGAGACAGCGCGCTGGCCTCCAGCCGACCTGCAGCCCTGGCGTTTTCCAGCATGCCTTGCGCCAGGTACACCGCTTGGGTGTCGCGCCGGGCGTTATCGGTAGCCTGCAGTGCACGCAGTTGCAACCCAGCGCTGGCAATCAAGCCCAACGCCAGCACCACTACCGCAATCATGACCTCAAGCAAGGTCATTCCACGCTGCCTCGTACGCATGGGTGTGCTCCTTGGGAAATTTCCCGCTAGCTGCCAGCAATCCGGCCGACTAGACCCGTTGGCCGTCGTCCGCAAAGCTAAAGCGAAGCAGTTCCAGGGAGGAATGCAGCGTGAAGCAACAGGGCGTAACACTGATACAAATGATGTTTGCGCTGGCCCTGGCCGGGGTTCTGACACAGCTTGCGGCGCCGGCCTACAACGCAATCAGCAAAGACCTGCAACGGGCAACCGCCGCCCGCGAACTGGCGCAGGCACTGCGCAGTGCGCGCGGCCAAGCCTTGCTGTTGCAACAAGCGGTGGCAGTACAACCCTTACAGGGTGACTGGGGGATCGGCTGGCGGGTGCTGCACGTGCACAGCGGTGAGTTGCTGCGCGAGCAACGTCTTGGCACAAACCTGAAGATCGTCGGCAGCGTGGGTAATGAAGTGCGGTTCAGTGCGCAGGGCATTCCATTGCGGGGCAATGGCGGTTTCTTGGGGGGGACGCTGGAGGTCTGCGGCCAGCCCGACGATGCCGAGCGGCGCCAGGTGGTGCTGGCGCCTAGCGGCAGGGTGAGCCTGCGCACAGACGCGGCCGCAAGGCCACTGTGCGCAGGCAGCTGATCAGATCAGCGAACGCACCCGCAGCTCCTTGGGCATGGAGAAGGTGATGTTCTCCTCGCGTCCGTCGAGCTCTTCGGCGCCAGTGGCGCCCCACGCCTTGAGCTGGTCGATCACCCCGCGCACCAGCACCTCGGGTGCCGAGGCGCCAGCGGTGATGCCGATGCGGCCGATACCGTCGAACCAGCCTTGCTGCAGGTCTTCGGCACCGTCGATCAGGTAGGCCGGGGTGCCCATGCGCTCGGCCAGCTCACGCAGGCGGTTGGAGTTGGAGCTGTTCGGGCTACCGACGACCAGCACCACATCGCACTCGTCTGCCAGTTGCTTGACCGCGTCCTGGCGGTTCTGGGTGGCGTAGCAGATGTCGTCCTTGCGCGGGCCGCCGATATTCGGGAAGCGTGCGCGCAGGGCATCGATGACGCGACTGGTGTCGTCCATCGACAGCGTGGTCTGGGTGACGAAGGCCAGGTGGTCAGGGTCGCGCACTTGCAGGCTGGCCACGTCCTTCTCGTCTTCGACGAGGTAGATCGAGCCGCCGTTGCTGGCGTCGTACTGGCCCATGGTGCCTTCGACTTCCGGGTGCCCGGCGTGGCCGATGAGGATGCATTCACGCCCGTCGCGGCTGTACTTGGCCACTTCGATATGCACCTTGGTCACCAGCGGACAGGTCGCGTCGAACACCTTCAGGCCGCGCCCGGCCGCTTCCTGGCGCACGGCCTGGGAAACGCCATGGGCGCTGAAGATGACGATGACATCGTCCGGCACCTGGTCGAGCTCCTCGACGAAGATCGCGCCGCGGTTGCGCAGGTCTTCGACCACGAACTTGTTGTGCACCACTTCGTGACGCACATAGATCGGCGGGCCGAAGACTTCCAGGGCGCGGTTGACGATCTCGATCGCCCGGTCGACCCCCGCGCAGAAGCCGCGAGGGTTGGCGAGTTTGATTTGCATGCTCAGCTCCTGGCTTACAGGGCCTTCACTGCGAGGATCTCCACCTCGAAGCTCAGGGTCTTGCCAGCCAATGGGTGATTGAAGTCGATGGTCACCTGGGCATCGTCGAAGGCTTTGACTACCCCCGGCAGCTCCGCGTTGGCGGCATCGTTGAAGATCACCAGCAGGCCTTCGGAGAGTTCCATGTCAGCGAACTGCGAACGCGGCATCACTTGCACGTTCTGCGGGTTCGGCTGGCCGAAGGCGTTTTCTGGGGCGACAGTGACGGTGCGCTTGTCACCGGCCTTGAAGCCGAACAGCGCGGCTTCGAAACCAGGCAGCAGGTTGCCATCACCCACTTTGAACACGGCCGGGGCCTTGTCGAACGTGCTGTCGACGGTGTCGCCGTTCTCCAGGTGCAACGCGAAGTGCAGGGTGACTTCGGTGTTCTGGCCAATACGGGTCTCAGTCATGCACAGGCTCCTCGGACTTCTTACTCTTGAACATATCCAGCGCCAGCATCACCGCACCGACGGTAATGGCGCTGTCGGCCACGTTGAAGGCCGGGAAATACCAGCGGTTCTGCCAGTGCACCAGGATGAAGTCGACCACGTGACCGAGCACGATGCGGTCGTACAGGTTGCCCAGCGCACCGCCCAGTACCAGGGCCAGGGCCACTGCCAGCCAGGTCTCGTTGCGCCCCAGGCGCTTGAGCCAGACCACCAGTACGGCGCTGACCACCAGGGCGATCAGGGCGAACAGCCAGCGCTGCCAGCCGGAACTGTCAGCCAGGAAGCTGAACGCCGCGCCGGTGTTGTAGGCCAGGGTCCAGCTGAAGTAGTCGGGAATCACCACGATCTGCTGGTACAGGCTCAAGGCACCTTCGAAATAGACCTTGGTGGCCTGGTCGATGACCAGCACCACCAGGCTCAGCCAGAGCCAGGCAAGGCGCCCGAAGCGCCCCGCAACAGGGTTAGGCATAGTGGCGCACCTCACCGGAACCGCTCAGGTTGTCGACGCAACGCGAGCAGATTTCTGGATGCTCAGGATTAGCCCCGACGTCGGCGCGGAAGTGCCAGCAACGGCCGCACTTGGCGTGACCGGACTTGACCACTTTGAGCTTCAGGCCTTCGACTTCGGTAGCTACGGCATCGGCCGGCGCCTGTACGAACGGCACCACGCTGGCGGCGGAGGTGATCAGCACGAAGCGCAGCTCGTCGCCCAGCTTGGCCAGATCGGCGCTCAGGCCTTCTTCGGCGAACAGGGTGACTTCTGCCTGCAGGTTGCCACCGATGGCTTTGGCCGCACGCTGGTTCTCCAGCTCTTTGTTGACCGCTGCCTTGACCGCCATGACGCGGTCCCAGTAGGCGCGATCCAGCTCGAAGCCTTCTGGCAGCTCGGACAACCCTTCATACCAGGTGTTGAGCATCACCGATTCGTTGCGCTCGCCCGGCAGGTACTGCCACAGCTCATCGGCGGTGAACGCCAGGATCGGCGCGATCCAGCGCACCAGGGCCTCGCTGATGTGGTACAGCGCGGTCTGGCAGGAACGGCGGGCGACACTGTTGGCGCCGGTGGTGTACTGGCGGTCCTTGATGATGTCGAGGTAGAAGCCGCCCAGCTCCTGCACGCAGAAGTTGTGGATCTTCGAGTAGACGTTCCAGAAACGGTACTCGCTGTAGTGCTCTTCCAGCTCGCGTTGCAGCAGCAGGGTGCGGTCCACTGCCCAGCGATCCAGCGCCAGCATGTCTTCGGCCGGCAGCAGGTCGCGGGCCGGGTCGAAGCCGGACAGGTTGGAAAGCAGGAAGCGCGCGGTGTTACGGATCCGCCGGTAGGCGTCGGCGCTGCGCTGCAGGATCTGGTCGGAGACCGCCATCTCGCCGGAATAGTCAGTGGCCGAAACCCACAGGCGCATGATGTCGGCGCCCAGGGTGTCGTTGACCTTCTGCGGCTCGATGGTGTTGCCCAGCGACTTGGACATCTTGCGGCCGTTTTCATCGACGGTGAAGCCGTGCGTCAGCAGCTCGCGGTACGGCGCGTGGTTGTCGATGGCGCAGCCGGTCAGCAACGAGGAGTGGAACCAACCACGGTGCTGGTCGGACCCTTCCAGGTACAGGTCGGCACGCGGGCCGGTGGCATGGCCGATGTCGTGCGAGCCGCGCAGCACGTGCCAGTGGGTGGTACCTGAGTCGAACCAGACGTCGAGGGTGTCGGTGATCTTGTCGTACTGGTCGGCTTCGGCGCCGAGCAGTTCGGCGGCGTCCAGCTTGAACCAGGCTTCGATGCCCTCTTGCTCGACGCGCTTGGCGACTTCTTCCATCAGTTCAGCGGTACGCGGGTGCAGCTCACCGCTTTGCTTGTCGAGGAAGAACGGGATCGGTACGCCCCAGTTACGCTGACGCGAGATGCACCAGTCGGGACGGTTGGCGATCATCGCGTGCAGGCGGGCCTGGCCCCAGGCCGGAACGAACTTGGTCTCTTCGATGGCCTTGAGCGCGCGCTCGCGCAGGGTGTCGCCGGTGTTTGGCTTGCGGTCCATGCCGATGAACCACTGCGCGGTGGCGCGGTAGATCAGCGGCGACTTGTGGCGCCAGCAGTGCATGTAGCTGTGGCTGATGGTCTCGGTGTGCAGCAGCGCACCGACTTCCTGCAGCTTGTCGACGATTGCCGGGTTGGCTTTCCAGATGAACTGGCCACCGAAGAATTCCAGGCTCGGCACGTACACGCCATTGCTTTGTACCGGAGTGAGGATGTCGTCGTTGACCATGCCATAGCGCTTGCAGGTGACGAAGTCGTCTTCACCATAGGCAGGCGAGGAGTGAACCACACCGGTGCCGGCGCCCAGCTCGACGTAGTCGGCCAGGTAGATCGGCGACAGGCGGTCGTAGAACGGGTGGCGGAAGTTGATCAGTTCCAGCGCCGAACCTGGCGCGGTAGCGATCACCGAGCCTTCCAGGTTGTAGCGCTTGAGGCACGCCTCGACCAGCTCTTCAGCCAGCACCAGCAGACGCTCGCCGGTATCGACCAGGGCGTAGTTGAACTCCGGGTGGATGTTCAGCGCCTGGTTGGCCGGGATGGTCCACGGGGTGGTGGTCCAGATCACGATGGCAGTGGGCTTGGCCAGGCTGGCCAGGCCGAAGGCGGCGGCCAGCTTGTCAGCGTCGGCAACCGGGAAGGCGACGTCGATGGTCTGCGACTTCTTGTCGGCGTACTCGACTTCGGCTTCGGCCAGTGCCGAGCCACAGTCGAAGCACCAGTTCACAGGCTTGAGACCCTTGAACACGAAGCCTTGCTTGACGATTTCGGCCAGCGCGCGGATCTCGCCCGCTTCGTTGGCGAAGTTCATCGTCTTGTAGGGATTCTCCCAGTCACCCAGCACACCCAGGCGGATGAACTCGGTCTTCTGCCCTTCGATCTGCTCGGCAGCATAGGCGCGGCACAGCTCGCGGGTCTGGTCGGCGCTCAGGTGCTTGCCGTGGGTGACTTCGACCTTGTGTTCGATCGGCAGGCCATGGCAGTCCCAGCCCGGGACATACGGCGCGTCGAAACCGGACAGGGTCTTGGAGCGGACAATCATGTCCTTGAGAATCTTGTTCAGCGCATGACCGATGTGGATCTTGCCGTTGGCATAGGGTGGGCCGTCGTGCAGGACGAACTTGGGACGATCCTTGCCAATTTCGCGCAACTTCCGGTACAGGCCAATGCTGTCCCAGCGCTGCAGGATCTGCGGTTCGCGCTGGGGCAGGCCGGCCTTCATCGGGAAGGCGGTGTCCGGAAGGTTAAGCGTGGCTTTGTAGTCGGTCATTTCAGGCTCTTCGTTAGCGGTTGAGCGTGCCAGTGGGCACGTGCGGCGGCGATGTCCGCGTCGATCGCCGACTTCAGCGCCTCCAGGGAGGCGAATCGCTGCTCTTCGCGCAGCTTTTGGTGGAATTCCACCGTCAGGCGCCGGCCATACAGGTCGCCGGCAAAATCCAATAGATGAATCTCAAGGTGAGGACGCCCGTCACCCGCGACGGTGGGGCGTACTCCGATATTGGCCACACCCGGCCAGACCTTGCCGTCGATCTCGGCGCTGGTCAGGTAGACCCCGCTGAGCGGGACCCGGCGGCGCTTGAGCTGGATGTTGGCGGTCGGCGTACCGAGTTGGCGGGCCAGCTTCTGGCCATGCAGCACACGCCCGGTAATGGTGTAGCGCCGGCCGAGCAGGTGCGCGGCAAGCTCGAAGTCGGCGTTGGCCAGCGCGGTGCGCACTTTGGTGCTGCTCACGCGCAGGCCGTCCTGGACCACGGTATTGGCCGCTTCGACGCTAAAGCCATACTGTTTGCCGGCTTCGACCAGGAAAGCGAAGTCGCCTGCGCGGTCGCAACCAAAGCGGAAGTCGTCGCCGACCTCCAGGTGGCGCACACCCAGGCCATCGACCAGAATCGCCTTGACGAAGGCATCGGCACTGAGCTTGCTCAGGCGCTGGTTGAAGGCCAGGCACAGCACCCGGTCGATACCCTCGCCGGCGAGCAGCTCGACCTTGTCGCGCAAGCGGGCCAGGCGCGCAGGGGCGGTCTCGGGCGCGAAGTACTCGCGGGGCTGCGGTTCGAAGATCACCACGCAGGTGGGCAGGCCCAGCTCCTGGCCGCGCTCACGCAGGCGCGCCAGGATTGCCTGGTGGCCACGGTGAACCCCGTCGAAGTTGCCAATGGTGGCGACACAGCCCCGATGCTCGGGGCGCAGGTTGTGAAGACCTCGAACCAGCTGCATAACGCGCTTCTTGCTCATAAAGTGGTCGATTATAACCACACCCGGGCGCTGGTGACAGGCAGCAGCGCCATGGGGTGGCGTGGAATGTGAAAAACCGACGCTTGGCCGGTCAGCGCCTCAGTGCAGGGCCTTGCGGGCAAAATGCCGGGGGCGGAAACCGCACAGGTACAGGCAACCAAAATAGGTCACCACGCCCGCTGCGATCAACGCGCCCAAACGCAGGAAACGCTCGAGCATCCCGCCCAGCTCCCAGGCTGGCATGTAGTGCATGCCAGCCAGCAACACCGCTGACATCAAGCCCACCGCCAGCACCAGCTTGAGCAGGAACCGCGTCCAGCCCGGCTGCGGCTGGAACAGGTCCTGGCTGCGCAGCTTCCAGAACAGCAAGCCGGCGTTGAGGCAGGCACCCATGCTGATCGCCAGGGCCAGGCCGGCGTGGGCAAGCGGGCCGACCAGCACCAGGTTGAGCAGCTGGGTGGAGATCAGGGTGAAGATCGCGATTTTTACTGGAGTGCGGATATTTTGCTGGGCATAGAAGCCTGGGGCCAGCACCTTGACCAGGATGATCGCCAGCAGGCCGACCGAATAGGCGATCAGCGCGCGCTGGGTCATGGCCGCGTCGAAGGCGGTGAACTTGCCGTACTGGAACAGTGCCACGGTCAGCGGCTCGGCCAGAATTGCCAGAGCCAGGGTACACGGCAGCACCAGCAAGAAGCACAGGCGCAGGCCCCAGTCGAGAATCCGCGAGTACTCATCGCGGTCGCGGTTGGCATAGGTCTTGGCCAGGGTTGGCAGCAAGATCGTGCCCAGGGCCACGCCCAGCACCCCGGACGGCAGCTCCATCAGACGATCGGCGTAGTACATCCACGACACCGAACCTGCCACCAGGAACGAGGCGAAGATGGTGTTGATGATCAGCGAGATCTGGCTGACCGAGACGCCAAGGATCGCCGGCAGCATCTGCTTGAGCACGCGCCACACCCCGCTATCGCGCAGGTTCAGGCGTGGCAGCACAAGCATACCGATCTTCTTCAGCGCTGGCAGTTGATACAGCAGCTGGGCCAGCCCGCCGGCCAGCACACCCCAGGACAGGGCCATGATGGGTGGATCGAAGTACGGGGTAAGCAGCAGGGCGAAGGCGATCATCGCGACGTTGAGCAGGGTCGGGGTGAACGCCGGGACCGAGAAACGGTTCCAGGTATTGAGGATCGCGCCTACCAGCGACGACAGCGAGATCAGCAATATATAGGGGAAGGTCACCCGCAGCAGGTCGGTGGTCAGCGCGTATTTTTCCGCGTCATCAACAAATCCAGGCGCGGTGATCCAGACCACCCACGGCGCGGCAAGAATGCCCAGCGCAGTGACCAACGCCAGGACCAAGGTCAACAAGCCACTTATATAGGCGACGAAGGTACGGGTCGCCTCCTCGCCCTGCTGGGTCTTGTATTCGGCCAGAATCGGCACGAAGGCCTGGGAGAAAGCACCTTCGGCGAAGATCCGGCGTAGCAGATTGGGCAGCTTGAAGGCGATGAAAAAGGCGTCGGTGGCAACGCCGGCGCCAAAAACGCGCGCCAGGATGGTGTCGCGGACGAAGCCCAACACCCGCGAAATCATGGTGATGGAACTGACTGCAGCCAGGGATTTGAGCAGGTTCATCGAAAAATTTTCACGCCGGGGACGGAGGACGCTACTAATGACGTCCAGATGTGCGATACTCCCGCGCCTTCGCAGGGGAGCCAAAATTCCCGAGTTTACAGGTCGCGGCGCAGAAAGGAATATTTCCCTCTCGCGGACCCACCACTCGGCGGAACCCTGCAGGTGGCCTTGACATCCGTCGTATGCATCGGCATGATTCGCGGCCTATTTTGTTTGCTATTTTCCTAAAGTCTTTCAAGGAGCTCGACGGTGGCCAACTCACCTTCCGCCAAGAAACGCGCAAAACAGGCTGAGAAGCGTCGCAGCCACAACGCCAGCCTGCGTTCCATGGTCCGCACCTACATCAAGAATGTAGTTAAAGCCATTGACGCAAAAGACGCCGAAAAAGCGCAAGCCGCCTACACCCTGGCTGTGCCTGTAATCGACCGTATGGCCGACAAAGGCATCATCCACAAGAACAAGGCTGCTCGCCACAAAGGCCGTCTGAATGGCCACATCAAGGCGCTGAAAGAAGCTGCAGCTGCCTAAGCGACGCGCTTGTCCAAAAACCGACCCTAGGGTCGGTTTTTTATTGCCTGTGATTTGAGTCTGGGTCGGCGTCGACCTCTTCGCAGGCAAGCCCGCCCCCACAGGGGCTGCGCTGTTGTTGAGTCAGCGCAGATCTTGTGGGAGCGAATGGACGCCGGTGGCTCTATTTGCCTAGCTGAATCTTTGGCGCCCACTGCAGCCAGGCCTCTTCGGGCTTGTCGAACAAGGCGAAGGTCTGCTGCGGCCGCGCCGGGTTGCCCATCTGCTCGCCATCAGGGGTGGCAAAGGCGATGCCGCCGTCTATCAGGGTCTCCAGCGACTCGGTACGTACCGTAGCGCCTTTGAACAGGCCCCAGTCGAAGCCAAAGCCGCTGCTGTTCCAGAACCGGCTGCCGCCGCGCACCAGCGCCGCATAGCGTGGCTCGATGAGGATATGGATCAGTACACGATCAGCACTCTGGCCCAGCTCGAAACCTGTCACCTTACCCACCGCCACTTCACGATAAGTCACCGGCACGCCCGGCTTGATCGATCCTCGGCGCGGCGCGCTGAGGGTCAGCGGCAGTCCGATCTCCTGCCCCACTACCTCAGGTGCTTGGTCTAGGGCGATGAAATCACGCTGAGGGCCCTGGTTCTTCAGAGCAGGCTGCACTTCCAGATACTGACCGCCGATGAGGGTATCGAGGTTTTCAGTGCGCACCAGGCCCAACGCGGGCTTAACCACCCAGAACTGCGTGCCGACCCGGGTAATGCGTTCGGCGGCTTCGGTAATCCGCGCCCTGAGCAGCACAGCCTGTAGATCATCGGTCAGATCCGTACTTTCGATACTGCCGACATCCAGGCCACGGAAGCGAATCGGCGTACCGGGCTTCAAGCCGTCAGCGCGATCGACGCGAATGGTGATTAGGGTGCCTGCGCGATTCACCGCCTCTTCGCTGTCATGCAGACGGAAACGTGGAATATGCCGCTTGAGCTTCACATCCGGCCTTGGCGTATCGAAAGCGATACCGCCCGCCATGAGGGTCTGCAGCGACTCGCTCTTGACCTTGATCCCCGAAAGCCCACCGGTGAGGGTAATGCCGCTGGCATTCCAGAAGCGGCTCGAACCGTTGACCAGGTTGGCGTACTCCTTCTCGATGTGCACACCGATCAGGATGCGCTTGCTGTTGCGCGCGAACTGGTAGCTCTGCACGCTACCTACTTTGACTTGGCGGTACATCACCGGGCTGCCAACCTCGAGCGAGCCGAGCGTGTCAGCGAACAGCACCATGTGCAAACCTGGGGCTTTCAAGTCCAGTGGCGGCGCTTTGGGCCGGGCTTCGAACTCGCGTTGCGGGCGTGCGCCCTTCTCACCTGGGCGAATGGCGATGTAGTTACCTTTGACCAAGGCTTCCAGACCGGTGATACCGGCCAGGGAAATGGACGGCTTGACCACCCAGAACTGCGTGCCTTCGACCAGATAGTCTTCAGCGAGCGGATCGAGGGTCAGCTCAGCCATTGCACTGGTCAGGTCATCTTCGATTTTCAGGGTCTTCAGCGAGCCAACCTGAATGCCTTTGTACAGCACAGGCGTACGCCCGGCTTGCAGGCCTTCAAAGTCGCTCAGCCGAACCTTGATGCGGATGCCCGCCTGCGCTGCGTCGAAGTCCTCATAGAGGCGGAATGGCAGGCTTGGGTCGGTGGGTGGGCTGTCCTTGCGATGTTCAGGGGTGGCGAATGCGATACCGCCGGCAACGATGCTGCTCAGCGACTCGCTGCGCACTTTGACCCCGGACAGGTCGGCATCGATGCTGATGCCGCTGGCGTTCCAGAAACGCGTGTGTTTGCGCACCAGGCTGGCATAGGCAGGCTGGATGAAGACTTTGACCTCGACGGTGTCCTGGTCATCGGACAGGCGATAGCTCTTCACCCGACCGACCTGGATCTGCTTGTAGAACACCGGGCTGTCGCGGTTGAGCGAGCCGAGCCGGTCGGCCTTCAGGGTCAGGTGCAGGCCAGGCTCGGCATCAGACAGCGGCGGCGCTGCCGACAAGGCCTTGAAGCGCTTGGTCGGCTCGCCCTTGCCGGGGTCGACGGCGATGTAATTACCCGATACCAGTGTTTCCAGGCCCGAGATACCGGCGAGGGTGACGCTCGGCTTGACCAGCCAGAAGCGGGTTCCGGTGGTCAGGTGCTCGTCTGCCGCCTTGTTCATTTCAATGGTGGCGATCACCCCGGTATTGCTGCCCTTGGCATCGAGCACCAAGGCGGTGACCTTACCCACCGGCATACCTTTGTAGATGACTTCGGTCTTGTTGGCGACAATCCCCTCACCCGACTCGAAACGCACTTGAATCTCGACGCCGGCATCGCGATAGGCCTGCCAGCCGAGCCAGCCACCAATGATCAAGGCGATCAGCGGCAGGATCCAGATGGCCGACCAATTCGAAGCTGGGCGGGTTTTAGCCGTAGGCACATCACTCATGGTCGTCATCCGACTCCGTGTTATCCCAGATCAGTCGGGGATCAAAAGTTAAAGCAGCGAGCATCGTCAGAATCACCACAGAGGCGAAGGCGATGGCCCCCAGGTTGGCTTCGACACTGGCGATGCGGCCGAAATTCACCACTGCCACCAAGATGGCAATGACGAAGATATCCAGCATCGACCAGCGTCCGATGAATTCAATGAAGCGGTACATCCATATGCGCTGGCGCGCCGACAAGGGCTGATGGCGCTGCACCGAGTACAGCAAAAGACCAATGCCAACCAGCTTGAAGGTGGGCACCAGGATACTGGCGATGAACACCACCGCAGCAATAGGCAGCATGCCGTGCTTCATCAACGTGATAACCCCGGACATGATGGTGTCCGGACTGCCCTTGCCCAGCGAGCTGACGGTCATGATTGGCAGCACATTGGCTGGGATGTACAGCACCAATGCCGTGATCAGCAGCGCCCAGGTGCGCACGATGCTGTTAGGGCGGCGGGCATGTACGATGGCGCCACAGCGGGTACAGGTCTGCGAAGTCGCATCCGCTTGCTGTCTGTTCAGCTCATGGCATTCATTGCACACCAAAATACCTGCATCAATCGCCCGCATGCAGGTCCTCCCCCGACAAGGCCACCCAGATCTGGTGGGGCGACATCACCACTTCCAGCCAGACCTGAACCAGTAACAGGCTAATGAAGCAAAACAGACCCAGGCCGATTGTCAGTTGCGCAAGGTCGACCAATTTGACGATGGCCACCAAAACGCCCATGAAGTACACCTCAAGCATGCCCCACTCTTTCAGATGGTGGTAAATGCGGTAGATCAGCAAGCCATAACTGCGCCCGATGTTCAGGCGGATGCTCAGCAACACCGCCAATTGGCAGAGCAGCTTGAGCAATGGGATGGCCATGCTGCACAGGAACACCACCACAGCGATCAGCTGCATTTGTGAGTTGTACAGGCCTAATACGCCACTCCAGACAGTGTCATCGGAGGTCTGGCCGAGCAGGTGCAGCTGCATGATCGGCAGGAAGTTCGCCGGTATATAAAGCAGCAAGGCCGTCAGCACCAGGGCCAGGCTGCGGTTGACCACGTTATAGCGGTGAGCATAGAGCTCGTAGCCGCAACGCGGACACAGTGCCTTTTCACCATGCTGCAAGGGCGGCTTGCGCAGCAGCAGGTCGCACTCGTGACAGGCTACGAGTTCGTCCAGGGGTAATTGAGCCAGCACTTGGGGGTCGACAGGGTTGGGCATAAGGAAATCTGAATGAAAGCGTGGGCTCTATTCTAGTGCTCTGACTCCAATTGTGGGAGCAGACGTTTGGCGCTGATGTGTGTCATGGCCTTTACACCGATCTCGTTGTTTGAGGGGTTGAGCGGGCGGGGCAGTTGCTATCGCGGGGCAAGCCCGCTCCCACTCATGCTTCGTCTCAACTGAGTCTGGTATCGATTAGGCTGATTTGGCGGAAGGCAGAAGGCGGAAAAGACAAAACCCCTACCTGCTCGCGCAGATAGGGGTTTTGCGAAATGAATCTTGACGATGACCTACTCTCACATGGGGAAACCCCACACTACCATCGGCGATGCATCGTTTCACT
>NZ_JAOYTM010000028.1:0-23718 GCF_025847435.2 Pseudomonas sp. BT-42-2
GCCAATCGTCGACCTCGGCGCAGAGTGTGGGAGCAGGCTTGCCCTGCGATAGCGCCGGCACTGGCGCTGAAAAAACTTACTGATTGCTAAAGTCCAAGGTCACCCACGTATCTGCGCCGAGGTCGGCGATTGGCGTGGGAGCGGGCTTGCCCCGCGATGGGGCCGGCCCTAACCGATAACTTACTGACCGGTATAGATCTGGTCGAACACACCACCATCGTTGAAGTGGGTCTTCTGCACCGTGCGCCAGTCACCGAAGGTCTTCTCTACCGAGAGAAAGTCAACTTTCGGGAAGCGGTCGGTGTACTTGGCCAGTACCGTCGCGTCGCGCGGACGCAGGTAGTTCTGCGCTGCGATTTCCTGGGCAGCTGGCGACCACAGGTACTTCAGGTACTCCTCGGCCACCGCGCGGGTGCCTTTCTTGTCGACCACTTTGTCGACCACGCTCACCGGCGGCTCAGCTTCGGCCGACACGCTTGGATAGACTACTTCGAACTGGTCGCGGCCGAACTCGCGGGCAATCATCTCGGCTTCGTTCTCGAACGTTACCAGCACGTCGCCGATCTGGTTGGTCATGAACGTGGTAGTGGCGGCGCGGCCACCGGTGTCGAGCACTGGCGCTTGCTTGAACAGCTTGCCGACGAAGTCCTTGGCCTTGGCTTCGTCACCACCGTTTTGCAGCACGTAGCCCCAGGCCGAGAGGTAGGTGTAGCGGCCGTTACCGGAAGTCTTGGGGTTGGGCACGATCACCTGGACGCCGTCCTTGAGCAGATCGGGCCAGTCTTTCAGGGCCTTGGGGTTGCCCTTGCGAACGATGAACACGGTGGCCGAAGTGAACGGCGCGCTGTTGTTCGGCAGGCGGCTGACCCAGTTGTCCGGGACCAGTTTGCCGTTGTCGACCAGGGCATTGATGTCAGTGGCCATGTTCATGGTGATGACGTCAGCCGGCAGGCCGTCGATCACCGCCCGCGCTTGCTTGCTCGAACCGCCGAAGGACATCTGCAGGTTGACTTTCTCTTTGTGCTCGGCCTCCCAGTGCTTCTGGAACGCTGAGTTGTAGTCCTTGTAGAAGTCGCGCATCACGTCGTAGGAGACGTTGAGCAGGGTGGGCGCGGCCTGGGCCAGGTTGCCGAGGGTGAGCCCGGCGGCCAGTAGCGAGGCAGTGAACAGTTTTTTCACGACGCATTCCTTGTTCTTGAAGAGTGTGGGCAGTTTGCCAGCGACTATAGCGGGTGCTCGACAGGCGTTTAAAGAACAAAAAACGCTTTGGTTATTCCGCCTTGGGAAATAGCGCATTGCCGCAGCGTGAGCAGAATGCAGCGCCGTGTTCATGGTGCTTTTTCCGGCAGGTCGGGCAGTCGTGCTGCAGCTGTTCACCGCGCATGGCGTTGGCCAGCTCAGCGGTAAAAATGCCGGTGGGCACGGCGATGATCGAGTAACCGGTGATCATCACCAGCGACGACAGCACTTGGCCCAGCGGAGTCTTCGGTACGATGTCGCCAAAGCCCACCGTAGTGAGGGTGACGATGGCCCAGTAGATGCCCTTGGGGATGCTGGTGAAGCCATGCTCGGGGCCTTCGATCACGTACATCAAGGTGCCGAACACCGTGACCAGGGTCGATACCGTGACCAGGAACACGATGATCTTCTGCTTGCTGCCGCGCAGCGCTGCCATCAGGTAGTTGGCTTGCTTGAGGTATTGGCCAAGCTTGAGCACGCGGAAGATGCGCAGCATGCGGATCACCCGGATGATCAGCAGGTACTGGGCGTCGCTGTAGTACAGGGCGATCACCCCAGGCACGATCGCCAGCAGATCGACCAGGCCGTAGAAGCTGAAGGCGTAGCGCAATGGCTTGGGCGAGCAGTACAGGCGGGTCAGGTACTCGGCGAGGAAGATCGCCGTGAAGCCCCACTCGATGGCGGCGAGCAACCCGGCGTAGCCTTGGTGAACTTCATCGATACTGTCGAGGATCACCGTCACCAGGCTGGCGAGGATGATCAGCAGGAGGATCTTGTCGAAGCGTCTGCCAGCGTTGGTGTCGGTCTGGAAGACGATGATGTAGAGCCGCTCGCGCAGGCTCGCAGGGGTATCCATGGGCGCGTTCCATTGTGCAATGGCCAGAGCCTAGGGGCTGCCCCTCAGCTGTGCAAGCGGCGCGGATTGCCTCCGTGGAGCAAACGCGGCAAGCGTGCACCCAGGTGCAGCAGCCAGCAAGCGGCAATGAACGGTGCGGTCAGGCCGGCAATCGGCAGCAGGTTGAACAGCGGCTGCAGCACAATCGCCAGGATGCTCGCCAGCATAGGCAGCCAGGGTCGTTCGCGTTGCGCGCTGAAGGCCAAGGCCGCCAGTGCTGCGTTAAAGCCGAGCAGGCCCATCCAGGCGGTCTGCGCCTCACCGGCCAGCAGCGCGACGCTGCCGCCCAGCGCCGAGCCGAGCAGGGCCCACAGCGCTGCGTAGCGGTTGGCGATGAACAGGCCAATGGCGATCAACAGGCCGGCCAAAGGCTGGTCGAGGAGAAACACCTGACCCAAGCCGCGCGCCAGGGCATGTATGGGATTGGCTTCGACCGCTGCAGCGGCGCTGGAGGGTTCGGCCAGCAGCAGGGCGGCCCAGCCGAGCAGCACGAACGGCGCGGTGTAGGCCGGAAGCAGGCAGTTGCCGCGTTTGCGCCACTGCTGGACAAAGATGCTCGAGAGGCCGCCAGCGGCGATGATCAGCGGTGGCAGGATCGCCGACCATGGCAGCACTGCGCTGAACAGGATGCCGATCAGCACGCCGTTGTAGCTATACAACCCAGCCTGGCGGTCAGCGCGCGGATAGCCGCGGCGCTGTGCGGTGAGCAGGCCGGCCAGGGCGCCTAGCAGGGCGCCGCCGACCAGGTTGGGGGCGGTCAGCAGGATTGCCAGCAGGCAGCACAAGCCGCACAGCGGGTTGCGCTGCAGCAATACCTGGCTGAAGCCATTGAGCAGCGCCGTGGCCCAGTCGGGGCACGGGTTGACGAAATTTTTGGTGTACATGGGCAGTCAGCAAGGTTGATGGTGAGCGGTGGGCCTCTTTGGGCCTCGGGTTTTCCGCAGTGTCGAACAGTGCAACGGTAGCGTGGGAGCGAGCTTGCCCCGCGATAGCGAGCGTGGCTCCAGCTCAGTGATCGCGGGTCAAGCCCGCTCCCACGACGCTTGTTAGATCAGCGTCTCGATCCGCAGCGTGTTAGTCGTCCCCGGTTTGCCGAAAGGCACACCGGCGGTGATCAGCAGCGTGTCACCGCGGCTGGCCATGCCTTGCGCCTGGGCAATTTCCAGCGCCGTCGAGCAGATCTCATCGACCTGACGCAGGCGGTCGTTGACCACCGAGTGCACACCCCAGGTCACGCTCAGGCGGCGGGCGGTCACCAGGTTCGGCGTCAGGTTGAGGATCGGCGCGCGTGGTCGCTCACGTGCGGCGCGCAGGGTCGAAGCACCGGACTCGCTGTAGTTGACCAGCACCGCCACCGGCAGGATGCCGCTGATGCGGCGGATCGCGCAGCTGATCGCATCCGACATGGTCGCCTCGGCCTTGGGCCGGCCGACGTCCAGTTGCGCCTGGTAATCCGGGCCGTTCTCGACCTGGCGGATGATCTTGCTCATCATCTGCACCGCTTCGAGCGGGTAGTCGCCCGAGGCGGTCTCGGCCGACAGCATCACCGCGTCCGCGCCTTCGGCCACGGCATTGGCCACGTCGGTGACTTCAGCGCGGGTCGGGGCAGGGGCGAAGCGCATCGATTCGAGCATCTGCGTCGCCACCACCACCGGCCGGCCCAATTGGCGGCAGGTGTTGATGATGCGTTTCTGGATCTGCGGCACGCTTTCGGCCGGCACTTCCACGCCCAGGTCACCGCGGGCGACCATGATGGCATCGGACAGCTCGGCGATTGCCTGCAATTGATCGACCGCCGAAGGCTTCTCGATCTTGGCCATCAGGTAGGCGCGATCACCGATCAGCTGGCGTGCTTCGATGATGTCCTGCGGGCGTTGGACGAACGACAGCGCCACCCAGTCCACGCCCAGTTCCAGGCCAAAGGCCAGGTCGCGGCGGTCTTTCTCGGTCAGCGGGCTGAGTTCGAGCACCGCTTGCGGCACGTTGACGCCTTTGCGATCGGACAGCTCGCCACCGGCCAGCACCTCGGTGTCAATCGCCTCGCTGTGCTTGGCCGTCACCCGCAGGCGCAGCTTGCCGTCGTCGAGCAACAGGTCCATGCCCGGTTCCAGCGCGGCGATGATCTCGGGGTGCGGCAGGTTGACCCGGCGGCTGTCGCCTGGGGTGCTATCCAGATCCAGGCGCAGGGCCTGGCCGCGTTGCAGCTGGACCTTGCCGTTGGCAAAACGGCCGACGCGCAGCTTCGGCCCTTGCAGGTCCATGAGGATGCCCAGCGGGTAGTTCAGCTGCTGCTCGACTTCACGGATCCACTGATAGCGCAGGGCGTGGTCGGCATGTTCGCCGTGGCTGAAGTTGAGGCGGAAGATGTTCACTCCGGCTTCGACCAGTTGGCGGATGTCATCGACGCCGTTGATCGCAGGGCCGAGGGTAGCGAGGATTTTGACTTTTTTATCAGGCGTCATGATTGGGCAGTCTCAAGGATCAGAATGGCGCGGAAGTCGTTGACGTTGGTGCGGGTCGGTTCGGTGACGATCAGCGCATCCAGCGCGGCGAAATAGCCGTAGCCGTTGTTGTTGTCCAGTTCATCGCTGGCTGACAGGCCCAGGGCGGCGGCGCGGGCGAAGCTCTCCGGGGTCATGATGGCGCCGGCGTTTTCTTCCGAGCCATCGATGCCGTCGGTGTCACCGGCCAGGGCATACACGCCCGGCACGCCTTTGAGGCTTTCGGTGAGGCTGAGCAGGAACTCGGCGTTGCGCCCGCCACGGCCGTTGCCGCGCACGGTGACCGTGGTTTCGCCGCCGGAGAGGATCACGCAGGGCGCCTTCAGCGGCTGGCCGTGCAGAACGATCTGCCGGGCAATGCCGGCATGTACTTTGGCCACTTCGCGCGATTCGCCTTCCAGGTCACCCAGGATCAACGGGCTGAAGCCGGCTTGGCGGGCCTTGACCGCGGCCGCTTCCAGCGACTGCTGGGGCTTGGCGATCAACTGGAAATGGCTGCGGGCCAGGGCCGGGTCATCGGCCTTGACGGTTTCCGAGGCGGGGTTGTTCAGCCACTCGATGACGGCCTTGGGCGCATCGATGTTGTAGCGCTTGATGATCGCCAGGGCATCGGCCGAGGTGCTCGGGTCGGCCACGGTCGGGCCGGAGGCGATCACCGTGGCCAGGTCGCCCGGGACGTCGGAGATGGCATAGGTATACACCGTGGCCGGCCAGCAGGCCTTGGCCAGGCGTCCGCCCTTGATCGCCGAGAGGTGCTTGCGCACGCAGTTCATTTCGCCGATGGTCGCGCCGGACTTGAGCAGCGCCTTGTTGATCTGTTGCTTGTCGGCCAGGGTCAGGCCTTCGGCCGGCAATGCCAGCAGGGCCGAGCCGCCACCGGACAGCAGGAAGATCACCCGATCGTCTTCGCACAGGTTGCTGACCAGTTCCAGCACGCGCTTGGCTACCGCCAGGCCGGCGGCATCGGGGACCGGGTGGGCGGCTTCGACCACCTCGATCTTCTGGCAGTTGGCGCCGTGGCCGTAGCGGGTCACGACCAGGCCGGAGACTTCGCCTTGCCAGCTTTTTTCGACCACTTCAGCCATGGCCGCGGCGGCTTTGCCGGCACCAATGACGATGACTCGGCCGCTACGGTCGGCGGGCAGGTGGGGTTCGAGGACCTGGCGGGGGTGGGCGGCAGCGATGGCTGTGTCGAACAGCTCGCGGAGTAATTGTTGCGGATCGACCGACATGGCAGGCTCCCAAATTCTTGTTGTTCTGCAAAATCGAAAACGCCCCTGGAACTGCCTCCGTGCAGGCTGAACCAGGGGCGGTGTTGCGCGTTGCCAGCGATGGCCTGTGGTTGCAAGTTCATCGCTGGTGGATTCTTCGCGGGCCCCACAGGTAGCCTACAGTTCTCAGGTTCAGCGCTGAACCTGTAGGAGCGGGCTTGCCCGCGAAGAGGCCAGTGAGACTAGCAATGGCTTACTTGTCGCCGCGGATCGAGAAGTTGGCCATGTGCTCCAGGCCTTTGATCAGCGCCGAGTGGTCCCAGTTGCCGCCACCGAGGGCGACGCAGGTGCTGAACACTTGCTGGGCGTTGGAGGTGTTGGGCAGGTTGATGCCCAGCTCCTTGGCGCCTTGCAGGGCCAGGTTCAGGTCCTTCTGGTGCAGGTTGATACGGAAGCCCGGGTCGAAGGTGCCTTTGATCATGCGCTCGGCATGCACTTCAAGGATCTTCGAGGAAGCGAAGCCACCCATCAGTGCTTCACGCACCTTGGCAGGATCGGCGCCGTTCTTGGCAGCGAACAGCAGCGCTTCGCTGACAGCCTGGATGTTCAGGGCGACGATGATCTGGTTGGCGACCTTGGCCGTCTGGCCGTCGCCATTGCCGCCAACGCGGGTGATGTTCTTGCCCATGGCTTCGAACAGCGGCAGGGCGCGCTCGAAGGCTTTCGGGCAGCCACCGACCATGATGCTCAGGGTCGCGGCCTTGGCACCGACTTCACCGCCCGACACTGGCGCGTCGAGGTAGGCAGCGCCGGTTGCCTTGATCTTCTCGGCAAAGGCTTTAGTGGCAGTTGGCGAGATCGAGCTCATGTCGATCACCACCTTGTTCGGGCCAACGCCTTCGCCAACGCCGTTTTCACCGAACAGCACGGCCTCGACCTGGGGGGTATCGGGGACCATGACGATGATGAATTCAGCTTCCTGGGCCACCTCTTTGGGGTTGGCCAGGGCCACCGCGCCAGCGGCGATCAGGTCGGCCGGGGCTGCGTCGTGGTGGGTGGAGACGAACAGGCTGTGACCTGCTTTTTGCAGGTTCTGGGCCATGGGCTTGCCCATGATGCCGGTGCCGATAAAACCGATTTTAGCCATGAGAATTTGCCTCTTTGTATTTGTGATATCTCAAGCGAGCCAAGGCCTCTGTGGGGGCGGGCTTGTCGAAGCGTCGAACCGCCGCGAAACAGGCGGTGCGGTGAATGGCACAGGCTGTGCCGGTGTTCGCGGGCAAGCCTGCTCCCACAGGGTTTGTTGTTTCACAGGGGGCCTGTGTTCAGCCCTTCAGATAGCGTTATGGGTCTTCAGCCAGCCTAGGCCAGCCTCGGTGGTGGTCAGCGGCTTGTATTCCGCGCCCACCCAGCCCTGGTAACCGATGCGGTCCAGGTGCTCGAACAGGAAGCGGTAGTTGATCTCACCGGTGCCTGGCTCGTTGCGGCCGGGGTTGTCGGCCAGCTGGATGTGGTTGATCAGCTTCAGGTTGGCTTGCAGGGTGCGAGCCAGGTCACCTTCCATGATCTGCATGTGGTAGATGTCGTACTGCAGGAACAGGTTGTCGCTGCCGACTTCGGCCTGGATTTCCAGGGCCTGTTGGGTGGTGTTCAGGTAGAAACCTGGGATGTCGCGGGTGTTGATCATTTCCATGACCAGGCGAATCCCGGCAGCCTTGAGTTTGTCGGCGGCGAACTTGAGGTTGTCGACGAAGGTCTTGCGCACATCGGCGCATTGCAGGCCTTGTGGACGGATGCCGGCCAGGCAGTTGACCTGGGTGTTGCCCAGGACCTTGGCGTATTCGATGGCCTTGTCGACGCCGCTGCGGAACTCTTCGACGCGGTCCGGGTGGCAGGCGATGCCGCGCTCACCCTTGCCCCAATCGCCGGCAGGCAGGTTGAACAGCACCTGGGTCAGGCCGTGGGCGTCGAGCTGCTGCTTGATCAGGTCGGCGCTGAAGTCATACGGGAAGAGGTATTCGACACCGCTGAAGCCAGCGTCGGCGGCGGCCTTGAAGCGGGCCAGGAAGTCCTGCTCGGTGAACAGCATGGACAGGTTGGCAGCGAAGCGAGGCATGGTTGTCTCCTTTGCAGATGAAGGCCCCCGGCACAATCGGCGCGGGGGCGTCAGGCAATCAGTCGAGCATCGAGATCGCAGTTGGCGCGTCGTTGCCAACCAGGGCGAGGTCTTCGAACTCGTTGACCGCGTTGATCTCGGTGCCCATGGAAATGTTGGTCACACGCTCGAGGATCACTTCAACCACGACCGGCACGCGGAATTCTTCGGCCATTTTCTGCGCCTTGAGCAGGGCAGGGGCGATCTCGCCTGGCTCGAATACGCGCAGGGCCTTGCAACCCAGGCCTTCGACCACGGCAACGTGATCGACACCGTAGCTGCCGGCTTCGGTCGAGTTGATGTTCTCGAACGCCAGTTGTACACAGTAATCCATGTCGAAGCCACGCTGCGCCTGGCGGATCAGGCCAAGGTAGGCGTTGTTCACCAGCACGTGGACGTACGGCAGGTTGAACTGCGCGCCGACTGCCAGTTCTTCGATCATGAACTGGAAGTCGTAGTCACCCGAGAGGGCAACGA
The DNA here is from genome assembly GCF_025847435.2 of Pseudomonas sp. BT-42-2. Taxonomy (NCBI): domain Bacteria; kingdom Pseudomonadati; phylum Pseudomonadota; class Gammaproteobacteria; order Pseudomonadales; family Pseudomonadaceae; genus Pseudomonas; species Pseudomonas sp. BT-42-2. The sequence continues at coordinate 8,479 of NZ_JAOYTM010000028.1, forward strand.
CCTTGCGTTGCGGGTCGGCCTTGACCACGCCCAGTGCTGCTGGAATGGTCCAGCCCAGCGGGCCGGCCTGGCCGCAGTTGATCCAGTGGCGTGGCTTGTAGACGTGGAGGAACTGCGCGCCGGCGATCTGCGACAGGCCGATGGTGCTGACGTAGCAGGTGTCCTTGCCGAACACTTGGTTCATTTCTTCGTAGACGCGCTGCGGCTTGACCGGCACGTTGTCGAAGTGAGTCTTGCGCTGCAGGCTCGACTTGCGCTGTTGGCAGTCTTCCAGCCAAGCGCCACGGTCCTTGAGCTTGCCAGCGGCTTTCCACTCGCGCGCCACTTCGAGGAACACATCCAGCGCCTTGCCGGCGTCAGACACGATACCCAGGTCCGGGGTGAACACACGGCCGATCTGGGTCGGTTCGATATCGACGTGAACGAACTTGCGGCCCTCGGTGTAGACGTCGACGGAACCGGTGTGGCGGTTGGCCCAACGGTTGCCGATACCGAACACCAGGTCGGATTTGAGCAGGGTGGCGTTGCCGTAGCGGTGCGAGGTCTGCAGACCGACCATGCCGACCATTTGCGGGTGGTCGTCAGGGATGGTGCCCCAGCCCATCAGGGTCGGGATGACCGGTACGCCGGTCAGCTCGGCGAACTCGACCAGCTTGTCGCTGGCATCGGCGTTGATGATGCCGCCACCGGCAACCAGCAATGGGCGCTCGGCGTCATTGAGCAGGGCCAGGGCCTTCTCGGCTTGCACGCGGCTGGCCGATGGCTTGGTGACTGGCAGTGGCTCGTAGGCATCGATATCGAACTCGATCTCAGCCATCTGCACGTCGAACGGCAGGTCGATCAGCACTGGGCCAGGGCGGCCGCTGCGCATTTCGAAGAAGGCCTTCTGGAAGGCGTAAGGCACTTGGCCTGGCTCCAGAACAGTGGTGGCCCACTTGGTCACTGGCTTGACGATGTTGGTGATGTCGACTGCCTGGAAGTCTTCCTTGTGCAGACGTGCGCGCGGTGCTTGGCCGGTGATGCAGAGGATCGGGATGGAGTCGGCGGATGCACTGTACAGGCCGGTGACCATGTCGGTGCCGGCAGGGCCGGAGGTGCCGATGCACACGCCGATATTGCCTGGGTTGGCACGGGTGTAACCCTCGGCCATGTGCGAGGCACCTTCGACGTGACGAGCGAGGACATGATCGATGCCACCGACTTTTTTCAGGGCCGAGTACAGCGGGTTGATGGCAGCCCCTGGGATGCCGAACGCGGTATCTACACCTTCACGGCGCATGACCAGAACGGCTGCATCGATTGCTCTCATTTTGCTCATGGGTTGTGCCTCATCGATTTTGTAATTGTATACAACTTGCTCTGCGCCAGAGTGTATTCACGCTCGGCGGCTTAGGTCAATCCATTTTCATCGGGACGGGTGGCTTTCGTCGGGATGCCTATGAAAACGGCGTTTCGTCTGATCGTGCACGATCGTCTAAAAATATTGTATACAAAAATAATTGTCGTTGTGTTCTATTTGTCCGATCGAATTTCAACTGCCCTCAGGGCTTCTCACAACAATAAGAGGACCTTTGCAATGACTACATTGACTCTGAAAGTCGCTGTCAGCGTGGTGAACGCCGCGCTGGCCGCTGGCCGCAAGATCAACGCCGCACCACTGACCGTGGCGGTGCTCGATGCCGGTGGGCATCTGCTGGCGCTGCAGCGTGAAGATGGCGCCAGCCTGTTGCGGCCGCAGGTGGCCACCGGTAAAGCCTGGGGCGCGATTGCGCTGGGCAAGGGCTCGCGTCTGCTGGCGCTGGATGCGCAGCAGCGGCCGGCGTTTTTCGCTGCCTTGAATGGGCTGGGTGAGCGGCCGGTGGTGCCGGCGCCGGGGGGGGTGCTGATTCGTGATCAGGACGGCAAAGTGCTGGGAGCGGTGGGGATCAGCGGGGATACTTCGGATATCGATGAGCAGTGTGCGATCAGTGCGATCGAGGAGGTGGGGTTGACTGCCGATGCGGGCGTTGCGGCTTAAGCGATAGTTGTCAGTTGCAACCCTATCGCGGGGCAAGCCCGCTCACACGAAGACTGCATGCCATCTAGGGACAGTGCAGGTAGTCCACGTGGGAGCGGGCGTGCCCCGCGATTGCGGCTCTCAGGCCGCCTCGGGTTCACATCCCTTCAGCACCAGGCGAATGATGGTCTGCGCCGCCGCTTCATAATCACTGTCAGCCAACTTGGCCTTGCCGGTGACTGCCGAAATCTGCCAATCGAAATCCGCATAGGTCTGGGTCGCCGCCCAGATGCTGAACATCAGGTGATGAGCATCGACGGGGGCGATCTGCTTGCGGTCGATCCAGCGCTGGATGCACTCGATGTTGTGCCTGGCCTGTTCGTTGAGCTGCTCGACCTGGCTGGGCGACAGGTGCGGCGCGCCGTGCATGATCTCGCTGGCGAACACCTTGGAGGCATGTGGCAGGTCGCGCGAGATGCGGATCTTCGAGCGAATGTAGGAACTCAACACTTGCTTGGGGTCACCATCGGCATTGAACGGCGTCGAGGCCTGCATGATCGGCGCGATGATGCTTTCCAGGACCTCGCGGTAGAGGTTGTCCTTGGATTTGAAGTAGTAGTACACGTTCGGCTTGGGCACGCCTGCCTTGGCCGCGATGTCGCTGGTCTTGGTGGCGGCGAAGCCCTTGTCGGCGAATTCCTCGCTGGCCGCGCGCAGGATCAGTTCCTTGTTGCGCTCGCGAATGGTGCTCATGGTCAGGGATCTTCCTCGCAATGGTCGCCTCTAAGAGGGATCGGCCATGGTAGCACCGGCCTTGACGGGCGCTCAAGGCAGGGTGTTTGGGCTAGAATTCGACGATTCACTCAATGGGAAACCGGCAAACATGGCAGGAAGCAGTCTACTGGTACTGATCGACGACATCGCCACGGTGCTCGACGATGTCTCGCTGATGACCAAGGTCGCGGCGAAAAAGACCGCTGGCGTGCTCGGTGACGATCTGGCACTGAACGCTCAGCAAGTCACTGGCGTGCGTGCCGAACGGGAAATCCCGGTGGTCTGGGCGGTGGCCAAGGGTTCGTTCCTGAACAAGCTGATCCTGGTCCCGGCGGCGCTGTTGATCAGTGCCTTCATTCCTTGGGCGGTAATCCCGTTGCTGATGCTGGGCGGGGCTTATCTGTGCTTCGAGGGCTTCGAGAAGCTGGCGCACAAGTTTCTCCACAGCAAGGCCGAGGATGCCGCCGAGCACGGCGCCCGCGCCGAAGCGGTGGCAGATCCGAATGTCGATCTGGTGGCCTATGAGAAGGACAAGATCAAGGGCGCGGTGCGCACCGACTTCATCCTCTCGGCGGAGATCATCGCCATTACCCTGGGTACGGTGGCCGACGCCCCGCTGGCGCAGCAGATCATCGTGCTGTCGGGTATCGCCATCGTCATGACCATTGGTGTGTATGGCCTGGTGGCCGGCATCGTCAAGCTCGATGACCTTGGCCTGTGGCTGACCCAAAAAGCCTCGCGTGCGGCGCAGGCGGTGGGGAACGCAATTCTGCGCACCGCGCCGTACATGATGAAGAGCCTGTCGGTGATCGGTACTGCAGCGATGTTTTTGGTCGGCGGCGGGATTCTGGTGCATGGCATTGCGCCGTTGCATCATGCCATCGAAGCCTTCAGCGAAGGGCGCGGCGGGGCACTGACCGGGGCGTTGCTCAATGGGCTTGCCGGGTTGGTTGCCGGGGCCGTGGTGCTGGCGGTGGTCAGCGTGCTGGGTAAGGTTTGGCGGGTGGTACGTCCTGCTAGCTGATGCGGATCGTGGGAGCGGGCTTGCCCTGCGATTGCGTCGTTATTGCAATCGCTATCGCGGGCAAGCCCGCTCCCACAGGTTCAGCAGCGTTATACCTGTAGGAGCTGGCTTGCCCGCGAAGGGCCGCAGAGCGGCCCCGAACACTCAGATCAGAAGTGCACCTTGACCAACAGGCTCGCGGTGTTCTGGTCGGTGGTGAACGCATCGGAATCCTTGATCCCGTACTTGTTCTTCCAGTAGTCGTACTCGATACCGACGTACAGCTGCTTCTCGCCAAAGTGCAGCGCCTTGCCCAGGTCATACTTGATCTGTGGGTTGAAGTGCAGGTTGGCCTGATAGGTGCCGCGACGGTTCTCGTCGTTATCCACTACCCAATCCATGAAGCCATCGATGAGGATGTCGGACGAGCCGACCGGGATGGTGTACGACCACACTGGGGTGATCTGCCAGACGTTGTCACCGGGGCGGCTGCCATCGGTGGTGCGCTGGTAGAAGTTCAGCTGGAAATAATCGAAGCCTGGGATATCCAGGTCAAAGCCAGGACCGATCAGGTACGCCTCGGTATCACCCTCGCCGAACTCGTAGGTCATCGCCAACAGCACGTCCTTGACCGGGCCGAAGGCGATCTTCTGATCGAAGATCTTGCCGAACGACAGGCGCGGGCTGATTTCGCCGTAGTAGGTGTTGGGGCCGTTACTGGCGTCTTTCTTGCCCTGGTAGAAGATCTTGTCGACAAAGATGAAGTTGTCGCCGTACTTCCACCCATCGGCGTGCTCGAAGGTGAAGGTCTGCTGGGTCTCTGGGTTGACCTTGAAGTTCTTGCCCCAGAGGTAGGTCAGGCTGTTGTTCTGCCACTGCAGCAGGTCACCGGCGACGCTGGCGCCAGAGGCCAGCAGGCCGCCAGCGAGGATCAGGCTATTGATGGTACGCATTGCGTGTGTCGCTCCCTTGAGTCGGATCTGTTGTCAGCGCTCGGTGGCGGCGCTGTTCTTGTCTTTTGAGTCAGCTTTTTTCGATTGGCCACAGCTGTTTGGCAAGAGCTGCGCCAACTTTCCGGGTTGGTCACAACCATCCTGCTCGACGTCTTTCTGAACGGATGAAATGGGTAGCTTGAGGCTGGCAAAACGTTGGCCAACCGCCCGAATTCATTGACTGAGCGGTCAGTAAACGCAGGCAGAAATCATTCTGCCCTGAGCGAGGGGGCGCGCAGATTACTCACTTGCGCGCCGGTCCTCAAGTGCTCCGTCCTGGAGCACTACTCACCAAACTTGGGCGTTTGGTCAGATTCTTAGAAGTGCACCTTCACCAGGGCGCTGGCGACGCTTTGATTGCTGTCGACATTGCCACGGCTGTCGATGCCGTATTTGTCTTTCCAGTAGCTGTATTCAAAGCCCACATACAGCTGCTTGGCGCCCATGTTCAGAGCCTTGCCCAGGTCGTATTTGACCTGTGGGTTGAACTGCAGGTTGGCGTGATAGGTGCCGCGGCGGGTCTGGTCGTTGTCCACTACCCAGTCGATGTAGCCATCGATAAGGATGTCGGAGCGGCCCACTGGGATGGTGTAGGACCAGGCCGGGGTAATCTGCCAAACGTTGTCACCGGGGCGGCTGCCTTCGGTGTTGCGCAGGTAGAAGTTCAGGGTGAAGTAGTTGAAGCCGGGGATCCCCAGGTCGAAACCGGGGCCGATCAGGTAGGCCTCGTTGTCGCCTTCGCCGCGCTCGTAGGTCATGGCCAGGAGCACGTCCTTGACCGGGCCGAAGGCGAAGCTCTTGCCGGTGATCTTGCCCAGCGACAGGCGCGGGCTGAACTCACCGTAGTAGGTGGTCACGCCTTTGCTTGGGTCGGCCTTGCCGTTGTAGAAGATCTTGTCGACGAACAGGAAGGTGTCGCCGTACTTCCATTTGTTGGCGTGCTCGAAGGTAATGGTCTGCTGGATGTCGGGGTTGACCTTGAAGTCTTTGCCGTACAGGTAGGTCAGGCTTTCGCCGTGCCATTGCAGCCATTCGCCTGCATGCGTGGGGAGGGTGGCCAGCAGGCTGCTGCCCAGCAACAGGGACGAGGTGATGCGCTTCATGTTGTGATTCCCGGACTTATTGTTTTTTTTGGGTTTTTTTGGCGCAAACGCGCCCCGAGCGGCCCATTCCGGCGGGCCGACGGTGTTGCGGTACGACGAGGTTGAAAAACGGGGTGGCCGACCGCGCCACCCCGCGCACTCAGTGCTGGTGACAGGCGTCGTTATGCGCCGCCCGATCAGCGCCACCGAGGATGTTGAACAGCACGTTCAGCACCAGGGCACTGAGCGTGGCCATGGCGATACCGCTGTGGGTGATTGGCTCCATCCACTGTGGCATTTGCGCGAAGAACTCGGGCTTGACCACCGGGATCAGGCCAAAGCCCACGCTGACCGCGACCAGCAGCTGGTTGCGGCGGTCGGAGATGTCCGCCTCCTGCAAAATCTTGATCCCGGTGGCGGTGACCATGCCGAACATGGCAATGGACGCGCCGCCAAGGACCGCAGGCGGGATTGAGGCGATCAGGTAGGCCGCCTTGGGCAGCAGGCTCAGGCCGATCAGCAGCCCACCCGCGACCACCGTGACGTAGCGGCAGCGCACGCCGGTCATCTGCACCAGGCCGATGTTCTGGGCGAACGAGGAGTGGGTGAAGGTGTTGAAGAAGCCAGCGACGAACGAGGCGCCAGCGTCGCACAACAGCCCGCGGCGGAGCATGCCCGGGGTCACTTCGCGATCGGTCACTTTGCCCAGGGCCAGGAACATCCCGGTGGACTCGACAAAGATGATCACCACCACCAGGCACATCGACAGGATCGGCGCCAGGCTGAACGTCGGCATGCCGAAGTGCAGCGGCGTGACCACTTGCAGCCATGGCGCCTGGGCCAGGCCCGACAAGTCGACCATGCCGATCGAGCCGGCCAGGATGTAGCCCAGGCCCATGCCGACCAGCACCGAAACGTTGACCCAGAAGCCGCGCATGAAGCGGTTGATCAACAGGATCACGGCCAGCACCAGGCCTGCCACCATCAGGTAGATCGGCGAGCCGAAGGTCTCGGCTTCATGCCCGCCACCGGCCCAGTTGACTGCCACTGGGAACAGCGACAGGCCAATCGAGGTAATCACGGTGCCGGTGACCAGCGGCGGGAAGAAGCGCACCACCTTGGACATGAACGGCGCGATCAGCATGCCGAAGAAGCCGGCGGCGATGGTCGCGCCGAAGATCCCCTGCAGGCCGACACCGGGCATGCCGGCCATGGCCACCATGCTGCCGACCGCAGCAAAACTGGCGCCCATCATGACTGGCATGCGAATGCCGACAGGACCGATACCGAACGATTGGATGATGGTGGCAACGCCTGCGACCAGCAGGTCGGCGTTGATCAGGAACGCGACTTCTTCGCGCGACAGGCCAGCGGCCTGGCCGATGATCAGCGGCACGGCGATCGCGCCTCCGTACATCAGCAGAACATGTTGCAAACCTACCAGGATCAGCTGAAACAGGGGCAGGGGCTGTCGTGGCGGCGCAACGGGGATGTACGCCTTGGGTGACTCGGACATGCAGCACCTCGAGTTTTGTTCTTATTCTCGGATCCAAGCGTCGGGCTCCGGGTGGCAGGTCTGGTGAACCAGACCAGGGGTTTCCACCGGGAGCCCTAGCTCGATGCTTGCAACGTACTACTTACAGCTTGACGTCGTTGTATGACTTGCGGGGCTGATCAGTTGACGGGAGCGCCTTTGGCAATCCAGTCACCGACCAACTTGCGCTCCTCGACGGTCATCTGGGTGATGTTGCCCAGCGGCATGATCTGGCTGGCGACCGCTTGCGCTTGGATGCGCGCGGCCTGGGCCTGGATCTGCTGCGGGGTGTCGAACATCACACCGCCAGGGGCGGCGCTGAACAGCGGGCTGGTTGGCTTGGACGAGTGGCACACGGTGCAGCGTTCCTGGATGACCGTGTGGATCTTGTCGAAAGCGCCACCGGCGGCCTGGGTGCTGGCCTGAGCTGGAGCCTCGGCCGCTGCGGCAGGCGCTTGGGCGGCTTTGGCAGCTTCTTCGGCGCGCAGTTCGGCAGCGGTCTTGCCCCCTACAGCGGTCGCTGGCAGCGGCTGGTACTCGACCTGCGCGGCAGCCTGCTCAGGTGCGGTGGGCAGCGGCTTGGGACCGGTCACATAGGCCAGGCAGATCATCGCCAGGGCGCCGACAGGCAGGGTCCAGGCGAACTTGTTGCTGTCGTGGCGGGTGTTGAAGTAGTGACGGATCAGTACCGCAGCCACGGCGATCCCGGCCAGGATCAGCCAGTTGTATTGGCTGCCATAGGTGCTCGGGAAGTGGTTGCTGATCATGATGAACAGCACCGGCAGGGTGAAGTAGTTGTTATGACGCGAGCGCAGCAGACCCTTGGCCGGCAGTACCGGATCAGGGGTCTGGTTGTTCTCGATTGCCGCCACCAGCTGGCGCTGGGCCGGCATGATGATGCGGAACACGTTACCGACCATGATGGTGCCGATGATCGCGCCAGTGTGCAGGTATGCGCCGCGACCGCTGAACACCAGGCTGAAGCCCCAGCAGGCGGCGATGATCAGCACGAACAGCACACCGCCGAGCAGGGCGGGGCGCTTGCCCAGTGGCGAGTCGCAGAGGAAGTCGTAGATGAACCAGCCGGCGACCAGCGAGCCGATACCGATTGCCACGCCTTCGGCACCACTGAGGGTGCTGCCTGGTGCCAGCAGGTACAGGGTCGGGTTCCAGTAGAACACCACGCACAGCAGGGCGATACCGGACATCCAGGTGAAATAGGCTTCCCATTTGAACCAGTGCAGGTTCTCAGGCATTTTCGGCGGGGCCAGCTTGTACTTCTCCAGGTGGTAGATACCACCACCATGGATGGCCCAGAGATCACCTGACAACCCATCGCGCGGGTTGCTTCGATTCAGGTGGTTCTCGAGCCAGACGAAGTAGAACGATGCACCGATCCAGGCCACGCCGGTGATCATGTGAACCCAGCGAATGCTCAGGTTCAGCCATTCGTGAAGGTGTGCTTCCACAGTATGTACCTCTTGCCGGTCACGGTTCAGGCACTGAGCAGGTCGCCCAGTGCTTTGGATGACCGACCTTTTCTTATTGGTGGGGATTGAGGATCAGCATCTGTTCCTCGGTGAAATAATGCTCGTCGCAGTTGTTACCGGAACCACTGCGATCAACCACCAGGAAGTCATCCCGCTTTTCGATCGTCAGCACCGGGTGGTGCCAAACGCCGCGATGGTAATTAATGCCCTGCCTGCCGTTGCTGCGGAAAGCGCGGACCAAACCTGATACAGGTGCATCGCCAACTGGCGCGACCACGATCAGAAAGGGGTTGCCGAGCAGCGGAATGAAAGCCTGGCTGCCCAGCGGATGGCGTTCGAGCATGCGTACGGTCAAGGGCATCTCCAGGGCGTCGGCGCGGAAGATGCTGATGATCGCTTTGTCCTCGGGCTCGGCGGTTTCGACCGTAGCGAGCTTGTGGAAGCGCATGGTCGAGCCGTTGTTGATCATGAAGTGGTCGCTGCCATCGGTTTCGATCACGTCACCGAACGGGGCGAAGGCTTCTTTGGTCAGGGGCTCGATCACTAGTGTGCGCATGCTTGTTATCTCTTTTTTCTATGTTCTATGTAGGGTTGGACAACTGCCTTGGGTCAGGCCCTGGGTGCGTTCGCGTGTGCACTCGGGCCAGGCCTTGACGGTGTGCCCTTACAATTGCAGCAGGCGGAACAGCGCGATCAGGTTGATCTGCGCCAGGGCTTCCTTGAATTCGGTATTGGCATCGTTATGGATGCGTTTTTCGAAGGCGGCGAGAATCTGGTGCCGGTTGCTGCCCTTGACCGCCATGATGAACGGGAATTGGAACTTGGCCTTGTAGGCATCGTTGAGTTCGGTGAAGCGAGCGAACTCTTCGGCGGTGCACTGGTGGATACCGGCACCGGCCTGCTCGTTGGTGCTCGACTCGGTCAGCTCGCCCTGGATCGCGGCCTTGCCAGCGAGGTCCGGGTGAGCGTTGATCAGGGCCAGCTGGTCGCTATGGTTGGCGCTCAGGAGGATATCGCTCATGCGCTGGTGCAGCGTCTCGATCTCGTCCAGCTCGACCCGTTGGCCGAGGTCATAAGCCTTCTCGGCAACCCACGGCGAGTGCTCGTAGATGTCGGCGAAGGCACTGACGAAGGCGTCGCGGCTCAGGGTCGATGGCGTCAGGGTCTTGAAGGCGGTCATCAGGCGTTCTCTTTCTTGTACGGGTGGGTGGTGTGCCAGTGGCGGGCGATATCCACGCGACGGGCGAACCAGACCTGTTCATGGCTCTTGGCGTATTCGACGAAGCGTTTCAGTGCAGCCAGGCGGGCCGGACGGCCGACCAGGCGGCAGTGCAAGCCGATCGAGAGCATTTTCGGCGCCTCGGCACCTTCTTCGTAGAGCACGTCGAAGGCGTCCTTGAGGTACTGGAAGAACTGCTCGCCGCAATTGAAACCCTGCACCTGGGTGAAGCGCATGTCGTTGGTGTCCAGGGTGTAGGGGATCACCAGGTGCGGCTTGCCGGTCGGGTTGTTCTGCTCCCAGTAGGGCAGGTCGTCGTCGTAGGTGTCGCTGTCATAGAGGAAGCCGCCTTCCTCCATCACCAGCCGGCGGGTGTTCGGCCCAGTGCGGCCGGTGTACCAGCCCAGTGGGCGTTCGCCGGTGAGTTCGGTGAGGATGCGGATGGCTTCGAGCATGTGCTCGCGCTCCTGCGCCTCGTCCATGTTCTGGTAGTCGATCCAGCGGTAGCCGTGGCTGCAGATTTCATGGCCGGCTTGGGCCATGGCGCGGATTACGTCGGGGTGGCGCTGGGCGGCCATGGCCACGGCGAAGATGGTCAGCGGTACGCCGGTGTCCTTGAACAGCTTGAGCAGGCGCCATACGCCGGCACGGCTGCCGTACTCGTAGAGCGACTCCATGCTCATGTTGCGTTGGCCTTGCAGGGGTTGCGCCGCGACCATCTCGGAGAGGAAGGCTTCGGACTCTTTATCGCCGTGCAGGATGTTGCGCTCGCCACCTTCTTCGTAATTGAGGACGAAAGACAAGGCAATGCGGGCATTACCCGGCCATTGCGGGTGAGGTGGGTTGTTGCCGTAACCGATCAGGTCGCGAGGGTAGTCAGCGCTCACTGCAGTCTTCCTTCTTGTACGTGTGTGCGGGGGTGGGTGGACCCGCGTCGGGTTGTCGCACTCACCGGATGGGCTGATTGTATACAACTTCTGAAATCATTTGTAAGCCTGTTTTTCCGCATTTCTTCCCTTTTGTCGCTTGAGAATGTATTGCAAGAAACCTGCCTGTTTGGTCAGCTAATGATGTTGGCGTGTGCGTGGCGCCTATATTTGGCGACTGATGGCCTATTCTTGAGGGAGCTTGATCGGATGTTTCGAAAGGGTCGAAAAAATTGTGTACAATTTTTTGAGAAAGTGTCTTAATGGCGCCATTCCACACACGGTAGGCGCTTTCGTGGTGCCTGCTGGGTATTTTCTGCCCACGATTTGAACAAGAGGCGACAAGCACATGGGACGTTTGACTACTCACGTACTGGATGCTGCGCATGGCTGCCCGGGCAGCTCGATCAAGGTCGAGTTGTACCGTGTCGAAGGCCAGCAGCTGGAGTTGGTGAATACTGCGCTGACCAATAGCGATGGCCGGGTCGATGCGCCGTTGCTGCAGGGTGATGATTACCGCACTGGGGTATACCAGTTGCAGTTCAGTGCTGGGGACTACTATCGGGCTCGGGGCGTGGCTTTGCCAGAAGCGGCGTTCTTGGATGTTGTGGTGTTGCGGTTTGGGATTGATGAGAAGCAGGAGCACTACCATGTGCCGCTGCTGATCTCGCCCTATAGCTACTCGACCTATCGTGGAAGCTAGTTGGTCGCTAGAAGAATCTTCGTAGGTCTTTGGCCCGCTCTCACACTGGCGGGCTTTTTTTCGTCTCATGGTTTTGTGGTTGTGGTATTGGTTTTGTATTTTGTGCGCATATCCATTAACGATGGCGACATTTAGGCACCCTTGCGCCCTTACGGCGGGTCACTTTTTGGCAAACGCCCGGTGTGCCGGCCCAGCCAAAAGTAACCAAAAAGGTCTGCGCTCCACCATCAGTCCCGCCCGTGTCGGGATCCCCTCGCTTCGGTGCCTTCCGGGCCCGCGCGGCCTCCTGAAGTCGCGAAGTTAGTGGCGGCGACTGGGCTGGCTTTATCTGGCGATAGCGCCATGTGTGGTGGATATACCGGCCTCTTCGCGGGCAAGCCCGCTCCCCCAGGTACCGCGTAGATTTAAGTCCAGCGTTGAGCCAGCACTGACACCACGCAGATGCTGCGAACCCCGCAAAACCCTGTGGGAGCGGGCTTGCCCGCGAAGAGGCCAGAACAAACAACACAAAACAGAAAAATCAAATCTTGGCTTTGGCTTTGGCTTTGGCTTTGGCTTTGGCTTTGGCTTTGGCTTTGGCTTTGGCTTTGGCTTTTGCGAGAGCGCAGCGATTCGCTGCTCTTGATCTTCATGCGCGTAATACCAGGCGCCGCAGATTCGCGACTTCAGGAGGCTGAGCAGAGGCGTCTGGAGGGCCAGGTGCGTTAGCACCCTTCGGCGTAGCCGAAGGCGCGAGATGTAGATTTGCGTAGCAAATCGTAGGCCGCGCGGGCCCGGAAGGCGCCGGCGCGAAGGGACCCCGGAGCGTAGCGTAGGGGCCGTATGCAGGAGCGAGCGGCTTTGCCTACTTTGGCCAAGACCAAAGTAGGCCGCCGTAAGGGCGGAAGGGGCCAGTAGCGCCGCCCCATCAAACGGATAAGCTCAAATCTCTAAAAGCCCAAGCCCAAGCCCAACTTAAAGAAACACAAACTTGGCAATAAAGATCGCACAAAGCACCCAAAGGCTAGCCGAGATCTCCTTGTACTTCCCAGTCCCCGCCTTGAGCACCACATAACTGATGAACCCCAAGGCAATCCCATCGGCCACCGAAAACGTCAACGGCATCATGATCACCGTGACAATCGCCGGAATGCTGTCAGTTGCCTCATCCCAGTGAATGTGCGCCATGCTCCCCATCATCAGCATCGCCACGTAGATCAGCGCCCCCGCGGTGGCATAAGCCGGAATCATCCCCGCCAGCGGGGCAAAGAACATCGCCGCGACAAACAGCAGCCCGACCACCACGGCGGTCAACCCGGTACGCCCACCCGCCGCTACACCCGCAGCGCTTTCCACATAGCTGGTCACCGGCGGCACACCCACCGCAGCACCGAAGACGCTCGACGCGCTGTCTGCCTTCAGTGCCCGCGACAAGTTCTCGATCTTGCCATCCGCCGCTACCAGGTTGGCTCGCTGAGCAACGCCCATCAAGGTCCCGGCCGTGTCGAACATATGCACGAACAGAAACGCCAGGACCACGCTGATCATGCTGACATTGAACACACCCGCCACATCCATGGCCATCCAGGTCGGCGCCAGGCTCGGCGGCAGCGAGAACACCCCGCCATACTGCACCAGGCCCAGCCCCCAGCCTGCCAAGGTAACGGTGATGATGGCGATCAGGATCGCGCCGAACACCCGGTGGTAGCTGAGCACGGCAATCATCAGGAAGCACACCGCCGCCAGCAGTGGCCCCGGCTCATGCAGCGAGCCCAACTTGATCAGGGTGGCAGGGCTATCGACAACGATGCCAGCAGTCTTCAAGCCGATCAGTCCGAGAAACAATCCGACGCCGGCACCCATCGCATGACGCAAGCTCACTGGGATGCTGTTGAGCAGCCACTCACGTACCCGTGACAAGGTCAGGAACATGAACAGCACCCCAGAGACGAACACCGCACCCAGCGCTGCCTCCCAGGTGTACCCCATGGTTCCGACCACGGTATAGGTGAAGAAGGCATTCAGGCCCATGCCCGGTGCCAGGCCAACCGGCCAGTTGGCGTACAGCCCCATCAACAGGCAACCAAGGGCGGCAGCGATGCAGGTGGCGACGAATGCTGCCCCGTGGTCGATGCCGGCGTCAGCCATGATGTTGGGGTTGACGAAGATGATGTAGGCCATGGTGATGAAGGTGGTCACCCCGGCGATCATTTCGGTCTTGACCGTGGTGCCGTGTCGCTTGAGTTTGAAAATCCGCTCCAGCCAACTCGTTTCGAGCGGTGGGGCGAGATCCAGCGTAGGGGCTTCGGATTTGCGGCTTTCCACAGCGAGTACTCCTCAAGTCTTTCTTGTTGTTCGGAGCCAGTGACCTGCGCTATGCACTTGGTGACTCCGCGAGGGGGATTGGCAGACGTCCGACCGTTTGTTGACTTCAGGGTCAAGAAGTTGCTCGCTGGATTATCCTTTTGTGTACAAAGAATGCAAATAATGTTTTATCTTTTGTATGAACAATCTGACGTCTGATGGCTATATGCCGAAAGGCCACCTGCAGAAACGGGTCAGCCTGTGTACAATAGGCCCATACCTTTATCCTTTATTTTCCAACCAGGGCTTGCCATCCACCCTCTGACAGGTATTACAGTCAAGGTCCGACTGGCGGATTCCCGTGCTCGAGTGCCCATGAACGAACAGCTGCAACCTCTCAAGAAACCTGTGCGCAATGGCAAGGCCGGCCGCAGTGGTACCCAGGATGACATCGTCTACGCGCATATTTTCGAGGCGATCCTCGAGCAGCGGCTGGCGCCGGGCACCAAGTTGAGCGAGGAAGCGCTGGGCGAGATCTTCGGTGTCAGTCGCACCATCATCCGCCGCGCCTTGTCGCGCCTGGCCCATGAAAGCGTGGTGCTGCTGCGGCCCAATCGCGGTGCGGTTGTCGCCAGCCCAACGGTTGAAGAAGCCCGCCAGGTGTTCTTCTCCCGGCGTATGGTCGAGCGCGCGATCACTGAACTGGCGGTGCAGCATGCAACGCTTGAGCAACTCAACGAGCTGCGCCAGATGGTTCGCGAAGAGCGCGACAGCTTCTCGCGTGGTGACCGGGGCGCGGGTATTCGCCTGTCCGGTGAATTCCACCTCAAGCTGGCCGAGGCTGCCGGTAATGCACCGCTGGTGAGTTTCCAGCGCAGCCTGGTATCGCAGACCTCGCTGATCATCGCCCAGTACGAAAGCGGCAACCGCTCGCATTGCTCCTACGATGAGCACATGCAACTGATCGACGCCATCGAAGCGCGCGATGCGCAGCAGGCGGTGAGCCTGATGATGCATCACATGGACCACATCGACAGCAAGCTGAACCTGGACGAGGAAAGCGCCTCGGATGACCTGCATGCAGTGTTCTCGCACTTGCTGCAGAAAAAGCCCAAGGCTTCTGCCAAGGGTTGATCGTTTGCCTGGATGATAATGGGGCCGCTTTACGGCTCTTCGCGGGCAAGCCCGCTCCCACAGGCACAGCGCTGTTCTGAATTCAGCGCTGTGCCTGTGGGAGC
>NZ_JAOYTM010000029.1:0-20643 GCF_025847435.2 Pseudomonas sp. BT-42-2
AAGCCCGCTCCCACGCCTGTCTATCTTCAACAGGGCGCAGGCGTGGGAGCGGGCTTGCCCCGCGATAGAGTTGGCACAGGCTCAGCGCAGATCGGCCTCTGGCACGGTCATTCGAGAGGCGATGGCATCAGGCCTCCATTGCTGTCGCGCCACTGCCAGCACTTCGCCAGGGCTGGCACTCTCCAGCGCCGGATCAGTCGCTTGCCCCAGCGCCCGCAACGCCCTTAGCAATAGCGGTGTGGCCTGCTCAGGCGCCAGCGGCGGCGAGCGATAGGACTTGCCCAATTTGTGCCCATCCGGCTGGATGATCAGCGGAATATGCAAGTAGCGCGGCTGGGAAAACCCCAGCAGCTCTTGCAGATACAACTGGCGCGGAGTGTTGTCGAGCAAGTCAGCCCCACGCACGATGTCGGTCACACCTTGCCAGGCATCGTCCAGCACCACCGCCAATTGGTAGGCATACAGCCCATCGCGACGCTGGATGATGAAATCGCCCACTTCGCGGCCCAGATGCTGGGCGAACTCGCCTTGCACCCGGTCATTGAAGCGGTAGGTCAGCTCTGGCACTCGTAGCCGAATCGCCGCGCCTTCGCGAGCATGGCCGGCATTGCGGCACGTGCCTGGATAAATACCGTTGCTCCCCTCCAGCTGCTTGCGCGAGCAGGTGCAGGCATAGGCCAGGCCCTGGCGGAACAGCCGTTCGACCACCTCGGCGTACGCAGCATGGCGCTGGCTTTGGAACACAACCTCGCCATCCCACTCCAGGCCGTAACCTTCCAGGGTATGCAAGATGGCATCGCGTGCGCCGGGCATCTCGCGCGGTGGGTCGGTGTCTTCCATGCGCAGCAGCCAACGGCCACCCACGGCACGGGCATCCAGCCAGGAGGCCAGGGCGGCGACCAGTGAGCCAAAGTGCAGGAAACCGCTAGGGGTTGGGGCAAAACGGCCGACGTAGGGTGATGGGGTCATGGGCGTACAGTATCTACAAATGAAACGGGGCGCCTTGAGCGCCCCGTTCGGTGGAAGTCAGGCTCCCTTGCCAACCGCCTTTTCTTTCTTTTCCGCAAGCTCTTTGCAATCGAAGCACAGATCGGCAGTAGGGCGAGCTTCGAGTCGGCGCAAGCCAATTTCGATGCCGCAGCTCTCGCACCAGCCGTACTCTTTGTCCTGAATCAGTTGCAGGGTCTTGTCGATCTTCTTGATCAGCTTGCGCTCGCGGTCACGTGCGCGCAATTCAAGGGCAAACTCTTCCTCTTGCGTGGCACGGTCTGCCGGGTCGGCGAAGTTGGCCGCCTCTTCCTTCATGTGGTCCACGGTCTTGTCGACGCCGACCATCAGCTCCTGCTTCCAAGCGTTCAGGATATTGATGAAGTGCTTGCGCATGGGTTCACCCATGTACTCCTCACCCTTGGTCTCCTGATAGGGCTGAACCCCATAAAGATTTTGACTGGCTTTTTGCTTTTCTTGGGTGGACATGAATAGACCGCCTCTCACTCATCTGATCCAATGCGCAGGATGCTCCATCTCCGGCGACCGCCGGCCCTGCGACTGCGAGCCGCCGAACTTACCAGATAGATCGGGGGTGCGCTAGCCCGGCCGATCCTACGTGTTGACAGCGGCATGAGCCGCCCGTTCAGTGGCGTACAACGGTTGAACAACTAGTTTAGACCCAATTGAGAGAAGGCCCCATGGCTCAGCCCTACAGCGCGCGCAGCCGCGCCATCGAACCCTTTCATGTCATGGCACTGCTGGCGCGGGCCAACGAATTGCAGGCGGCGGGCCGGGATGTGATCCACCTGGAGATCGGCGAGCCGGACTTCACCACCGCCGCGCCGATCGTCGCGGCGGGGCAGGCCGCCCTGGCCGACGGGCATACCCGTTACACCGCCGCGCGGGGCCTGCCGGCGCTGCGTGAGGCGATTGCTGGCTTCTATGCGCAGCGCTACAAGCTGGCGATCGACCCCGAGCGTATCCTCATCACCCCAGGCGGTTCCGGCGCGCTGCTGCTGGCCAGCAGCCTGCTGGTCGATCCGGGCAAGCACTGGTTGCTGGCCGACCCTGGCTATCCGTGCAACCGCCACTTCCTGCGCCTGGTCGAAGGCGGCGCGCAGCTGGTGCCGGTGGGCCCTGAGGTCAACTACCAGCTCACCGCCGAATTGGTCGAGCGTCATTGGGACAACGACACGGTAGGCGCACTGGTCGCGTCACCGGCCAACCCGACCGGTACCGTTCTGGACCGCGAGGCCTTGGCCAGCCTGTCCAAGGCCACTCGCGAGCGGCATGGCCACCTGGTGGTGGACGAGATCTACCACGGTCTGACCTATGGCATGGACGCCCCCAGCGTGCTGGAAGTGGACGACGAAGCGTTCGTTTTGAATAGTTTTTCCAAGTATTTCGGCATGACCGGCTGGCGCCTCGGCTGGTTGGTTGCGCCGCCGAACGCGGTCGGCGATCTGGAGAAACTGGCGCAGAATCTGTACATCAGTGCACCGAGCATGGCCCAGCATGCCGCGCTGGCCTGCTTCCAGCCCGACACCCTGGCGATTCTCGAAGAACGCCGCGGCGAGTTCGCCAAGCGCCGCGACTATCTGCTGCCAGCGCTGCGGGAATTGGGCTTTGGCATCGCCGTCGAGCCGCAGGGTGCCTTCTATTTATATGCCGACATCAGTGCGTTCGGTGGCGATGCGTTCGCCTTCTGCCGGCACTTCTTGGAAACCGAGTTCCTGGCCTTCACCCCCGGCCTGGATTTTGGTCGCCATCAGGCGGGTCATCATGTGCGCTTCGCCTACACCCAGAGTCTGCCGCGTCTGCAGCAGGCTGTTGAGCGTCTTGCCCGTGGTCTGCGGAGCTGGCAAGGCTGATGGCATTCTTCCCTTTGCTCGAACAGGGGCGGCTGCTGCGCCGCTATAAACGTTTTCTGGCCGACATCGAGCTGGCCAATGGCGAACAGCTGACCATCCACTGCCCCAACACCGGCTCAATGCTCAATTGCATGCGTGAAGGCGGGCAGGTCTGGTTCAGCCGCTCCAATGACCCCAAGCGCAAGCTGCCAGGCACCTGGGAAATCAGTGAGACGCCGCAGGGGCGGTTGGCCTGCATCAACACTGGCCGGGCCAATGCGCTAGTCGAAGAGGCCCTGCGCGCCGGGGTGATCAGCGAATTGGCCGGCTTTACTGCACTCAAGCGCGAAGTGGCCTATGGCGAGGAGGGCAGCCGGGTCGATTTTCGTCTGGAGTTCGCCAGTGGCCCGGCCTATATCGAGGTCAAGAGTGTCACCCTTGGCTACCCGGACACGTCAGTAGCGGCCTTCCCGGATGCGGTCACTCAGCGCGGCGCCAAGCACCTGCGTGAACTCGCGGGCTTGGCCCGCCAGGGCGTTCGGGCCGTGCAGCTGTATTGCGTCAACCTCACCGGGGTCGAAGCGGTGCGCCCAGCCGAGGAGATCGATGCGGCCTACGCCAGCGCCCTGCGCGCAGCCGTGGCCGATGGCGTCGAAGTGCTGGCCTATGGCACACGGCTGGATGCCTCACAGATCGTCATCGACCGGCCGCTGCCGGTGCTGCTCAATCCTTGAGCCAGATGCCCTGGCTGTCTTCCAGGCAGTCGAGGGCTTGCAACTGCTCACCCTCGCAGGGACCGGCCACGCATTCACCCGTCTCGATCAGAAACAGGGCGCCGTGATGGGCGCAATGAATCAGGCTGGCGCTGTCATCGAGAAAGCGATCGACTTGCCAGTTCAGCGTGATGCCTTTGTGCGGGCAGCGATTGCGGTAGGCAAACACCTGGCCTTGGCGGCGCACGGCAAACAGCGCCACGCCCGCTACGCTGAACGCGCGGCTGTGGCCTTCACCAAGGTGCTCGGAAGCGCAGAGAAAATGCATTGCAGGAACAGGCTCGTACAGTAAAGGAATGGAACAAACGGATGGCTTGACGCCTCAATGCGAATAATTATCAAATTGCCCGCATGCTGCGTGCGCTGTCTATGGTGCGCAGTTCCGCTGTTCGCCACAAGGCGCGCGGCTTGTCTTCTGCAAAGGAACTCCGATGATGCGCCGTCCCGCTGCCCTGATCGCCCTGTGCGCCGGTCTTGTTCTCTCCACCCAGGCTCTGGCCGCCGAGCTGCCGCAACGTTGGGTGAGCGCCGGTGGCGCCCTGAGCGAATGGATCAGCGCCCTGGGCGGCGAGCAGCGCCTGGTTGGCGTCGACACTACCAGCCAACACCCAGAGTCGCTCAAGGCTTTGCCCAGCATCGGTTACCAGCGCCAGCTGTCTGCCGAGGGCATTCTCAGCCTGCGCCCCGATGTGCTGGTAGGTACCGAGGAAATGGGCCCGCCGCCGGTACTGGCACAGATCCGCAACGCCGGTGTGCGAGTTGAGCTGTTCTCCAGCAAAGCTGAACTGGGCGCGGTGGAGCAAAACCTCACGCATTTGGGCAGCCTGCTCGGCGCTGAACGGCAAGCCCGCGAACTGGCCGCAGGTTACCGCCAGCAACTCGATGATCTACAGGCCAAGGTCAAGCAGGCCCAGGCCAGCCAGAAAGCGCCGGGGGTGCTGCTTTTGGTAGGTCACGCCGGCTCCAAGCCAATGATTGCCGGCCACGGCACCTCGGGGGACTGGCTGCTGCGTCAGGCGGGGGCGCGCAACCTGGCCGATCATCAGGGCTACAAGAACTTCTCGGTGGAAGCGCTGGCCGCCCTGGATCCGGACGTGGTGGTGTTCTCTGACCGTAGCTTGAGTGGTGAGCAGGCCCTGCAAGCGCTGGTGAAAGAGAACCCGGCACTGGCGGCCTCGCGGGCTATTCGCGACAAACGCTTGGTTTCTCTGGATCCGACCTTGTTGGTTGGCGGCTTGGGTCCACGCCTGCCGACGACCCTGCAGGAGTTGGCTGCCGCCTTCTATCCGCTGGCCAAGGCTAGCCTGGCCCAATGAAGCGGCGAGTCCAGCCGCGCACGCTGTTCATTGGCCTGAGTGGGCTGTGTTTGCTGGCAGTCTGGCTGTCGCTGGCGCTGGGGCCGGTCAGTCTGCCGCTAATCGATACCTTGCGTGCCGGGCTGCGCCTGCTGGGGTTGCCGGTAGCAGGCGACGGCCTGGAACAGGCCGAGCTGATCCTGGGGCAGATTCGTCTGCCGCGAACCTTGCTTGGGCTGGCCGTTGGCGCCGTGCTGGCGCTGTCAGGCGTGGCCATGCAGGGGCTATTTCGTAACCCACTGGCCGACCCGGGATTGGTCGGTGTCGCCAGTGGTGCGGCACTGGGCGCGGCGATCGCGATTGTCGGCGGCAGCTGGTTGGGCGGCATCCCTGAAGGGTTCGCACCTTATTTGCTGTCGGTCTGTGCCTTCGTCGGCGGCTTGGGGGTGACGGCGCTGGTCTATCGCCTGGGCCGACGCGACGGCCAGACCAACGTCGCCACCATGCTTCTGGCAGGTATCGCCTTGACGGCGTTGGCGGGCTCAGCGGTCGGCTTGTTCACTTACCTGGCCGATGACGCCACCCTGCGCACCTTGACCTTCTGGAACCTGGGTAGCCTCAATGGCGCCAGTTACCAGCGGCTGTGGCCGTTGATCCTGGTCACCGTCGCGGTGGCCGTCTGGCTGCCGCGCCGCGCCCAGGCGCTCAATGCGCTGTTGCTGGGCGAGTCAGAAGCCCGCCACCTGGGCGTCGAGGTGGAGTCGCTCAAGCGCGAGCTGGTGTTCTGCACCGCCCTGGGTGTCGGCGCTGCCGTGGCTGCCGCTGGCTTGATCGGCTTCATCGGCCTGGTGGTGCCGCACCTGGTACGCCTGGTGGCCGGGCCTGATCATCGCGTGCTGCTGCCGGCGTCGTTGCTGGCGGGCGGAGCGTTGCTGTTGTTCGCAGACCTGGTGGCGCGCTTGGCGCTGGCGCCGGCCGAGTTGCCAATCGGTATCGTCACCGCCTTCATTGGTGCACCGTTCTTCTTGCTGTTACTGATCAAGGGGCGCAACTGATGCTCGAAGTCGAAGGCCTGCATCTGCGCCGTGGCAGCACTGAGGTGTTGCACGATATCCAACTGAAGCTGCAGCCGGGGGAGATCCTCGGTGTGCTGGGCCCCAATGGCGCGGGTAAGAGCAGCCTGCTGGGGGCCTTATGTGGCGAGCTGATACCCAGCCAGGGCCAGGTGCGTCTGCTTGGTCGGCAACTGGCTGACTGGAGCGGGCAAGCGCGCGCGCGGCAGCTGGCGGTGTTGCCGCAAGTGTCCAGCCTTGGCTTTGCCTTCCGGGTCGAGGAAGTGGTCGGCATGGGGCGCTTGCCGCATGCCAGCGGCCAACAACGTGACCAGCAGATCATCGAGGCTGCGTTGCGCGCCGCCGATGCCTGGCACTTGCTCGAGCGCAGCTATCTAGCGTTATCCGGTGGCGAACGCCAGCGCGTGCACCTGGCGCGGGTGTTGGCGCAGCTGTGGCCGGGCGAAGCTGGCGCTACGCTGCTGTTGGACGAGCCAACCTCCATGCTCGATCCCTTGCACCAGCACACCACGCTGCAAGCGGTCCGCAGTTTTGCCGACCGGGGGGCGGCGGTGATGGTCATCCTGCATGACCTGAACTTGGCGGCGCGCTACTGTGACCAGATATTGCTGCTGGAACAGGGGCGCTGCCATGCACTTGATTCTCCACGCAAGGTCTTGACCCCTGAAGCGCTCAAGGCGGTGTACGGCATTGATGTGCTGGTGCAGGATCACCCGGAGCGCGGCCATCCGCTGATCATCACCCGTTAGGAGAACTGCTCGATGCGCCATCGCTTGCTGTTGTCGATCTGTGTGGCCTTGACCTTGAGCGGCTGTCAGGCACGCCAGGCCAGCTTGCCGGCGTTGCCAGCCTGGCAGGGTAGTGAAGGGCGCGACCATTCGCAGTTGGGGCAGATCCGCGACCTTGCCAGCGGCCAACTGATCAGCCCCCAGCAACTGCTTGAGCAATTGGCCGATGCACCGCGCGTGCTAGTGGGTGAGAAGCACGACAATCCCGATCAGCATGCCTTGCAGCTGTGGCTGCTGCGCGCCCTGGCCAGTCAGCGGGCGCAGGGCAGCCTGTTATTGGAGATGCTCCAGCCTGAACAACAGCCGCGGGTGGATGCCGTGGCTGCAGGCGGGCAACTGCCGGCAGACTTGCCCAAGGCGCTGGCCTGGCAGGAAGGCTGGGATTGGCAGTGGTATGGGCCGATCGTGCGCGAGGCGTTCGAGCTGCAAATACCGTTGCTGGCCGCCAACCTTTCCAGCAGTGAGATGCGTCAGGCTTATCGGCAGCCTGTCTCGCTGCAGGGCGAGCGCTCCAATGCGCCTGCGGTCAAGGCTTCACTGTTGGCGCAGGTGCGTGATGGGCATTGCGGTTTGCTGCCCGAAAGCCAGCTGCCGGCGATGCTCGCGGTGCAGCAACAGCGTGATCGGCGCATGGCAGAGCGGATGATCGCCGCGCCTGAGCCGGCGTTGTTGTTTGCCGGTAGTTATCACGTGCGCAAGGATCTGGGGGTGCCGCTGCATCTGGCCGACCTTGGGGCCCAGGGGCAGACCAAGGTGGTGCTGCTGGCCGAGGTGGGGGAGCGGGTTGAGCCGGGGATGGCGGATTACGTCTGGTTCACCGCTGCGGTGCCGGAGCAGGACTATTGTGCGCAATTGCGTAAGGCGCATTGAACATCCATTGGCCTCATCGCGGGGCAAGCCCGCTCCCACGCAAACGACAGGCTTAGACGTAAGTAAGCTGCGTTGGAGCGGGCTTGCCCCGCGATGTGCCAAGCTCTGCCAGGCCCTGAAGTCCAGGCAAAAAAAGACCCGGCAAAAAGCCGGGTCAATAACCGTGATTAGCCTGATGAGGAGATAATCTGAGAGTCCGAACCAGGGGCTTTCAGGTTATCCAACCAGTCTCGCGACCAGTTGTGATAATCATAACGATTCTCATTTCTGCGTCAATCCCATTCCCCAACTTATTTCATATTTTTTTGCGTGGCGTTCTTCGCGTCCAACTGCTGGTTGAGCGCTTGCTTGCGTTCGGCAGGCAAATCGTTCCAGTGCATGTCCAGCAGGGCGCCTTCGATTGCGTACAACAACACCTTGGATGCACGAAAACCTCGGGTTCGTACGGCCTGGTATGCGCCCACCGCGCCCAGGCGACGCAAGTCCGACGCACTATGGATGCCGGCTGCGTGCAACCACTGGGCGGAGGTCTTGCCGAGGTTCTTCAGGTGCTGCAATTCATCGTTCATCGAGCCTCCTTGCGATGGCTGAACGGGTCGTATGAATAAATCGCGAGCAGGTCAGACAGGAGTGTAGCGGGGCTTGGCGGATACGCGGCGTTTTGCCATCGGAGCCGACGGGATGCCGCAGACCGTGGTAGCAGGCTCGGCCGCATCGCGGGGCAAGCCCGCTCCCACGCAAACGACAGACTTAGACTCAAGCTGCGTGGGAGCGGGCTTGCCCCGCGATGAGGCCCGCACCATCGGTATCAATTCCCAGAAATTGGCCGGTAACGCATACGGGTACCAAACTTGGCCGACATCAAGATCTCATCGGCACTCAGCTGGGCAGGGAAGTAAGTTCCGGAAATCTGCGCATGGGCAATGCTGGCGCCTTCCAGGCCATTTTCGCGCAGATCCAGGCCGCGCAGGTCGGAGGCGCGGAAGTAGGCATCGGTGAAGTCGATCCCCCGCACATCCAGTTCGCGCAGATCCAAACCGCGGAAATCCCCGCCACGAAAATCGATCACCGTGTCGGTAGGTTTCTCGCGATTGAAGGCGGCGATCTGCTCATCGCGCACGAGGGCGTACAGGGTGTTGTCCAGTTGCCGGGGCTGGTTCATGGCGGCGCCTCCTCGTGGGGTGTGATGATATTGTAATGCCATCACTGAACAGGCGCCGATGTTCAGGCGTGAAGTGTCGACTGCTTCACGTCTGGGTGCTTAAAGGCCGGGCAGGCGCTGGCGGATCTGTTCGATCAACTGGTCCATGCTGGCGCTTTCCTGGGTGTCTACGCGCTTGCTGTCGCGCAGTTCCTGCTCATTGAGCGGGTCGCGGCTGGCCTGTTGCGCCTTGACTACTTCCAAGGTGGCGTCGGATGGGTCGTCGTTGTCTGCCTGGCGCTGGGCCAACCAGCTTTCGATCACCGCCTGCGGCGCGTGGCAATCGAGGATCAGCAACGGCACGCCGGTCTGGCTGGCCACCTCGGCGGCGGCCTGGCGTTGTTCCTGCTTGAGGTAGGTGGCATCGAGCACAACCGGGAAACCTGCGCGCAGAATCACTTCCGCCAACTGATGCAGGCGCTGGTAGGTGGCGCCACTGGCGCTCTGGTCGTAGATCCCGGCTTGGAGCTGGCCCGCATTGGCCTGGGCTTGTTCACCGAACAGGCGCTTGCGTTCGACGTCAGAGCGCACGCGGATCGCGCCCAGCGATTCGACCAGGCGCATCGATACATGGCTTTTGCCAACCGCCGATACACCATGGGTGATGGCCAGCAGGCGCGAGGGGATCGCGCTATAGCTCTCGGCCAGGTTGGCATAGTTGCGGTAAGTGCGCAGGGTGGTGGCGCGCTGCACGCCGTCGGCATTGGTAGGCATGCTGAACAGGGCGACCTTGGCGCGTACCAGTGCGCGATAAGCCTTGTAGAAGTTGAGCAACTCCAGGCCCTGGTAGTCGCCGGTCAGCTCCAGATATTGGCTGATGAAACGCCGCGCAAGGCACTTCAGGCCGCGGTCTTCAAGGTCCATGGCGAGGAAACCGGTGTCAGCCCAGACATCGGTCTTGCGGAACGGCTCGTTGAACTCGATGCAATCGAACACCACCACCTTGCCATCGATCAGCGTAGCGTTACCCAGGTGGATATCACCATGGCACTCGCGGATGAAGCCGTTGGCCTTGCGCGCGGCGAACAGCTCGTGCAGGCGATCGAAGCTGCTGCGTGCCCAAGCCTGCAGTGCGTCCAGCTGTTGCAAGTCGGCCTTGTCGCTGAGGAATGGGCGGATTTGCTCGAAGTTCTGCTCAACCGGGGCCATCACGCTTTCAGGCGAGCCGAATGGCTGATCGGCCAGGACCTTGGGGGTCTGCTGGTGGAACTCGGCAATCTGTCGGGCCATCTGGTCGATGTGGCTGGCGTTCAGTTCGCCGTTGGCCTGCAAGGTGCTGAGCAACTGGCTTTGGGGAAACTGGCGCATGCGCAGGGCGAATTCGATCGGTGCACCTTCGCCACCGATTTGCGGCGCTTCGACGCTGCCGGTGATCGGCAGCACGTCCAGATACAGGCCTTCGGTCAGGCGCTGGTTCAGGCGCAACTCTTCGTTACAGAAATGCTCGCGCTGGGCCAGGCCGGTGAAGTCCAGGAAGCCAAAGTTCATTGGCTTCTTGATCTTGTAGGCGTACTCACCCGTGAGCAGCACCCACGAGATATGCGTCTCGATGAGCTGGAACCCGTCCACGGGATGAGGGTAGAGGGCGGGGTTCTGCAGGGCACTGATGAGGGCTTGGCTCACGGGCAATCCTTCCGGGGTAAGGGAATTCGAATGCGCCATTATGGTCAATGGTGCCGTCCCTGCATACCGCCGGGCCTGCCTTGACTAAAGTGCGTATAATCCGCCGCCATGACTCGATCCCGAAATTCCCGTACTGCGCAGAAACGCTCGACCGGCCGCTCCCGTGCCTGGCTGGGCTGGGCCCTGAAACTCAGCCTGGTAGGCCTGGTGCTGGTGGCCGGTTTTGCCATCTACCTCGATGCCATCGTCCAGGAGAAGTTCTCCGGCAAGCGCTGGACCATCCCGGCCAAGGTGTATGCCCGGCCGCTGGAGCTGTTCGTCGGCCAGAAGCTGAGCAAGAACGACTTCCTCACCGAGCTCGATGCCCTCGGCTATCGCCGCGAAAGCGCGGCCAATGGCCCGGGCGCGGCCTCGGTCAACGGCAATAACGTCGACCTCAACACTCGCGGCTTCCAGTTTTATGAAGGTATGGAGCCCGCGCAGTTCGTGCGCGTGCGCTTCTCCGGCGACTACGTCGCGGGCATGACCGGCGCCAACGGCGGCAAGCTCGATGTGGTGCGCCTGGAGCCGCTGATGATCGGCGGTATCTACCCGAAGAACCTTGAAGACCGCATCCTGATCAAGATCGACCAGGTCCCGCCGTACCTGCTGGAAACCTTGATCGCCACCGAAGACCGTGATTTCTACAGTCACTTTGGCGTCTCGCCCAAGGGCATCGCCCGGGCGGTGTGGATCAATACTTCGTCCGGCGCCATGCGCCAGGGGGGCAGTACCCTGACGCAGCAGTTGGTGAAGAACTTCTACCTGACCAACGAGCGCAGCCTGAGCCGTAAGCTGACTGAAGCCATGATGGCCGTGTTGCTCGAACTGCATTACGACAAGCGCGAGATCCTTGAGGCCTACCTCAACGAAGTGTTCGTCGGCCAGGATGGCCAGCGCGCCGTGCACGGCTTTGGCTTGGCCAGCCAGTTCTTCTTCAGCCAGCCGCTGCAAGAGCTCAAGCTGCATCAGATTGCCCTGTTGGTCGGCATGGTCAAGGGGCCGTCGTATTACAACCCGCGGCGCTACCCTGAGCGGGCCCTGATCCGCCGTAACCTGGTGCTCGATCTGCTCGCCGAGCAGGGTGTGGCGAGTAAGGAAGTGGTCGAGGCGGCGAAGAAGATGCCGTTGGGCGTCACCAAGCGCGGCAGCCTGGCCGACAGCTCGTTCCCGGCCTTCCTCGACCTGGTCAAGCGACAGCTGCGCCAGGATTACCGCGACGAAGACCTTACCGAAGAAGGTCTGCGCATCTTCACCAGTTTCGACCCGATCCTGCAGATGAAGGCCGAAACCGCCATGAGCGAGACCTTCAAGCGTCTGGCCGGGCGCAAGGGTTCGGATGCGGTCGAGTCGGCGATGGTGGTAACCAATCCTGAGACTGGCGAAGTTCAGGCGTTGATCGGCAGCCGTCAGTCGGGCTTTGCCGGGTTCAACCGCGCGATCGATGCCGTGCGTCCGATCGGCTCGCTGGTCAAACCGGCGGTGTACCTGACCGCGCTGGAAAAGCCGAGCAAGTACACCCTGACCAGCTGGGTGCAGGATGAGCCGTTCTCGGTCAAAGGCGCCGACGGCCAGGTCTGGCGTCCGCAGAACTACGATCGCCGTCCGCACGGCACCATCTACCTGTATCAGGGGCTGGCCAATTCCTACAACTTGTCCACCGCCAAGCTCGGCCTGGAAGTGGGCGTGCCGAACGTGATCAAGACCATTGGCCGCCTGGGCGTCAATGTTGACTGGCCGGCGTTCCCGTCGATGCTGCTGGGCGCTGGCGGCATGTCGCCGATGCAAGTCGCGACCATGTACCAGACCATCGCCAACGGCGGTTTCAACACGCCGATGCGCGGTATCCGCAGCGTACTGACCGCCGAGGGCGAGCCGCTCAAGCGGTATCCGTTCCAGATCCAGCAGACCTTCGATCCAGGTGCCATTTATCTGGTGCAGAACGCCATGCAGCGGGTCATGCGTGAGGGTACCGGGCGTTCGGTTTACAGTGTATTGCCGAACAACCTGACCCTGGCGGGCAAGACCGGCACCAGTAACGATTCGCGCGACAGCTGGTTCTCCGGCTTCAGCCAGGATCTGCTGGCGGTGGTATGGCTGGGCCGCGACGACAACGGCAAGACGCCGTTCACTGGTGCCACCGGCGCCCTGCAGGTGTGGACCAGCTTCATGCGCAAGGCCGATCCGTTGCCGCTGGACATGCCGCAACCGGATAACGTGGTGCAGGCCTGGATCGATCCGTACAGCGGCCAAGGCTCCGACAGTAGCTGTCCGGGAGCGGTGCAGATGCCGTATATTCGCGGCAGCGAACCGGCCGCAGGGGTTGCCTGCGGCGGTGAGCAGAATCCGGCTGAGTCGGTCATGGACTGGGTCAAGGGTTGGATGAATTGAGCACTGCTGGCCTGGGCGGATCAACCCCCAGGCCAGCAGCCGCATTTGAAGAGGGTGTGAAGTGAACAAGTGGTGGTTTCCTGCCTTGACGGCATTGGCCATGCTCCATGGCTGCGCCAGCGTTCCACGCGGCAACATTCCGGTGGTCGACTCGAGCACCCGGGTATCTAACAGCGAGCGCGTTACTGCCAACCGTGCTGCGACCCAGGCCGGCAACGGCACCTCGCAGGCGCAGGCACTGACGGAAGATTCCGGGGTTACCGTGATGATCCCGCAAGGGGCGGGCGCATCGTCCATCCAGACCTTCCCCGCGGGCAATGGTGCAGCACCCATCAGCACTGCACCGATCAGTACCGGTCCGATCACCACCAATCCCAACCCGATCGCTGACGAGCCGTTCGACATCGCCTCGATGAGTAGTACGCCAGCTGCGAGCAGCGCGCCGACTGGGATTCCGCGTAGCAATACGGCCGCCGGCAGCCTGTCGGCCGACGAACAGCTCGATGGCCCGGTGCTGGCGCTGCTGACCACCGCCCAGCAGCAACAGGGCAGTGGCGACTTCAATGGCGCCTCGTCGAGCCTGGAGCGTGCCCAGCGCATCGCCCCGCGTGAGCCGCAAGTGCTGTTCCGCCTGGCGCAGGTGCGTTTGTCGCAAGGCGATGCGGCCCAGGCCGAACAGCTGGCGCGTCGTGCCCTGACCTACGCCAATGGCCGTCCAGACCTGCAAGCCGAACTGTGGAACACCATCGCCCAAGCCCGCGAGAAACAGGGTGACAGCGCAGGTGCAGCGCTGGCGCGACAGAAGGCACGGGTCAATCTGTGATGATCGAGCAACGTATTCTCGATATCGCTGATCACTTGTTGCTGATCGAGCACGAACTGCGTGCGCAAGGCTGGTGGAGTGAGCAATCACCCAGTGCCGAAGCGCTTGCCAGCGTGGTGCCGTTCGCCGTTGATTCGATGGGCTTCGAGCAGTGGCTGCAGTGGATTTTCCTGCCACGAATGAAGCTCATTCTCGAACACGGGCATCCCTTGCCAAATGCCTCGGGCATCCTGGTGATGGCTGAAACGGTTTTCGTCGATCGCCCAGAGCAGAGTCGCGCGCTGCGTCGACTGCTGGCGGAATTCGATCAATTGATCAGCCCATCCGCCTGATTTCTTCTCTTTTTCTTTCAAGAGCCGCAGATTGCGGCTCTTTTTTTGTCTTTTGTTTGTTTTTCTGCTGCTGTCAGATCTATTCGTGGTGGAACGAATTCATCCTGAGGAAAAATTGGCAATAATTTTTCTTGACTTAATCGCGGCGAATCACAAGAATCCAGTTTCCGCTTTAGAGGGACTGCCAGAAGCAGACCCGCTAAGCAGATCATGAGGCGCACACCCGCGCCGACTTGTTACACCCCGCAACGCGTTACCTCGCGCTGGGTGGGAAAACCCCGCAACACTCTGGGGTGCTCCCAATACTTGCTCAGTCAGTGCTGACGTTCGCTCATGCTCTGCTTGGCAGTAAACCTATTAAGACCCGTCCACTAGGGGCGGTATTCTGGCGTTTTAGAGGTGAACAACGTGGAGCTTTTATCTGGCGCTGAGATGGTCGTCCGCTTTTTGCGTGACGAAGGCGTTAAGCACATCTACGGGTACCCTGGCGGTGCTCTCCTTCATGTTTACGACGCGCTGTTCAAAGAGCCGGAAGTCGAGCACATCCTGGTTCGTCACGAGCAGGCGGCAACCCACATGGCCGACGGTTATGCCCGCGCTACCGGCAAGGCTGGTGTAGTGCTGGTAACCTCAGGTCCGGGCGCCACCAATGCCATTACCGGCATTGCTACCGCGTACATGGATTCGATTCCAATGGTCATCCTGTCGGGCCAGGTGCCTAGCACCATGGTCGGCACCGATGCCTTCCAGGAAACCGACATGATCGGTATCTCGCGGCCGATCGTGAAGCACAGCTTCATGATCAAGCACGCCTCGGAAATCCCGGAAGTCCTGAAAAAAGCCTTCTACCTGGCGCAATCCGGCCGTCCCGGCCCGGTCGTGGTCGACATTCCAAAAGATATGACCAACCCGGCCGAGAAGTTCGAGTACGTCTATCCGAAGAAGGTCAAGCTGCGTTCCTACAGCCCAGCCGTACGTGGCCATTCGGGGCAGATCCGCAAGGCAGCCGAGATGATCCTCGCCGCCAAGCGTCCGATCGT
This sequence comes from Pseudomonas sp. BT-42-2, assembly GCF_025847435.2. Lineage (NCBI taxonomy): Bacteria > Pseudomonadati > Pseudomonadota > Gammaproteobacteria > Pseudomonadales > Pseudomonadaceae > Pseudomonas > Pseudomonas sp. BT-42-2. The sequence continues at coordinate 15,089 of NZ_JAOYTM010000029.1, forward strand.
CTACTCCGGTGGTGGCGTGATCCTCGGCGGCGGCTCCGAAGCGCTGACCGAAATCGCCAAGTCGCTGAACCTGCCAGTCACCAATACCCTGATGGGCTTGGGCGGCTTCCCGGGTACCGACCGCCAGTTCCTCGGCATGCTCGGTATGCACGGCAGCTTCACCGCCAACCTGGCCATGCACAATGCCGACGTGATCCTGGCGGTGGGTGCGCGTTTCGATGACCGTGTGATCAACGGCCCGGCCAAGTTCTGCCCGAACGCCAAGATCATCCACATCGATATCGACCCGGCCTCGATCTCCAAGACCATCAAGGCCGACGTACCGATCGTAGGTCCGGTCGACAGTGTGCTCAGCGAAATGCTGGCAATCCTCAAGGAAATCGGCCAGCAGCCTGACAAGGCCGCGCTGGACGCCTGGTGGAAGCAGATCGAAGAGTGGCGTGGTGATCGCGGCCTGTTCCCTTACGACAAGGGCGACGGCAGCGTGATCAAGCCGCAGACCGTGATCGAGACCCTGTGTGAAGTGACCAACGGCGACGCGTTCATCACGTCCGACGTTGGCCAGCACCAGATGTTCGCGTCGCAGTACTACCGCTTCAACAAGCCAAACCGTTGGATCAACTCCGGCGGCCTGGGCACCATGGGCTTCGGCTTCCCGGCGGCGATGGGCGTCAAGCTCAACTTCCCGGATGACGATGTCGCCTGCGTGACCGGTGAAGGCAGCATCCAGATGAACATCCAGGAGCTGTCGACCTGCATGCAGTACGGTTTGCCGGTGAAAATCGTCAACCTCAACAACGGTGTACTGGGCATGGTTCGCCAGTGGCAGGACATGTCGTACAACGGCCGTCACTCGCATTCGTATGTCGAGTCGCTGCCGGACTTCGTCAAGCTGGTCGAGGCCTATGGCCATGTCGGTATCCGCATCACCAGCCTGAAGGACCTCAAGCCCAAGCTTGAAGAAGCCTTCGCCATGAAAGACCGGTTGGTGTTCATCGATATCGCAGTCGACAGGACCGAGCACGTCTACCCGATGCAGATCAAAGACGGCTCGATGCGTGACATGTGGCTGAGCAAGACGGAGCGTACCTGATATGCGGCACATCATTTCCCTGCTGCTGGAAAACGAACCCGGTGCCTTGTCTCGCGTGGTCGGCCTGTTCTCCCAGCGCAACTACAACATTGAAAGCCTGACCGTGGCGCCGACCGAGGACCCAACCCTCTCGCGCCTGACCCTGACCACCGTTGGCCACGACGAAGTGATCGAACAGATCACCAAGAACCTGAACAAGCTGGTGGAAGTGGTGAAGCTGGTCGACCTGTCGGAAAGCGCTCACATCGAACGCGAACTGATGCTGGTCAAGGTCAAGGCCACCGGCGCCCAGCGCGCCGAGATCAAACGCACCACCGACATTTTCCGTGGGCAGATCGTCGACGTAACCGCCAGCGTGTATACCGTGCAACTGAGCGGCACCAGCGACAAACTGGACAGCTTCATCCAGGCGATCGGCACCGCATCGATTCTCGAAACCGTGCGCAGTGGAGTCACCGGCATTGCCCGTGGCGACAAAGTGCTCAGCATCTAACTTCAAAAATTAGCGATGGCTCCACTAGGGCCGAGATATAACAGGGGTATTTCATGAAAGTTTTCTACGACAAAGACTGCGACCTTTCCATCATCCAAGGTAAGAAAGTCGCCATCATCGGCTACGGTTCGCAAGGCCACGCCCAGGCGTGCAACCTGAAGGACTCCGGTGTAGACGTTACCGTCGGTCTGCGTAAAGGTTCGGCTACCGTTGCCAAGGCAGAAGCTCACGGCCTGAAAGTTGCCGATGTGGCTACCGCTGTCGCTGCTGCCGACCTGGTCATGATCCTGACCCCGGACGAGTTCCAGGGCGCTCTGTACAAGAACGAGATCGAGCCGAACATCAAGAAGGGCGCTACCCTGGCCTTCTCCCACGGCTTCTCGATCCACTACAACCAGGTCGTTCCGCGTGCCGACCTCGACGTGATCATGATCGCGCCGAAAGCTCCGGGCCACACCGTGCGCTCCGAGTTCGTCAAAGGCGGCGGTATCCCTGACCTGATCGCGATCTACCAAGACGCCTCGGGCAACGCCAAGAACGTTGCTCTGTCGTACGCCGCTGGCGTCGGTGGCGGCCGTACCGGCATCATCGAAACCACCTTCAAGGACGAGACTGAAACCGACCTGTTCGGCGAGCAGGCTGTTCTGTGCGGCGGTACCGTCGAGCTGGTCAAAGCCGGTTTCGAAACCCTGGTTGAAGCGGGCTACGCGCCAGAAATGGCCTACTTCGAGTGCCTGCACGAACTGAAGCTGATCGTTGACCTCATGTACGAAGGCGGCATCGCCAACATGAACTACTCGATCTCCAACAACGCCGAGTACGGCGAGTACGTGACTGGCCCAGAAGTCATCAACGAAGAATCCCGCAAGGCCATGCGCAATGCTCTGAAGCGCATCCAGGACGGCGAGTACGCGAAGATGTTCATCTCCGAAGGCGCCACCAACTATCCATCGATGACCGCCAAGCGTCGTAACAACGCCGCCCACGGTATCGAAGTGATCGGTGAGCAGCTGCGTTCCATGATGCCTTGGATCTCGGCTAACAAGATCGTCGACAAGGCTAAGAACTAAGTCTTTGCGATGAGATGAAAACGCGGCTTCGGCCGCGTTTTTTCGTTTAGGCGGCTCGCATCTGGTATAAAGCGACCAGTGGCTTGCTGTCAGAACCTGTTTTGCAAGCCCGTGTCGAAACATTTTCCACTCAGTTGCAAGGTAATTTTCATGAGCGAACGTCCCGAAGAGCCGAACAAGCCCTCCGACGCCGAAAGCCTGCTACCTGTCGATGAGCATGTTGAAGAGGGGCATGACGCCGAAGGGCGTAAGGTGCGGCATCGCGGCATCTACCTGCTGCCCAACCTGTTCACCACTGCCAACCTGTTCGCCGGCTTTTACTCGATCATCAGCTCGATCAGCGCGCAGAGCGCCATGAGCGCAGGTGATCCCCGCGAGGCGAGCAAGTATTTCGCCTTTGCTGCCATCGCCATTTTCGTGGCCATGGTGCTCGACGGCCTCGATGGTCGTGTAGCGCGCATGACCAACACCCAAAGCGCCTTTGGCGCCGAGTACGACTCGTTGTCCGACATGGTCGCCTTCGGCGTCGCTCCGGCACTGTTGGCATTCGGTTGGGCACTGGGCGACATGGGCAAGGTCGGTTGGATGGTGGCCTTCATCTATGTTGCGGGCGCGGCGTTGCGTCTGGCCCGTTTCAACACCCAGGTCGGCACCGCCGACAAGCGTTACTTCATCGGTCTGGCCAGCCCGGCTGCGGCAGGTGTGGTGGCCGGTACTGTCTGGGCGTTTAGCGATTTCGGCATCCAGGGTTCCAAGCTGTCGTTCCTGGTCGCGCTGCTGGTCGCCGCTGCCGGCATGCTGATGGTCAGCAACGTCAAGTACAACAGCTTCAAAGAGCTCGACCTCAAGGGGCGCGTGCCTTTCGTGGCGATCCTGGCCGTGGTGCTGGTGTTTGCCGTAGTGTTCAGCGATCCGCCGCGCATCCTCCTGCTGATCTTCCTCGGCTATGCGATCTCGGGCCCGGTGCAGTACTTGCTGCGGGTGCGTCGGCGAAAAGCCTGAAGTTGATTTAATGCTGGAATAACCTGCCGGCTCCACAGTCTTACGGGTACATCAGTTGCCCGTACTGTGGAGCCGTTATGCTCATCAAGATCCCTCGTTCATCCGATTGCCAGGCTTCGGAGATCACCCCCGAAAGCCTCTATCTATCGCGTCGAGCCGTGCTGGGTGCCTCTTTGGCGGGTATTGCCGTGGGTGCGCTGCCAGGGTTGGCCAGCGCGGGCGAGCCGTCGCGCTATGCCGATGTCGCGCCTGGTGCGCCGCCGCAATGGTTCAGCGACAAGCTGGGCGCCGCTCGTTGGCAAGCGGTAACGGTCAAGGATGAGGCGATCACTCCGTTCAAGGATGCAACGCACTACAACAACTTCTACGAGTTCGGCACCGACAAGGGCGATCCGGCGGCCAATGCCGGTAGCCTGAAGACCGAGCCGTGGAGCCTGGTGGTCGATGGTGAGGTGGCCAAGCCCGGGCGCTATGCGCTGGAGGACTTCGTCAAGCCGTACCAGCTGGAGGAACGCATCTATCGACTGCGCTGTGTCGAGGCCTGGTCGATGGTCATCCCCTGGCTGGGTTTTACCCTGGCGGAGGTGCTCAAAAAGGTGCAGCCGACCTCGAAAGCGCGTTACCTGCGATTTGAGACGCTGCAAGATCCCAAAGTCATGCCGGGTCAACGTTCCTCATTTGCCTTGATCGACTGGCCGTATGTAGAGGGCTTGCGCCTGGATGAAGCGATGAATCCGCTGGCGATACTTGCGGTGGGCATGTATGGCCGGGAGTTGCCCAATCAGAATGGCGCACCGTTGCGCCTGGTGGTGCCCTGGAAGTACGGCTTCAAAAGTATCAAGTCGATTGTGCGGATCAGTCTGGTCGCCGAGCAACCCAAGACTACCTGGGAAAGCCTGGCGCCGACTGAGTATGGTTTTTATGCCAACGTCAACCCGAATGTCGACCATCCGCGCTGGACCCAGGCCCGCGAGCGGCGTCTGCCCAGCGGGCTGTTCAGCCCTAATGTGCGCGATACCTTGATGTTCAATGGCTACGGCGATGAAGTCGCCTCTCTATATAATGGGCTCGATCTGCGGAAGAACTATTGATGCGCTATCCCTGGTTGCGCCTGGCTATTTTTCTGCTGGGCTGCCTGTTTCCGGCGTGGTGGCTGTACGAGGCGGCGATGAATCTGCTGGGGCCGGACCCTGGCAAGATCCTGGTCGACCGCCTCGGGCTCGGTGCGCTGATCTTCCTGCTGATAACCTTGAGCATGACTCCTCTGCAGCGTTTGACGGGGTGGTCAGGCTGGATCGTGGTGCGTCGGCAGCTGGGGCTGTGGTGCTTTGCTTATATAGTGCTGCACATGACCGCCTATATGGTGTTCATCCTCGGTTTGGATTGGGGGCAGTTGGGCGTCGAACTGCGTAAGCGCCCGTACATCATCGTTGGCGTGCTGGGGTTTATTGGCTTGCTGGCGCTGGCGGTCACCTCCAATCGCTACAGCCAACGGCGCTTGGGCGCGCGTTGGAAGAAGCTGCATAAGCTGGTGTATGTGATCCTTGGGTTGGGATTGCTGCATTTTCTATGGATTGTGCGCTCGGATCTCAAGGAGTGGGCCATCTACGCATCTATAGGTGCTGCCTTGCTGGCACTACGTATTCCGGCCGTGTGGCGGCGTGTGCCGCGGCTTATAGGTGGGCGGGGCAGGGCGGTTTGAAACATATTTGAAATAAAGTGTTGACGGCCTGTCGAAACCCCTTATAATGCGCCCCACTTCCAGCGTAGTTGGAGCAGAAAACTCCTTGATTATCAACGAGTTAGATGTTTCAGGCGGTACTGGAGGTGCTTCGATCTTCTGATCGGCAGCGGTGAAAAAGGTAGTTGACAGCAGCTTGTAACGCTGTAGAATTCG
>NZ_JAOYTM010000030.1:0-20028 GCF_025847435.2 Pseudomonas sp. BT-42-2
GAAGGCGCCGGCGCGAAGGGACCCCGGAGCGTAGCGTAGGGGCCGTATGCAGGAGCGAGCGGCTTTGCCTACTTTGGCCAAGACCAAAGTAGGCCGCCGTAAGGGCGGAAGGGGCCAGTGGCATCGCCCCATCAAATGGATAAGCTCACATCCACAAAAGCCCCAAAAAAACCACTGTCTATACTCCCAAGCTCCCGCCCACCCCCGAGGACCCCCGCCATGCCCCTGGAAAAAACCGGCACCTGCCTCTGCGGCGATACCCACCTGAGCGCGACCATCGACAACACCCAGATCAGCGCCTGCCACTGCAGCATGTGCCGCAAATGGACCGGCGGCCCACTGCTGGTCGTACACTGCAGCAACCCCCCACTGATCGAAGGCCGCGCGCCAAGCGTCTACGATTCCTCCGACTGGGCACAACGCGGTTTCTGCGGCAAATGTGGCACCCACTTGTACTACCGGCTCAAGGCCAATGACTTCTACGCTATCCCCGTCGGCCTGCTCGATGGCGAGGAAGCCTGGGACTTCGACCTGCAGATATTCGTCGAACAGAAACCCGCCTGGTATTGCTTCAAAAACCAGACCCGGGAGCTGACCGGCCAGCAAGCCTTCGATGAGCTGAGCTAGCTCACACCTGGCACCACAGCCATTCGGCAACGTACTGGAAGCGGCGGCGATTGTGCTGGTGATTGGCGGTGTGCTGTGGTCGATGCGCCAGCACGAGGCGCCGCCTGAACTTGCCAAACCAGTGCATTCCTGAGAAAACGGCGCCCTACGTTTGCCCTTAGAGAGAACGCCATGAGCGACCCATTGCAGATCATTGACCTTGAGCCCGGCGACGGCAAGGCCGTGGTCAAAGGTGCCCTGATTACCACCCAATACACCGGCTGGCTGGCTGACGGCAGCGAGTTCGACTCGTCCTGGTCACGTGGCAAGCCGTTTCAGTGCGTGATCGGCACCGGTCGCGTCATCAAGGGCTGGGACCACCTTTTCAGTAATTGACACTGCGGTGTATCCTGCCATTTTGAGCAGCAGGAAGCAGGTCGATGCCAGCCGCCATACCGTACATTCGATTCAGCAGCGACAAGCAGAAGCAAGGTTCAAGTGAGGAACGCCAGAACCAGATGGTGGTGAGGTGGTTGGATCAACATCCTGAATACACGAGATCAAACCTCAAATACTCTGATCTCGGCAAATCTGGCTTTCATGGTCACCACATCAGGGAAGGTGGGAACTTCGCCAAGCTACTGGCAGCAGTGGAAGCAGGCGCAATACGATCTGGCGACGTTGTATTGGTCGAAGCTATCGATCGTACGGGCCGCTTACCTTTCCTTGAGATGTTGAACAAAGTCATCAGTCCTATTCTGCAAGCTGGCGTATCCATTGTTACCCTAGATGACAACGTGATGTATGACGGAAAGTCACTAGAGGGCGGGCAATTGTTTTTGCTGGTCGCCAAAATTCAAGCGGCATACGGTTACAGTAAACAGTTGAGTGAACGTGTATCTGCCAGCTATGAGATTAGACGACAAAAAGCTATCAATGGTGAATCTGTAAAGCGTTGGACTCCAATCTGGCTGACTGTTGATGGTGTGTTGAAAGAGACCATAGCACCTTACATCAAGCAAGCATTTGATTTGTATGTGTCTGGTGTAGGTAAGACTACAATCGCTAATCGACTGCGTGCAAGTGGTGTGCCTGAATTGGCTACTTGTTCAGGTCCAACGGTCGAAGCGTGGTTGCGGAACAAATCTGCCATTGGATATTGGAATGACATACCTAATGTGTATGAACCGGTTGTAACTCCTGAGTTGTTCATGCAGGCACAACAAAGAAAGAAACAAGCAGCAACAAAACCCCGAGAAAGAACATCAAAGCATTTCCTTGTCGGCTTGGTGAAATGTGGAACATGCAGTAGCAATTACATCATTCATCACAAGGGCGGTAAGCCTAACAACATGCGGTGTGGATTGCATCACCGATTGAAGTCAGCAGGTTGCAGTAATGCTGAAACTATTCCTTATCAAGTGGTGCATAAGGTATACATGATTACCGCATATTCATCTGTTGGTAAAGCATTGCAGGCAATCCAGTTAACTGAGAATGATAAGCGAAAACTTTCGCTCATTACTGAAAGGGACAAAGTGACAGCTTCTATTCAGAGGGCTGTTGATGCAATGCTGGAAGCAGATTCGCCAGAGGTAAAAGTAGCATATAGATCGGCTACGGAACGTCGTGCAGCGATTGATGAAGAGCTGAGTATATTGGAGCGTTCCGATAACACTGTTAAGCCTAGAAGTCACACAACAGAAGCTTATTATGACTTGGCAGCGGAACATGACGGTTTGTTCAGGGATGATCCAGTGAAGCTGTCAGCAATGCTGAAACAAGCAGGATACACCATCACTGTGAATGAAGGTCGTACACTCCTTGTGTCTGATTACAAAATACCATTCATCTATGCTGGTACAGTGCGGAAAGGAAACCAGACATTAGGCTATCGTCTATTTGAAAACAACCATGAGTTTGTTATCTCGCCCATTATTCCAGATATGCCAGCCACACACAAAGGCGTAGAAGCAGGCGCATACTTAGCCAGTCGCTCAAATGAAGTTGTATCAATGAAGCTGGCAGTCAATGAAGTTGACGAAGAAGATTAAATTAAAGTGTGTAAAACATGTAACGGTATTGACAATCATTCTCATTTGTGCTAGAGTGTGCGGGTTGACAAGTGATGAAGCGTACCAACTTCGATGACGTGTCTAAGTGATCTCAAGGTAGTACCCTGAAAGCTATTTTAGATATTCGTCGTCCTTGTTAGCTCCCCATGCACCTTTAGCATTTAGTCCATGTGTTACAGGTGGTTTCTGGTACATCGCCTTCCTTCTTTGTATCAGAAGCTAACCACTATGCTTTCTCCCATAGTGGCTTAATTCCCTCTCCCTCCAGCACCTAAAGGTGTTGGGGGCTTCTTATTATCTCGAATAAAACAATCCAATTACTTATGGAGGATATCCTATGGGTCAAGAACGTCCGTGTATAAATTGCCATGCACCACTTATTAACAAGCGATCTCATGCGAAAACATGCAGCGGTAAATGCAGGTCGAAGCTGTGGAGGGCACTTAAAGAACAAAGTGTGCTCGTGCCCTTTCGTCTGTCAGTTGTTAGTCATACTGATTTGTTCCTAGTCGCTTACGCACGTAATCAATCTATCAATACTTACCTTAGCAAAGTGGTTGCCGACCATCTAGCCAACACGCGTTAAGGAGGGAAGTGACGTGACTAATCAAGAGATTTATAAAGAAATGAAGCACTATAGATCGTTACGTGCTGCTGCCTGTGCCACTGGTAACCGCAGCGAGTCACAACGTTGCAGTGATATTCTGGAACTATTATCTTCACACATAACCGGGGGTGCCCGTTATGAACGCTGATTCATTCATCAAGGGAATGCAACGAGCAACCGCTAATCGGTTACGGCGGCAAGTACAACAACAGCAAGCTAACGCTGTGAACAATAAGCCAGTCACCATCGAGCCAGTGGTAACCGAGCCGGTGTTAGCTAAGCCGGTGCTCACAGTAGTCCAACCAGCTAAACAGCAAGCGGCCAAGACAGTAGCTAACAAACCTGAATTTAATCTAGAGGCGTACCGTCTCGATATCATCGCTAAGGCAATTGCACACATCATGAACAATAAACTAAAAGGAAATGAATAATGACAGAGAAAATTAAGATTACGGGAATTCCTCCGCAGTGGGACCAAGCAGAGTATGCCCGTCGAGTAGAATCGTGGGTCCATGCGTATCGACACACTGAAAAGTCGATGGAGTTGGTCAGTGCAAGCCTGGGGCATGAGTTCCTTCAAGCTGTTATTGACAAAGCTCAAGCTGGTTACACGATCACGCACACCAAGCGTCTGCTACATGGCGAGCTTTACCATTCGACCTACATGGTGAAACCTTTGGAGATGCAAGAACAGGACATTGAGGGTATTAAGACCAAAGTGAAATCTGAATACGTCGAGTGGTTGGAAAGCGAACATGCACGCTATCATAACTTGCTGCGTGAGCAACTGGTTCAGGCACAAGAAGAAAAAGAGCGTAAGGCAGCAGAAGCGGCTAAGGCAAAGCAGATGGCTGCCATCGAAAGAGAAGTTCAAGGTTGCTACAAACCGTTGGTCATTCCAGAGTGACAACCTAGGTCAGTAACAATGAAAATACAGGACGCTTCGCATTGTCTAATCGCAATGCGGAGCTTTTTTTTACCTCAAAAAAAGTGGTTTGATCCGATAACCATTGGGGATGATCATTCACGTGCTAGGCACAATCGACGTTTCCGCTAAAAACCTCTTCATTTCTCTACGTTTAGCACGTTTAGCGAAGTTCTTTGTAGAATTCCAAAGGCAATAGGGCAGGAAGGCATCAGCGGAGCAATTCTGAGAGCTTTCTCCACAAAACCAAGGAAAGGTAGCGGCTACAAGTCATCGTTGCTCAAATCGAAGCTGGAGAGCTTACAGGTGGTATTACGAAGGGAGCTATCGCAAATGAAAATATTTCGCATTTGGTCTTGACATACGACGGAAAAAAGTGTATCCTTAGGGAATTCCCGCCGAGCATAGCGAGGTGGGTAAAGCCTTTATACTATTATGTGCATAGCACATGATTATTTATTAGTAAATAGTAAAGAGAGAGGAGTGGTAACACTCCAAAGACATAGAATAATTAACTACTTAACGTAGTTAAGAATAATATTAATCTTAGCTAAAGCTAAGGGTATTCTATCCTGTACCAAGGTACAGAAGACACGTCAAAAGCTTTGGTGGACTGGTTGTCCCCCTCCTAAAAGCATTCGCCTATCGGCTCACTGGCTGACACTGAATACATCTGAGTGATAGCTATCGCTAGTCAATTGATGATCGATGTGTTGACGTTCTTGTCCGTCAACGGACGATTGCCATTGCCTCAGCGTTGACGCTGAATACGGTTCCCCTAGATCACACCAGAGAGGGGGAAGGTACGAACCCCAAACACCGTGTTGTCATTCTCACCGTTGACGGTGAACAGCACTCACCAGCACGTGTTGATGTGCACAAATGCCGCTATACCCTCCCCACAAATGCCGCTAGGGGTCGATTCGATTTTCCAACAACCTGAAATTCGATCACCGGTTGTTCCAACACCCCAATCACCTACTCGGTGATGGTCACCGCCTGACGATGATCGCATTGTCATTTCCGGTATTTGTCATTTGGGAATATTGAGTTGTCGTTAGCAAGAACGGTCGTTCTACGAATTGACAAATGGTTCCAAACGACCGACAATGTAACCATCAGCTAGAGAGCATCCATCATGGTTAACGTTGTCGCTTACATTCGAGTGTCCACCAGTGGTCAAGGTGAATCTGGCCTCGGTTTGGAGTCGCAGCAGGAATACATCCAACGTGCCGCCCAAGCCAATGGTTGGAACATCGTTGGTGAGTTCGTTGACGTGGTATCGGGTAGGCTTGCCCTAGAGGATCGCCCAGAAGGTGCAAAGGCTCTGGCAGCGTGCAAACAGCACAACGCTCAGTTGCTGGTAGCCAAACTAGATCGTCTTTCCCGCTCGGTTCTGCACATCGCCCAGCTGATGGAGCAGGTAGACTTTAAAGTCGCTACGATGCCCCAAGCGGACAAATTCCAACTCCACTTGTTCGCTGCCCTTGCCCAGCAGGAACGTGAGTTCATCGCCCTGCGTACCAAGGACGCATTGGCAGCATTACAACGTCGTGCAGATGCTGGTGAAGCTGAGGCCGTGGCTAAGGTGAACCGTCGTACACAGGCACTTGAGAAAGGCCGTGCAGTTGCCGACATTACAGCGGCGAACAACATTCGTATGGAGAAGGTGTCTGCGTTTCAAAACACGGTGAAGCCACACGTTGAAGCTTGCTTGTACAACAAGCTCGGCACGTTGCAAGCGGTAGCTGACTGCCTGAACACCAAAGGTATTCGTACCAAACGCGGCAGCATCTGGAACCCTACCGCTGTACGTCGCCTGATCCTTGCACTCGGTTTGCCACTCCCAAAGGCAGCTTAAAACCAGCCCCATACAGCAGTGTTATCAATACCCTGTGGGGGTAGGATAGGCAATACATCAAACGCCTCGCCATGACGCCTCTACGGCGCTGTGGTGGGGCTTCTTTGTTTGTGTCTGTAGGATTTCTACATTGTCTAGGAGGGGGCACCTGTTTTTGATCGTAACCGGTTAAGCGATGGAGCTAACCCTCACGGATTCCAACAAGGAACAATCTCGGATTCGAGTCGGAATCAGATTTCTAGGTTGAGGTGAAGTGAGGGCGTTAGCTAGTTTTATCTTTAACTTTTAAGTAGCTGTGCTTTCTTGGTGGTAAATTCATCCTCAGTCAAGATGCCCCGTTCTTTCAGGGATGCTAACTTTTCAAGTTCATCTGCTACAGACATATTATCTTGAGTGGATGAGGCGGCGGTATTAGAGCGAGCAATAGCTTTCAATGACTCTAAGTGGCGTTCATTCTGAGTTGCCTGTTCTTGTTTTTTTGCAGCTTCTTTATACAAGTCGCTGACTAAGAGGGCAACGACCAGTCCAAGGATAGGGGAGGTGATAACTGATAGCAGCGCATAACCCCAAAAGCTTCGCCCTTTCGAATTCGCCAGCATACCCACGCCTACGGCACAAGCTAACCAGAAAACTATGAAAACAAATTCCATGGTTATATCTCCTTGCTTACAAAGCCTATAACGAGATACCAACGATAGCACAAGGCCATTGCTATCGAAAGCCTTTGCTAGGTAAGCGTGGGGTTAGGCGATCCAGTACCCTGTACAGGTCGAGTTTCAGCCTCTCTAGAAAAAGTGAAGGTGCGTGCCTGCTAGTGTACGCTGTCTGCAAGCCACCTCGCTGAGGACTACTTATGGATAAAGCCGCCGCTACCGCAGATGCACTTGAACTGCTCCATCTGAACCAAACAGCTATCCGGGCTGCGATAGAGGAAGTCAGCACGTGGATACGCCAACGCGGTTCAACCAATGTTCACGAAAACGTGATGGCTGCTCTACAGGCTCTGGACACGAATGCCGGGGCCATAGGCTCAGCGATTGAGCTGTTGCGGAATTGCCCTTGATAAGGATTTATACATGCCAATTGATTTGGAAAAAGTCAGTTCATCCATCACTAAAACAGGGTTCCATCTTGAATATAAAATTGGAACAATACTGCGCGATAATGGATGGCACCTGATTAGTAATAGATGCTATATAGATGACCACGAGGGGGCCGTCAGAGAAATAGACCTCCTGGGGTACAAGGTCACTAAAATCAAAGATTTCTCCTTATATACAGCACTAGTAATTAGCTGCAAAAAAAGCGAGTCAAATGCATGGGCGCTCCTGACAAGGGCAGTTGAGAAAAACGATCCAAATTATAACTGGCGTCCTTTCAAAGGCTGGAGCAATCATCCTGCTCTGTCATATTACATGGCCGGAAAAACATGGCCTCATATTTATCATGAAAAGCTGTCTGCTGCATGCCCAAGGCTTTTTGAAGCCCCTAATTCTGATGTGTTCGCCTTCCAAGAGATAAACAAAAACAGCGGCAGCGTTCAAAACGATAAGGCAATATTCTCGTCAATCACTTCGCTAATGAAAGCACAATCCTACGAAATGAGTTTGCTAGAAGGAAGGCAAAAAGACATAAAAAGAGCATATCAATTTAACCTCATTTCAATCATTGATAGCGAATTGGTGAAAGTGGTTTTTGAAGGGGATACTATCGAGTCGCACGACACTCAGAGCGAGGACTACCTATGTCGATACATACTCAACAAAGAAGAGGCCATTGCTCGCATAAAATTCACTACTGCTGACTTTTTTTCTGAGCTAATAAATGACTATAATGCACTCCACGGTGAAAATAAGAAAATATTTACCGAGCACTATGAAAAATTTTATGCCGACGCTTACAAAACCTTTAGGAAATCTAACCTAATCAAAAGCGACCTGCTCCGCTCCATTAGCCCTTCGCTGCAACGTGCTAGGTATGATTTTGAGCGAAAATTCGACAAATTTAATGACATTGATATCTACTGGAACGAAAAAAATCAGGTACTTCAGTTAGGGTTGGTAGGCGATAAATTAAGCGAAAAGCTAATGGCCTCGCTAAATGCAAATAAAGACCTTGCAGGAACAACCAAGAAAGCTCTTTCTGAAATATTTCACTATGAAGGAGCTTATGTATTTGAGGAAGGAATAGGACTTTAATTTCGAATCAATGGGGTGGGAGATACGATACGTGAAGCCACGAGTCAGGAGCGTGCGTCATTCCGTAAGGTAGCTGCCGATCTTGGCGTAAGCCCTAGCACTGTTAAACGAGCAATGAAAGTAGCATAACGCTGAAGCCGCATAGGAGGCGATTTAAGCACCGCTAGCTAGCACCCAGCACCCAGCAAGGTGAAATGTACAAACACCCTGCATTGAGCCGACTTAAGTGGCTGGTGAAATGCTATTATGACCTTACTCATTACAGTTCTGAGGGAGATTAATAATGCTGCATCTATTCATGCCGCTTGACCAGCACTACGACTCCGGGTTCGGTGCGGTAGCTGATTCTTTTAAGGTCGCTGCTGACTCTCTCAATGAACCAGACCAGTCATTGCATTTCAATTCGAATTTGCCTGTAAGCTTCCTCTACCGTCACGCCATCGAGCTTTATCTTAAATCAGCCATTATTACACTTCACCGCAAGTTCGCCATTCCATACGGAGATGACTCTGCGTCCGGCGAGCCTAGTGTCATGGTAGGCAAGAAACGCAAGCCGCTTTATAACGTCCATGGGCTAGGTCCTTTATATGCTGAACTACGTGCCCTTTTGAATCAAGAGGCACAGGCTCTTGCTAAAGTCCCTCGTACCGATTGGAAATTGCCGCCTGAGCTTGATGAATGGATAGCAGCAATCGAAGCAACAGACTCATCAAGCACGTATTTTCGATATCCAGTGACAAAGGATGCAGCCCTCGATGTTAAAAAGTCCACAATGCAGAGAGAAGACGCTAGCAAACTCATAGAGCGGATGCAGAACGGTGGACCACCAGTGAAAGCCCTAATGATGGTGAACGATGATTATGAGGTGGTTGATTCATTTGCTCACGATGACAGCAATGCTAAAGAAATGCTTAACATTTTGAGGGAGACGTCAGAGCTTTTTCATGACTTGCACGCAATGATGTCTTATACCTTGGCGGGCGGCAGGTAGCACCAGATAGTCAAACGAGTGTTGTCGGTATCGTAAGGTAGGGGAGTTGTTTCAAATTGAATGACATTGATAGTCCTGACTTTGCAAAAGCGCGTGGGTTGTTAATCGGGTTTTCTAGTATCGCTTTATTGCTATCGTTTTATGGTGTGGACCTAACAACCATAAAGTTTCTAGGGCTGGAAATTGTACCCAAGCGAAATGCTAGTCACTCTTGGGGTTTGATGGCGATTGTCAATCTATATTTGGTTTTCCGGTTTTACCAGCGTATACCCCATAACACTCGTAGATTCGATGATAGGATGAATAAGATTTATGATCAGGCTTTAGGGTGGGTTGCTCTGGTTATTTATAGGTTCGAATTGAAACGAGAGGGAAGGAAGCTGCTTTCGGAAAGCTATCCTGATGTAAAGTTTGAAAAAATTGAAACTCAATCGCTCGAATACACTATAAGTTGCCACGATAAGTTGGCTGAGGCCGAAACTCGCTCAGGACCAGAAGACCATATACCAAGTATCCATGAAGTCGATAGGGAATATCGAACTAGTGTGATCGTGACCGGCTTCTTCATTGGTCAAAGAGGGCCGCATTCGGATTTCTATTCCAGATACGCTCACCTTAAAAAGACAATGCCAGCGATCATCACATGGGGTTGTAAGGCATTCGCTGGGGTACGTGGAATGTGCGTCACCCCTTGGTTCACCGACAACTGGTTGCCGCTTGCTCTAGGAGCGTTTGCGGTAGTGGTCTCAGCGGTGAGATGGGTAGCCATAAACGTGGTGTAACTAACAAAAATGTTGGGACCAGGGCCTGATGGGCATGCGTGTGGGTGGCAAGCGCAAACTGCAGGTGCCGGCGCACCTGGGTTATGGCGAGCGCACGGTCGGCGCCATCCCGGCCAACTCGGACCTTACGTTCGAGATCGAACTGCTCGAAGTCCTGACCCGCGACGACTGACACCAACGTGTCCCGGTAACGACTTCATTTGGCAAAGTTACCGCCCTAAAGTGAATTTTGCTCACCCAAGGCGGTCAAGGATGGGCCTCGTCTGGGAGTTGGTGTGCAACTCGCCCCGGGCGACGAGCATGGAACGCAGGCACGGACGCCTCCCTTTTTTTTGCCGGATGAGTCCATCGCCATGAAGTTGCCGCAGTTTATGCGACGCCGTCATCTGTTTCTCGCCGCGGCGCTCGCCGCGATTCTCGTACCCTTGAGCCTGGATGTGGTGGAAAGTCACGACCAGCCCGCCGATGGTACGCAGACCCTGGTTTTCCTGCGTCACGCCGAAAAGCCCGGCGAGGGCCTGGGTCAGTTGAACTGCCAGGGACTCAATCGCGCCCTGGACCTGGCCACTTTGCTGCCCGAGCGTTTCGGTGATGCCGACTACGTGTTCGCCGCCAATCCTTCCCGGCATGTCGAGGAGGGCAGCCAGGACCTGCGCTACAGCTACATTCGTCCCTTGATGACCATCACCCCCAGCGCCATCCGCCTGGGCCTGCCGGTCAATATCGACTTCGGCGCCAATGATTACGACGAACTGGCCGACGAGTTATTGAGCGACAAGTATCGCAACGCCACGGTCTACACCGCCTGGTCGCACGGCTACTTGCCGGACCTGATCAACGCCGTGGCCGGCAAAGCCTTGGGTGATGAGCGGGTGATCACCCAGGACTGGAACAATGACGATTTCGACACCCTGTACGTGCTCACCCTGACCTGGCACGACGGCGAAGCCAGCCTGCTCAGCCGCAATGTGCGCCAGGGCCTGGATGGTGGCAAGAAGACCTGCCCGACCTGATCAGGGCTGGCCCTGGCTGGTGAGCGCAGCCCGGAATCTGCGATGCTTGCGTGGTGGATTCGAGCAAGGAGCAGGGCATGGGCAAGCGGGTAACCGTGATTGGCGGTGGGGTGATCGGCCTGGCCAGCGCCTACGCGCTGGTGCGTGAAGGCTGCCAGGTCGAGCTGATCGAAGCGCGCGACAGCCTGGCCAGCGCCACCAGCTTTGCCAATGGCGGGCAGTTGTCTTATCGCTACGTGGCGCCGCTGGCCGACGCCGGTGTGCCGTGGCAGGCGTTGGGCTGGTTGCTGCGCGGTGACTCGCCGTTGCGCCTGCGCCTGCGTCTGGACCCTGCCCAGTGGCGTTGGTTGGCCGCCTTCGTGGCGGCCTGTCGCGGCTCGGTCAACCGCCGCAATGCTGCTCACCTGCTTGAACTGGCGTTGCACAGCCAGGCGGTCATGGCGCGTTGGCGCGAAGAGGACCATCTGCACGGATTTGCCTGGCGGCGCAACGGCAAGTTGGTTGCGTTTCGCACCCAGGCGGCGTTCTCTCGGGCTTGCGCGCATCGGCTCGACCCGGCCACTCAACAGATTGTCGCTGGCGCCGAGCTTGGCGCGCTCGACGCGGCGCTGGCCGATGCGCCGTTCATTGGCGGGGTGTATACCGCAGACGAAGAAGTCGCTGACTGTCATCGCTTCTGCCAGGTGCTGGCGCAGCGTCTGCGCGCTTCAGGGCAATGTGAGTTTCGCCTGGGCCAGGCGGTTACCGGGCTGCGGCACGATGGCAGGCGGGTGACGGCAGTGGAACTGGCTGCTGGGCAGCTGGACGTCGAGCACCTGCTGTTGTGTGCCGGACATCGCAGCCCGAGCTTGGCGCTGCCGGGGCTGAAGCTGCCGATCTATCCGCTCAAGGGCTATAGCCTGACTGCGCCAGTGCTGGCGCAGCATCGGGCTCCGCAGGTGAGTGTCACTGACTATGAGCGCAAGATCGTCTATGCCCGGCTGGAGAATCAGCTGAGGGTGGCGGCGATGGTGGATATCGTTGGCTTCGACGATGCAGTCGATCCGCGCAGGTTGTGCAGCATGCAGCGCTTGGCACAGGCGACGTTGCCTGAGGCGGCGGATTATCGGCAGGCGGTGGAGTGGGCCGGGATGCGCCCGGCGACACCCACCGGGGTGCCGATTCTCGGCGCTACGGCGTATCGCAATGTGTGGGTGAACCTGGGGCATGGAGCCTTGGGGTTCACCTTGGCTTGTGGCAGTGCTCAGCGACTAGCCCAGCTCATTAACTGTCGGGAGTGATGGTGTTTGTACCGGCCTCATCGCGGGCAAGCCCGCTCCTACAGGGCCTGTAGGAGCGGGCTTGCCCGCGATGAGGCCGGTAAAGGCGACTACGATCCTAGCGGCCAAACCGCATCGGCCAGCCCACCACCTTCTTCACCCGCGGCGTCGCATAGGTCCGTACCTTGGAAGTGCTCAAGCCCATCCGCACCAGCGACTCGGCAATGGTCACCGCCGCACTGACGCCATCGACCACCGGCACGCCAGTGCGCTTGCGGATCTGCTCATCCAACCCCGCCATGCCGCCGCAGCCCAGGCAGATCACCTCGGCCTTGTCATCCTGCACCGCTCGTGCGGCCTGCTCGACAATTGCCTCGACCGCTCGCTGCGGATCGGCCTCAAGCTCGAGCACTGCCAGCCCGCTGGCACGCACCGAGGCGCAGCGCTCATACAGGCCGGAGAGCTTCAGGCGGTCTTCGATCAAGGGCACGGTGCGATCCAGGGTGGTCACTACCGAGTAGGCATGGCCCAGGTACATCGCGGTGCTGGCGGCCGCGTCGGTGATGTCCACCACCGGCACGTCG
The DNA here is from genome assembly GCF_025847435.2 of Pseudomonas sp. BT-42-2. Taxonomy (NCBI): domain Bacteria; kingdom Pseudomonadati; phylum Pseudomonadota; class Gammaproteobacteria; order Pseudomonadales; family Pseudomonadaceae; genus Pseudomonas; species Pseudomonas sp. BT-42-2. The sequence continues at coordinate 12,902 of NZ_JAOYTM010000030.1, forward strand.
AGCAGCTCTTGCAGGCCCTCGCGGCCATGTTCGCCATAGCCGGCCTGGATCACCGCGTCATAGGGCTGGTCATAGGCCATGACCCGGTCCATCACGGCGATCGCCGCCAAATAGCTTTCAAAGTTGCCTTCGACTGATTCGGCGCCGAACCAGGGCGTCAGGCCGATGATCTCGGTGCCGGGCGAGGCGACGCTGCGCGCCTGTTCGGCAATGGCCTCGGTGATGGCTTCGGTGGTGTTGACGTTGACGATCAGAATGCGCATGCACCTTCCTCCTTGATCAATGGCTGCTGTGGTCGACGGCGATGCACTCGCCGCTGACATCGTGGTATTGGCGATTGCGCGGAGCGATCAGCAGGTACAGTGCGGCAGCGATACCAGCACCGATCAACCAGGAGAACGGCGCAATGCTGTGGAAGCTCGGGACCAGGGCCAGGACGATCGCCAGCAGCGCCGCCGGAACGAACACCGCCACTGCCCGCAGGTTGACGCCACGGGTGTAGTGATAGGCGCCGGCTGGGTTTTCGCTGTACAGCTCTGGCACGTTGATCCGGCCTTTGCGCAGCAGCCAGTAGTCGGCCATGATCACCCCGTACAGCGGGCCGAGCAGGGCGCCCAGGCCAGACAGGAAGTACACGATCACCAGCGGGCTGTTGTACAGGTTCCACGGCAGGATCAGCACCGCCAGGGTTGCGCTGATCAGGCCTGCGCGGCGGAAGTTCAGGTGCCGGGGGGCAAGGTTGCTGAGCACGAAGGCCGGCGCCACGAAGTTGGCCATGATGTTCACCGCCACCGTGACGATCAGGAAGGCCAGGCAGCCCAGTACCAGAAACGGCGTGCTCGGGATGGTAGCGACGATCTGGGTCGGGCTGTCGATCACCTGGCCGTTGATCTGGAACTGCGCACCGCACAGCACCACGGTGATCACCGCGAACGCCAGGATGTTCACCGGCAGGCCCCAGAAGTTACCGACACGGATGGTCTTGCGGCACGGCGAAGAGCGGGCGAAGTCGCAGAAGTTCAGCACCAGGGTGCCGTAGATCGCCAGCCACAGCGCACCGCCGGCAAAGATGTTGCGCCACATCTCATAGCCGCTCAGTGGCTCGGTCACCGACCAGGCAATACGCGTATCGGCCTGAAAGTACATCCACCCAGCCAGGCTCGCCACGGTGAGCAGAATCACCGGGCCGGCAAACGCCTCGTAACGACGGACCATCTCCATGCCGTAGGCGAGGATCACCAGCTGTACCAGCCAGATCGCCACGAAGCACAGCCAACCCAGGCTCGACAGGCCGAGGATGCTGTCCTGATCATAGGCGGCCACTTGCGGCCATACCGCAGTGAGCAACACCCGCAGCACCACCGAAGCCAGGTAGGTCTGGATACCGAACCAGGCGATGGCGATCACCGCGCGGATCAGTGCCGGAATTTGCGCGCCGTGGATGCCGAAGGCGATCCGGCTGATCACCGGGAACGGCACGCCGGTCTTCTGCCCCATGTACCCGGAGAGGTTCATGAAGAAGTACACCAGCGCCGCGCCAATGGTCAGCGATAGCAGGATCTGCCAGCCACCCAGGCCGAGGGCGAACAAACCCATGGCGAACGAGTAATTGGCGATGTTGTGCACATCGTTGGTCCACAGGGCAAAGATGCTGTAGCCCCCCCAGCGGCGACCTTCGCTGCGGGTCGGGGCGAGGTCGCGGTTGTGCAGCCGCGGGCTGAGTTCAAGCTCGGGCGCATGGCCGGCCAAGGTCGAGGTGGGGGAGGTGCTGGCGACGGATAGTTCAGGGGCAAGGTCGAGGCTGCTACTCATTCCGGCGGCTCCTGATGCGGCTGCCGGCGATAAGCGGGCGAGCTGCACGGGCTCGTCATCTCATCGTTGCAGGCAGTGGCATCACTGGGTTCTCGAGGCAGCGGCCCTAAGGATCAGGCGCTGCGTTATTGTGTATTTATGTTTCGTAAACTTTGTATACAAAACACAAACACACAAAAGCCAGTTCCATGCCAGGAACAATACAAGTTTGAGCAGGCCAGTAATCTGAGTTTGTCTTGCTTTAATATAACCTAATGAAAATAAGCGATTATAAGTTGACCGAATGAACAGTTTTTATTTTTTCACGAGTTTTTTAGTTGATCAAATGGTCAAATTTTTATTCGGGTGCAATGTAACCTAGTGGTGCGTTACTTCACCTAAGTGCACACAAAAATGGCACTTATGGTGACATTCTTGTGTACAAAAAATAGTCAATAGGATTAGCCGGATACTCGCCTGGGGCGGGCTAGCGCCGTCGCTAAAAGGCTATTCGCCCATCGGCGGCAGCCGGCGTTTTACCGGGCTCTTCTTGATGATCGCGGTATTGGTTTCAGCCAGCACATTGATCCGATCGAGCAAGGTGTCGAGTTGCTCCATCGAGCGCACATGCAACCTGGCGATGAAGCAATCTTCACCGGTGACCTTGTCGCACTCGGTGAACTCGGGGATGGCAATGATCTGCCGCTCCACTTCCTGTAACTGCCCAGGCAATGGCCGGATGCGCACGATAGCCTGCAATTGGTAGCCGAAACAGCGCGGGTCGACGTCTACCGTGTAGCCGCGCAACACGCCTCGCTCCTCCAAACGGCGCAGGCGCTCGCTGACGCTGGGCGCAGACAACCCGCTGATCTGCGCCAGGGCTTTGAGCGAGCGGCGGGAGTCTTCCATCAGGGCATTGATCAACAGCTGGTCTATAGCGTCGGTCATCTTTAACCTCGTCAGGCAAAATGGGTGATTCGCCTTGATAGTAAAGGCGAGTCTGACATTTAGCCTTGGTTATCCGCTGGAAGGTAGCGCTTGACCCTCGTCATACTGTGGCCATCGTCAAGCGGAGGTGTGAGATGGACAGTTCAGTGCGCCGTGGCTCTGTGGAAATGATGGTCGCCATGCTGATTTCCGGGACCATCGGCTGGTTCGTGCTGGTGTCTGGGCAGCCGGTACTGGAGGTGGTGTTCTGGCGCTGCGTATTCGGCGCCGGCACCTTGCTGCTGATTTGCGCAGGCTTGGGTTTTCTCAAGCCAGGGGTGATCGGCCGCACTGCGTTCCTGCTGGCGATCGCCAGCGGCGTGGCCATCGTCGGCAACTGGGTACTGCTGTTCGCCTCCTACTCACGCGCCTCGATCGCCATCGGTACGGCGGTGTACAACGTGCAGCCTTTCATGCTGGTGGGGCTGGCGGCGCTGGTTCTCGGCGAGAAGATCACCGCGGCCAAGCTGACCTGGCTGAGCGTGGCGTTTCTCGGCATGTTGGCGATCGTCAGCGCGCATGGTGCCGGGCAGGGTAGCGGCAACGACTATCTATTGGGCATTGCCCTGGCCTTGGGCGCGGCCTTGCTGTACGCCGTGGCGGCGCTGATCATCAAGCGTCTGAGTGGCACCCCCCCGCATTTGATCGCGCTGATCCAGGTGAGTACAGGCGTGTTGCTGCTGGCGCCGTGGGTCAAGCTTGGCGGGCTGCCCGCTGAACCGTCGGCGCTGGCTAGCCTGATTACCTTGGGCATCGTGCATACCGGGGTGATGTACGTGCTGCTCTACAGCGCCATCCAACGCCTGCCCACGGCCCTGACGGGCGCGCTGTCGTTCATCTACCCCATCGCGGCGATCCTGGTCGATTGGATCGCCTTCGGCCATCGCCTGGCGCCGTTGCAGTGGCTGGGCGTAGCGCTGATCCTGCTGGCGGCTGCGGGCATGCAGCAGGGCTGGTGGTTCAAGCCGGCGCCACGGGTCGAGGTGCTCAAGCCAGATTGAACCTGGCCAGACGAATATGTGGGCATGACTGGGCTGTTGGCGATGCTCGGTTACAATGGCGTTTTTTTGCCCGTGTGAATCCCCGCCATGACCTCAGCCATCGCCACCCTTGCCCAGCACCTGACTGCGGCGCTTGACCCCGCCCCGCAGGAAACCCGGCGCCTGTTCCACGGCCGCGGCCGTTGCTGGCCGGGGCTTGAGCAGATCACCGTCGACTGGTTGCAGGGAGTGTTGTCGGTCGCCTTGTTTCGCGAGCCCGCGCCTGACCAGTTGGCCGAATTGGAGGCAATGCTCAATGCCCTGGCTCAAACCCCACAGTGGACGGGCGAGGCGATTTTGATCCAGCACCGCTACCTGCCCGACAGCCCCGGCCAGTGGCTGGTTGGCGGCCCGATCCAGCAACGTGAGGTGGTTGAGGATGGCCTGCGCTATTTGCTGGACTTGGGCGTTCGCCAGAACAACGGGCTGTTCCTCGATATGCGCTACGGTCGGCGCTGGGTGCGCGAACAGTCGGCCGGTAAGCGGGTGCTGAACTTGTTTGCCTATACCTGCGGCTTTTCCGTGGCGGCGATTGCTGGCGGGGCCGAGCAGGTAGTCAACCTTGACATGGCCAAGTCGGCGCTGTCGCGTGGGCGGGAGAATCATCGGCTCAATGGGCATGATGTGGGGCAGGTGGCGTTTCTCGGCCATGAGCTGTTCAAGTCCTGGGGCAAGGTGCGCAAGTATGGGCCGTATGACCTGATCATCATCGATCCGCCGACGTTCCAGCGCGGTAGCTTCGTCCTGACCCAGGATTACGCGAAGATCCTGCGCCGCCTGCCGGAGCTCCTGCGCGAGGGCGGCACCGTGCTGGCCTGTGTCAACGATCCGGGGATCGGCTCGGCGTTCTTGATCGAGGGTATGGCTGAGCAGGCCCCGGCGCTGAAGTTTGTCGAGCGGCTGGAGAATCCCCCGGAGTTTCCCGATGTGGATGTTGAGGGTGGTTTGAAGGCTTTGGTATTCCGTCAGTAGGTTTGAAGCTATCGCGGGGCAAGCCCGCTCCCACTCAAGCTCGCTCCCACGCAAGCCTGCTGCTCTACTGCTCGCTCGGGAGCTGACTTGCGTGGGAGCGGGCTTGCCCCGCGATGAGACTGGCTCAGGCCGAAACCGCACGCGCCTGCGCAGGCATGGGATACACCTGGGCAAACGCCACATTCTCTGTCTGATCCACGCGCTTTTTCAGTCGCTCATTGAACGCCCGGCTCACCGCGTACTGGCCGCCGGAAATGGTGCGGAACTGCGCGGTCAACACGAAGCCGTTCAAATCCATCCGGTCCACCCCGAACACCTGCAGCGGCCCTTGCAGGTTGATCCGCAGCAGCGGGTCTTCGCTGATCGACTTGCCCACCTCGTGGATCAACGCCAGCGATTGGTCGACATCGCTGTCGTAGGTGAACTGCACCGAGAAGAACGCGTAGGCGAACTGACGTGACTGGTTGGTGACGGCCTTGATCTGGCCGAACGGCACCGAATGCACGAATCCTTTGCCATCGCGCAGGCGCAGGGTGCGGATGGTCAGGCTCTCGACCGTGCCGGCATGCCCGGAATCGAGCACCACCCAATCGCCGATGGAAATGGTGTCTTCGATCAGGATGAACAGCCCGGTGATGACGTCTTGAACCAGTTGCTGCGAGCCGAAACCGATGGCCAAGCCGATCACCCCGGCACCGGCCAGCAGCGGCGCGACATTGATCCCCAGGTTGGCCATGGTGGTGATGGTGCAGATGACGATCAGGATCACCTTGATGGCGTTGCGCAGCATCGGCAGGATGGTCCGCGTGCGGGTGCTCGGCTGACGCGAGGCGCGCCGACCGACAGCGGGCTTGAGCGCTTCCTGGATTGCCGTGTCGAGCACCACCCAGAGCAGCCAGGTGACCAGCAGGATCAAGCCGATGCTCGACAGTGAATTGCTGATCGCCTGGCCGAGGCTGTTGCTCAGGGCGAAGGTAATCACCGAAAAGCCCCAGATCCGCCCGAGCAGTTCGATGAACGCCACCGCCATGGCGATCCGCAGCAAGGCGTGCACCAGGCTGCGCAACAGCTCTTTGTAGGGGCGTACCCGCTGTTGATCGTCGCCCTCGTGCGTGGCCAGCAGGTGCTGCATCAGGGTGCTGAGGAACACCGCCGCGACCAGCAGCACAGTGGTCAATAGCGCGTTCTGCAAGGCTTTCTGACTTTCTTCGCCAGCGCCGATCAGGTGGATCGCCGACACCAGGATCATCATCAGGATCGGCAAGTACCAGAGCTTGGAAAAGATCCGCAGCGTCTCCTGCACGGCGCGATGCTGCAAACGGTCCTTGAGGTCGCGGTTGCGGATCAAGTGCGCCACCGGGCGGCGCAGGCGCAGGACCAGGCTGGCAAAGACGAAGGTCGCCAGCAGCCCGGTCAATACGGCAATGCTGGCGGTGATGTTGCCGCCCAGCTGACGGGCGATCTGCGGGCTGGTCAGGGCATCGCTCCAGGCTGCCAGAAAACCAATCATGAACAGCGGGCGCGGCGCCATGCGCCGGATCACTGCCACGGCTTGGCGTTTGTGGCCGGCGTCGAACAGGGTGATCAGGCAAAGGATGATCGAGGTCGAGAACAGGCCGCTGCTGGTCGCGTAGGCCAGGCTCAGGCCCAATGCGCGGGCGACCGAGGGATCGAGGAAGCGGCTGACGTAGAGCGTCAACGGCAGGCTGGCCAGGGCTGGCAAGGTATAGGGCAGAAGATAGCCAAGCAGGCTGCGTACGCGTTTGCGCTGACCCAGCAGGGACGTCGCTGCGCAGCGCTTGGCGCACCAACGACCGAGGGTGGTGAGCAGGGCGAAGCTGGCGGCCCAGGTCAGGCTCAGCAGGAGGAAATTGCCGGTCAGCTGCAGCGAGTCGCTGGCTGAGTGGCGATCGACCAGGCGCTCCATCTCCTTGGCGGCGCGGTCGGTACGCAGGCGCCAGGCGTCGATCAGGTGGGCATCGAGGTCGAGGTCTTGGGCTGCGCTGTCCAGGCCGTCAGCCAAGGCGCCGAGCAGGCCGCCTTGCAGCACCGGGGCTGGCTCCTCGGGCGTTTGCTCGGTGGGGGTGGGTTCTGCGGCGAGTAGCCGGGTGCTCAGCAGCAGGCTGAGTAGAAGCGGGGTGAGAAAGCGCAGCACTGGAGTACTCCTTAGGCCGGGGCGAGCGGGGAAGGGTTACTCAAGGAACTGATGGCTGAATGTGGGGGAAGTTCAGCTGGGTGTGTTGCCAGTGCCGGCGCTATCGCGGGGCAAGCCCGCTCCCACGCCAATCGTCGACCTCGGCGCAGAGTGTGGGAGCAGGCTTGCCCTGCGATAGCGCC
>NZ_JAOYTM010000031.1:0-12443 GCF_025847435.2 Pseudomonas sp. BT-42-2
GCCCCGCGATAGCGCCAGTGAATTCACCGACGCTATCGCGGGGCAAGCCCGCTCCCACGCTCAGATCAACAGGTGGTTAGTCTTGCGAGGCCGCCGTCCCCAAGAACTTACGCAAGAACTGTCGCGTGCGTTCTTCCTTCGGGTTGGCAAACAACGCCTTGGCTTCCCCTTGTTCGACGATTACCCCCTTGTCGAAGAAGATCACCCGATTCGCCACATCCCGGGCAAAGCTCATCTCGTGGGTGACGATGATCATCGTGCGCTGCTCTTCGGCCAGGCCGCGGATGGTTTCCAACACCTCGCCGACCAACTCCGGGTCGAGCGCTGATGTCGGCTCGTCGAACAGGATCACGTCCGGCTCCATGGCCAAGGCCCGGGCAATCGCCACCCGTTGCTGCTGGCCACCCGACAGGCGCCGTGGGTAAGCGTCTTCCTTGCCCGCCAGGCCGACCTTGGCCAGCAAGCGCCGCCCTAGCTCGACAGCCTTGTCGCGCGGCGTCTTCTTGACCACCAATGGCCCTTCGATGACGTTCTCCAAGGCGGTGCGGTGCGGGAACAGGTTGAAACTCTGGAACACGAACCCGGCCTGTTGGCGCAGCCGGCGGATCGCACTCTGCTGGCCGCCCAGCGGGCGATTGGCATCGATGCTAATGTCGCCGATCTGGATGCGTCCGGCATCGGGTGTTTCCAGCAGGTTGAGGCAGCGCAGGAAGGTGGTCTTGCCCGAGCCACTCGGGCCGATGATGGCAATGACTTCGCCGGGCTGTACGGTCAGGTTGATCCCGTTGAGTACGGTCTGGCCTTTGAACCGCTTGGTCAGGCCTTCTACTACGATCATCTTCAGTGCTCCTGGTCATGCTGGTTGACCCGCGCTTCCATGCGGTTCTGGAAGTGCGCAAGGATCGTGCAGAGTATCCAGTAGACCACTGCCACGGCCAGGTACATGGTGAACACTTCGAACGTGCGCGCGGTGATCAACTGCGCCTGGCGGAACAGCTCGGGGACCTGGATGGTCGCCGCCAGGGCGGTGTCCTTGACCAGCGAAATGAAGCTGTTGCCCAGCGGCGGCAGGGCGGTGCGCATGGCTTGCGGCAGGATCGCCCGGCGCATCGCCTGGGTGCGGGTCATGCCGATGCTGGCGCAAGCTTCCCACTGGCCACGGTCGATCGAGGAGATCGCCGCACGGAGGATTTCACAGATATACGCCGCCATGTTCAGCGACAGGCCAATCAGCGAAGCCGGGATCGGATCGAGCTCGATACCGATCTGTGGCAAGCCGAAGTAGATCACGAACAGCTGCACCAACAGCGGTGTGCCACGGAAGAACGATACGTAGATGCGCGCCAGCCAGTTCAGCGGCAAGATCTTCGACAAACGCATCAGGGCCAGGGCAAAGCCCAGGACCAGGCCGAAGAACATGCCACCAACGCTGAGCAGCACGGTGTAGCCTGCGCCCTTGAGCAGGAAGGGCGCTGAATCGGCTACCAGTTGCAGGCTTTCTTCAATCATTTAGTCACGTCAGCGCCAAAGTACTTCTCGGACAGCTTGGCCAGGGTGCCGTCGGCCTTGAGTTTGTCCAGCGCCTTGTTGATCGCGTCGAGCAGTTCCGGCTCGCCTTTGCGCAGGGCCACGCCCGATTCCAGGCGCGAGAAGGGTTTGCCAGCCAGCTCGGTGTCCTTGGCTTTCTGGGCGTATTCCAGGGCGGCGAGGCGGTCGATCAGGATCGCATCGATACGACCATTGCGCAGGTCGGCGAACTTGGTTGGATCGTCTTCGTAGGTGCGCACTTCGGCTTTGGGCACGTCTTGCTTGACCCATTGCTCGTAGTTGGTGCCCAGGCCTACACCGACCTTTTTGCCAGCCAGGTCTTGGGCGCTCTCGATTTTCAGGTCTGCGGCCTTCTTCTTCAGGATCAGCGCCTGGATGCCGGACACGGTGTAGGGCTCGGAGAAGTCGTACTTCTTCTTGCGCTCTTCGGAGATGGTCACCTGGTTGATCACCACGTCCAAACGTTTGGACTCGAGGGCAGCGAGGATGCCATCCCACTTGGTCGGCTGGATCTTGGCCTTGACCCCCAGCTCCTTGGCCAGCAGCTCGGACAGCTCGACTTCAAAGCCGGCCAGCTTGCCGTTTTCGTCCTGGAAGCTGAAGGGCGGGTAGGTGCCTTCGAGGCCGACGCTGAGCACGCCTTTGTCCTTGATGGTCTTGAGCTGCTCACCGGCGAAGGCCTGGCTGAGCAGACCGGTGCCCAGCAGGATGGCCAGGCTGGCGTTGAGTAGCGGTTTGGCGAATTTCGACATGTCAGAGCCCCGCGCTTGTTGTGGAAGTGGTGGGTGGCGACTATAGGGGTGGGCTGTATAGGCCTGGAAATAATAAAAACTTATTTTGTTATTCCCATTGATAATTTTTGTCAGTGATCAGGCAGCTCTGAGGGTAGTCCGTCAGTGCTGCTTATGCCCGACTTAGCGCAGGATGGAATAAAGCGTTGTTTTTTCCAAGAGGGTTATTTGCCGTAGAGTGATCACAGGCGCCGCCAGCGTAACGTGGGGGCGGGATGTGGGAGCGGGCTGGGCCCGCGATGGCAATCATGAATTCGCCAATGCCGTCGAAGCCAACTCGCTCCCACCCGTCCACATTACCTCGTACTTTCCAGAACAATCCCGGCCAGCCAGGAGACCACCGTGAGCGAACAACCATCCCCAGGGCATTGGCAACTGCACAGCATCGTCAGCGGCTTGCGCGGCGCGCGCGAGCAGTGGCGAACCCGCAACGGCCGCAGCAGCGGCGAGCAGGGCGGCCGTGAGTTGCCGTCGCGTGAAGCGGTTAGGCAGATCCTCGAGCAGCTGTGTGGCGCACTGTTCCCCATGCGCTTGGGTCCGGTGGACTTGCGCGAAGAGAGCGAGGACTTCTACGTCGGCCACACCCTCGACGCAGCCCTGACCTCGCTATTGACCCAGGCCCGGCTGGAATTGCGGTACGCCACGCGCCAGGGCAAGACCGACCTGAGCGACGTCGATGCCCATGCCCTGCGCTTGATCCAGGACTTCGCCGCTGCGCTGCCAGCCCTGCGGGTGCTGCTCGATACCGATGTGCTGGCTGCCTACCACGGCGACCCGGCAGCGCGCAGCGTCGACGAAGTACTGCTGTGCTACCCCGGTATCCTGGCGATCATCCACCATCGCCTGGCTCATCATTTGTACCAGGCCGGCCTGCCGCTGCTGGCGCGGATCAGTTCGGAGCTGGCGCATTCGGCCACGGGTATCGATATTCACCCTGGGGCGCAGATTGGCCCGAGCTTCTTCATCGACCACGGCACGGGTGTGGTGATCGGTGAGACGGCGATCATCGGCGAGCGGGTGCGCATTTATCAGGCAGTGACCTTGGGCGCCAAGCGCTTCCCGGCGGATGAGTCGGGAACGCTGCACAAGGGCCATCCGCGTCACCCGATTGTCGAGGACGATGTGGTGATCTATGCCGGGGCGACTATTCTCGGGCGTATCACCATCGGCAAGGGCTCGACCATTGGCGGCAACGTCTGGCTGACCCGCAGCGTGCCGGCTCAGAGCAATATCACCCAGGCGAATCTGCAGCTTGATTGTGAGGGCAAGCAGTAATCGATAGTGCCGAGATAGAGCGTGGGAGTGGGCTTGATCTGCGACAGCGAGGGTGGATGCAGCGCCGCTATCGCGGGGCAAGCCCGCTCCTGCGGGCGGGTGTTGCGGGTCGCAATGAATACCGATCCATGTTTAACTTGAACGCTTGTTCAAAGTAAAACGCTGGTCGCTGCCGGTGTTCAACAGGAGGAATAGCCTTTGCTGAACCCGTTCAATTTCTACCTCACGCCCCGCGTGGAGGTGCCTGCGCAATGAGTGCACCTTCCACCTCCTCCAGCAATATCCGCATGAACCCTCCGGTGTTCTATTTCGCGGCAAGTTTCATCCTGATCTTCGGCCTGGTGGTCATTGCCAACCCTCAAGCGGCAGGCGATTGGCTGCTCGCGGCACAGAACTGGGCGGCCAATACGGTTGGCTGGTACTACATGCTGGCGATGACCCTGTACCTGGTCTTCGTGGTGGTCACCGCCTTGTCTGGCTACGGCAAGATCAAGCTCGGTGCCGACCACGACGAACCCGAGTTCAGTTACCTGTCGTGGGCCGGCATGCTGTTCGCCGCAGGCATCAGCATCACCTTGTTCTTCTTCTGCGTCTCCGAACCCCTGACCCACATGCTCCAACCGCCGCAAGGCGAAGGCGGTACGGCCGAGGCTGGGCGGCAGGCAATGCAGGTGCTGTTCCTGCATTGGGGCCTGCATGGCTGGGGCGTGTTCGCCTTCGTCGGCATGGCACTGGCGTACTTTGCCTATCGCCATAACCTGCCGCTGGCGCTGCGCTCGGCGTTGTACCCGCTGATTGGCAAACGCATCAACGGCCCGATCGGCTACGCAGTGGACGGCTTTGGCATCATCGCCACGGTGTTTGGCCTGGGCGCCGACATGGGCTTTGGCGTGCTGCACCTCAATGCTGGCCTGGACTACCTGTTCGGCATCGATCATAGCCAGTGGGTGCAGGTCATCCTCATCACCTTGATGATGGGCGCGGCGGTGGCCGTGGCGGTCGCCGGGGTGGAGAAGGGCGTGCGGGTGATGTCCGACATCAACCTGTTTTTGGCCTGTGCGCTGCTGTTGTTCGTGCTGTTCGCAGGGCCCACCCAGCACTTGTTCAATACCTTGATCCAGAACCTGGGCGACTACCTCGGCGCCTTGCCGCGCAAGAGCTTCGACGTTTATGCCTACGGCGAGAACCGCGACTGGCTGGGTGGCTGGACAGTCTTCTACTGGGCTTGGTGGATTGCCTGGGCGCCGTTCGTGGGCTTGTTCATCGCGCGGATCTCGCGTGGCCGGACCATCCGCGAGTTCGTCTTCGGCGTGCTGCTGATTCCGCTGGGCTTCACCCTGGCGTGGATGTCGATCTTCGGCAACAGCGCCCTGGACCAGGTGATCAACCACGGCATGACCGCGCTCGGCCAGTCGGCGTTGGATAACCCGTCGATGAGCCTGTACTTGCTGCTGGAAACCTACCCTTGGAGCAAGACGGTGATCGCCGTGACGGTGTTCATCAGCTTCGTGTTCTTCGTCACCTCGGCAGATTCCGGCACGGTGGTGCTTTCCACCCTGTCGGCCAAGGACGGCAACGCCGACGAAGATGGCCCGAACTGGCTGCGGATCTTCTGGGGCGCGATGACTGCGCTGATCACCAGCAGCTTGCTGTTCGCCGGCAGTATCGATTCGCTCAAATCTGCAGTGGTACTGACCTCGCTGCCGTTCTCGCTGATCTTGCTGTGCATGATGTGGGGGCTGCACAAGGCGTTCTATCTGGAGTCGCAACGGCAGATCGCGCAGATGCACTCGCTGGCGCCGTTCGCCCAGTCGCGCCGCGGCCGGGGTGGCTGGCGGCAACGCTTGAGCCAGGCGGTGCATTTCCCTTCACGCGATGAGGTGTACCGGTTCATGGACGATGTCGTGCGTCCGGCGATTGCCGAGGTGCGCGAGGTGTTCGAGCAGAAGGGCCTGGTACTGATTACCCAGGATGACCCGAGCCATGACAACGTCAGCTTGAAGATTGGCCATGGTGAGGAACAGCCATTTATCTACCAGGTGCAGATGCGTGGCTATTTCACCCCGTCCTTCGCGCTGGGTGGGTTGGGTACCCAGGATTTGAAGAACCGACGTTATTACCGGGCCGAAGTGCATCTGGCCGAAGGTAGCCAGAACTATGACCTGGTGGGCTACAGCAAGGAGCAGATCATCAACGACATCCTCGACCAGTACGAGCGGCATATGCAGTTCTTGCATTTGGTCAGGTAACAGATTGGGTCTGCTTTGCAGCCCGCCGCGCTGGTTCGGCGCCCCGACAAGCCCGCTCCCGGCGCTGTACTTGTGGGAGCGGGCTTGCCCGCGAAGGGCCGCAAGGCGGCCCCAAACAGGCAATACAGCTCAATAAGGCGCATCCCCAAGGATGGTCGCCCGATGCATCACCCGCCGCTGCGGCCGATAGTCATCCACCGCGTAATGCTGGGTCACGCGGTTATCCCAGAACGCCACGTCGTTCTCCTGCCAGCGCCAGCGAATACTGAACTCCGGCCGCGTCGCATGGGCGAACAGTAGCTTGAGCAGCGCCTCGCTCTCTAGCTCGCTCAGCTCGTTGATCCGCGTAGTGAACCCCTCATTGACGAACAACGCCTTGCGCCCACTCACCGGATGGGTGCGCACCACCGGGTGCGACAGCGGCGGATTATTGCGCCGGGTCGCTTCCCAACGTTCGAGGTCTTGGGCCGTGGTGCCGAAGCGCTCCAGCGGGAACGACTTGGTGAAGTCATGGGTCGCCGTCAGCCCTTCAAGCATTGTGCGCAGCGGCGCCGACAGCGCTTCAAATGCAGCAACGCCACTGGCCCACAGCGTGTCGCCACCATAGGCCGGCAACTGCTTGGCACTGAGCACCGCGCCCAGCGCCGGGGTCGGCAGGAAGGTCACGTCGGTGTGCCACACGGCGTTGTCACGCACGTCGGTGACTGCCGTGTCGAGAATCAGCACCTGCGGGGTATCCGGCACGTTGGGGTAGATCGGATGAATATGCAGATCACCAAAGCGCGCCGCAAAGTTGGCCTGCTGGGCCGGGTTCAGTGGCTGGTCGCGGAAGAACAGCACCTGATGCTTGAGCAGCGCTTGTTCGATAGCGTCGCGCTGCTCTTGGGTAATCTCGCGGCTGATGTCCACGCCGCTGATCTGGGCGCCGAGCGCCGGGCTGAGAGGGGTGATGGTCAGGCTCATGTCGGTCTCTTCTGGTAAGCGTGCGCCGGGATGCCGGCGTGGTCAGTCGGCATCAGTGGCTTTGCCCGTGCCAGGGCACCAGCTTGCGTTGCAGGGCGCGCAGGCCCATCTCCAGGGCGAAGGCGATCAGGGCAATCAACAATATGCCCAGCACCACCACGTCGGTGACGAGGAACTGCGACGCCGACTGCACCATGAAGCCCAAGCCACTGGTGGCGGCGATCAGCTCGGCGGCGACCAAGGTCGACCAGCCGACGCCCAGGCCAATACGGATACCGGTGAGGATGTCGGGCAGGGCGCTGGGCAGGATCACATGGCGGATCAGCTGCGCTTTGCTCGCGCCCAACGACTGCGCGGCGCGCAGTTTGGCCGGGTCGACGGTGCGCACGCCGGTGGCGGTGGCGATGGCGATTGGGGCGAAGATCGCCAGGTAGATCAGCAGCACCTTGGACAACTCGCCAATGCCGCACCAGATCACGATCAGCGGCAGGTAGGCCAGGGGGGGGATCGGCCGGTAGAACTCGATCAGCGGATCGAGAATGCCGCGGGCGATGCGGTTGTAGCCGATGGCGATGCCCACCGGGATCGCGGTCAGGCTCGCCGCCGCCAGTGCCAGGCCGATCCGCCCTAGGCTCGCGCCCAGGTGCTGCCACAGGCTGGCGTCCATGTAGCCTTGGGTCAGCAGCACCCAGGCCTTGGCCAGGATGTCGGCAGGTGACGGCAGGAACAACGGCTCGACCCAGCCCGCGGCGGTCACCAGCCACCACAGTGCGAGCAGGGCGGTCAGGGTCAGGGCACTGATCCAGCGGGTCGGCAGTGGTCGGCGCAGCTTGATCACGGGCTTGCTCTGGCGGGTGGGTTTGCCGGCGACGGGCAATTCAAGGCTGCTCATAGGGACGCCTCCCGGCGGGTGGATTCGCGTTGCGAGAACACCCGCGCCAGCACGTGCTCGCGGGTTTCGATGAAACGTGGATCGGACTTGATCGCCCGCGCCGATTCACCGGCGGCGTAGCGCTGGCCGAAGTCCAGTTGCAGGCGCTCGACCACGCGACCGGGATTGGGCGCCAGCAACACCAGTTCGCTGGCGAGGAAAACCGCTTCTTCAATATCGTGGGTGATCAGGAACACCGGCTTGGCAGTGCGCTGCCAGACCTGCAACAACAGCTCTTGCATCTGTTCGCGGGTAAAGGCGTCGAGTGCGCCAAACGGCTCGTCCATCAGCAGCACGCGGGGGTTGGCCGCCAGTGCCCGGGCCAGGCCCACGCGCTGTTTCTGGCCACCGGAAAGCTGCCAGATACGCCGTTCGGCAAAGTCTGCCAGGTCGACCAGCGCGAGCATTTCGCGGGCTTTCGCCTCGCGCTCGGCGCGCGCTACGCCGGCCAGTTCCAGGCCAAAGGCAACGTTGCCGAGCACATCCTGCCAAGGCAGCAGGGCGTCGTCCTGGAACACCACCCCACGTTCGGCGCCGGGGCCTTGCACCGGTACGCCGTCAAGGGTGATGCGCCCGCCGCTGGGGGCGACGAAGCCGGCGATCAGGTTGAGCAGCGAGGTCTTGCCGCTGCCCGATGGCCCCAGGGCCACCAGCAGCTGGCGTGGACCCAGGCTCAGGTTGATGTCGGCCAGCACCGGGGTGGCGGCGCCGGGGTACTGTGCGCTGATGCGCTCCAGTTCAAGCAAGGCCATGACAGGCTCCGGATCAGTTGGGGAGGTATTTGGCGCTGACGTAAGGCGAGTAGTCCGGCAGTACCGCATCGACCTTGCCTTGTTGCTTGAGGAAGGTGGCGGTGTCTGTCAGCGCCTGGGTGGTCGGAGCACCGAGGGCATCGGCCTGGTCGGCGGCCAGCGGATAGACGTTGCCTTCCAGCAGGAGCGGGATGTCCGTGGACTTGGCGCCCGAGAGCTTGGCCAGCTTGGCCACGTTGTCAGGGTTGGCCAGCCAGGCTTTGGGGTCTTTGCGGTAGTCGGCGTAGGCGTCGAGGGTCACTTTGGCGAAGGCCTTGACCACTTCTGGGTGCTTGTCGGCGAAGTCCTTGCGCACGATCCAGGCGTCGAAAGTCGGTGCGCCTTTGTGCGCCAGTTCACCGGAGGTGATCAGTACCTTGCCGTTTTCCTTGGCCACGCCCAGGGCTGGGTCCCACACGTAGGTGGCGTCGATGTCGCCGCGCTTCCAGGCCGCGATGATCGCCGGTGGCGCGAGGTTGAGGATCTGCACTTTGGAGGGGTCGATGTTCCACGCCTTCAGTGCGGCGAGCAGGCTGTAGTGGCCGGTGGAGACGAACGGCACCGCGACTTTCTTGCCGATCAGGTCTTGCGGGGTCTTGATGCTGTCGCGGGCGACCAGCGCTTCACCGGCGCCGATCTGGGTGGCGATCAGAAAGGTTTCCACCGGCAGCTTGCGGGTGGCGGCAGCAGCCAGTGGGCTGGAACCGAGGTAGCCGATTTGCACATCGCCCGAGGCGACGGCGGTGATCACGTCGGCGCCGTTGTCGAACTTGCGCCAGTCGATGCTGGCCTTGCTGGCTTTTTCATAGTCGCCATCGACCTGGGCCACCTTGGCGGGGTCGACGGTGGTCTGGTAAGCGACGGTCAGGTCGGCTGCCTGGGCGAACCAGCTGGTGCTGGCGAGGGTCAGGGCGGCGAACAGGCGCAGCGGAGTATGCGGGATCATGGTTGAACTCCTCGTCAGGCAATCGGGATGATTATGGCGAGAAGACTAGATGATCTAAGAAATCGGAAATAAATAACTTTTTAGCATTAGCTTAGGAGCCAAATGCTTTAAGCCTGCGGGCCTCATCGCGGGACAGGCCCGCTCCCACGCAATCTGGGTCGTCCTCACGATTGTGGGCTCTGCGTGGGAGCGGGCTTGCCCCGCGATGAGGCCCGCACTGACAACCTGCTTGCCTGGAAAAATCAGGATCGCCTGCTAGCCTTTCGCGACCCTCAGATCGAAGTGGAATAAGGTTATGAGCAAACGTTTGCAAATAACCTAAAGCTCTATACGGGGTCGCCGATACAACTTTTGGTAGTAAAGGTTCCTAGGATATTCCGCAAAAGTCTTACCGATTCATAAAACAGTCATTTTGGATTTATAGGATTGTCATTATCCTGTAGCGCAGGGGGCGTCTTAGACCAAAGTCGTGAAACGATTAGAAATGATTGACTTCACGGTCACACTTTGGGACTAAATCGCCCATCCACGGCAGAGCGGGGCAGCAGATCCCGCCGCCTGAGATACACAAAAATTAGAACGTAGAGGAGCAAAACATGTACAAGTCCAGCCTGGCTCTGGCCGTGGCACTGGGGGTTCTCGCCCAACAAGCAGGCGCTGCTGGTTTCGTTGAGGACAGCAAGCTGTCCCTGAGCTCGCGCACCATGTACTTCGATAACAACAACCGTGAAGCTCACGGCGACAAGCCTCGTCCAGATCAGCGTGAATCTGGCCAGGGCTTCAAGCTCGACTACATCTCCGGTTTCACCGAAGGCACCGTTGGTTTTGGTGTCGATGCCCAGGCACTGTGGGGTATCCACCTGGATGGCGGTGGGGGCTACCACGGTAGCGGCTTCTTCCCGAATGATGGCGACAAGTCTGCAGCCCAGTGGGCGCGCTTCGGTGCCAACGCCAAGGCTCGCTTCTCTAAAACTGAAGCCCACTTCGGTAGCGCTCTGGCGCCAAACCTGCCGATCCTGGTTGCCAACGATGGCCGTCTGCTGCCGCAAACCTTCGAGGGTGGCACCATCACCTCCAAGGAAATCGACAACCTGACCATCAACGCCGGTCAGCTGACCCACGCCATGGGTCGTGCTTCGAGCAACCGTACTGGCCTGTCGGTCAACGGCGCCAGCGCTGACAGCAACAAGTTCCGCTACGGCGGCCTGGACTACAAGCTCACTCCAGACCTGACCCTGCAGTACTACTACTCGAACCTGGAAGACTTCTACAAGCAGCACTTCCTGGGTGCGACCCACGTCTTCAAGATCGCCGATGACCAGTCGTTCAAGACCGACCTGCGTTACTTCGATAGCAGCAGCGATGGCAAGAATGGCGACGGCGGTGGCTATAACTTCAACAACAACGGTGGTTATGCCAAGAATACTGGCGAGGTTGACAACAAGACCTGGTCGGCGATGTTCACTTACACCTTGGGCGGCCACGCGCTCATGCTCGGTCACCAGCAAGTCAGCGACGACGGTGGCTTCGTCTGGCTGAACCAAGGTTCGGTTACCGATAGCAACGGCGACTCGGAAGGTGCTGGCGGCGCTAGCTTCTACCTGTTCACCGATAGCATGATCAACCAATTCGCTCGTGCTGGTACCAACACCACTTTCGGTCAGTATTCTTATGACTTCGCTCGTGTAGGTGTTCCTGGCCTGAAAGCCTCGGTTGCCTACCTGCGTGGTGACGATATCCGTAACCGTTCGGGTAACGGCACCTACAACGAGTGGGAACGCGACGCCCGTATCGACTACGTAATCCAGGAAGGCACCTTCAAAGGTCTGGGTGCCAGCCTGCGTCATGGCGTCTACCGCGGCAGCGGCGAGAGCATCGCCGATCAGGATCAGACCCGTCTGATCGTCAACTACACTTACAACTTCATGTAAGTCGCAGTTGCACAAAAAGAGCCTCGCCTAGTGCGAGGCTTTTTTGTGCCTAAGATTTAGCATGCATTTTAGTTATAAATAAATCGATATTTATTCTTTTTGTTTTGAAGCGAAGACAGGCACATTGAACCCATAACGCAGACACAGGAGCCGCACCATGAGCCTCAAACTCGGCGACATCGCCCCCGATTTCGAACAGGATTCCAGCGCTGGCAAGATTCGCTTCCACGAGTGGTTGGGCAATAGCTGGGGCGTGCTGTTCTCGCACCCTGCCGATTTCACCCCGGTGTGCACCACCGAGCTGGGCCTGACCGCCAAGCTCAAGGATGACTTCGCCCAGCGTGGGGTCAAGGCCATCGCCCTGTCGGTCGACCCGGTCGACTCGCACCATAAGTGGATCGATGACATCAACGAAACGCAGAACACCGTGGTCAACTTCCCGATCATCGCCGACGCCGATCGCAAGGTTTCCGACCTGTACGACCTGATCCACCCCAACGCCAACGACACCCTGACGGTGCGCTCGCTGTTCGTGATCGATCCGAACAAGAAAGTGCGCCTGACCATTACCTATCCAGCCAGCACCGGGCGCAACTTCAATGAGATCCTGCGGGTGATCGACTCGTTGCAGCTGACCGACAACTACAAGGTCGCCACCCCAGGTAACTGGCAGGACGGCGACGAAGTGGTGATCGTGCCGTCGCTCAAGGACGAAGACGAGATCAAGCAGCGCTTCCCCAAAGGCTACCGTGCCGTGAAGCCCTATCTGCGTCTGACGCCACAACCGAATCGTTAAGCTATTCCTCGTTGCATTGCTCTTAGCCAAGCAGGGATCTTCGGGCCGTTTCGACGGCCCTTTTTTATGCCTGCGAGAAACCCAGGCAGCGTTGGCCTGGAAGACGGGCTACGTGGAGGAAGTGCTGCGTGGGAGAA
Organism: Pseudomonas sp. BT-42-2; assembly: GCF_025847435.2. NCBI lineage: Bacteria > Pseudomonadati > Pseudomonadota > Gammaproteobacteria > Pseudomonadales > Pseudomonadaceae > Pseudomonas > Pseudomonas sp. BT-42-2. Next base: position 12,359 of record NZ_JAOYTM010000031.1, read on the forward strand.
GGGCTGCATGGAGGAACGGCTGCGTGGGAGCGGGCTGATCTCGTCGCGCAATTGCGCGGCGGCCTCGAACTCCAGGTCGCGGGCA
>NZ_JAOYTM010000032.1:0-11835 GCF_025847435.2 Pseudomonas sp. BT-42-2
AATCTGGTCGGCAACCCAGCGCCGGTTTCTACCACTGTCACCGATGTCCAGGACACCACCACGGTCACCCTGACCGCCACACCTTCGGTCGCTGAGGGCGGCAGCATCGTTTACACCGCTTCGGTCAATGCACCGGTCACCGGCACGGCGGTCGTGGTGACCTTGGCCAACGGCCAGACCATCACCATCCCGGTTGGCCAAAGCTCCAGCACTGTCACTACGCCAGTGACAAACGACGTCTACCAGGGGCATCCTGCGGTCACCACGAACATCACGGGAGTGAGTGGCGGCAGCTATGAGAATCTGGTCGGTAATCCGGCGCCGGTTACTACCAGCGTTACCGATGTGCAGGACACCACGACAGTTACACTGACCGCCACACCCTCGGTCGCGGAAGGTGGCAGCATTATCTACACCGCAAGCGTCAATGCGCCGGTCACCGGCACGCCGGTGGTGGTGACCTTGGCCAACGGCCAAACCATTACCATCCCGGTTGGCCAGAGCTCCAGCACTGTCACCACTCCGGTGAGCAATGATGTCTATCAAGGCCATGCACCAGTAACCACGAACATCACCAACGTCAGTGGCGGCAATTACGAGAATCTGGTCGGCAACCCAGCACCGGTTACTACCAGCGTTACCGATGTGCAGGACACCACGACAGTTACACTGACCGCCACACCCTCGGTCGCGGAAGGTGGCAGCATTATCTACACCGCAAGCGTCAATGCGCCGGTCACCGGCAGCCCGGTCGTGGTGACCTTGGCCAACGGCCAAACCATCACCATCCCGGTTGGCCAAAGCTCCAGCACCGTCAGCACACCTGTGACCAACGATGTCTACCAGGGCCACGCTCCGGTCACCAACCACATCACCAATGTCAGCGGTGGCAATTACGAGAACCTGGTCGGCAACCCGGCCCAGGTCAGCACCAGCGTGACCGATATGCAGGACACCACTACCGTCTCGCTGTCAGCGACTCCATCCGTCACCGAAGGCGGCAGCATCGTATACACCGCTACCCTGACCAACCCCGCCGGTACACCGGTAACCGTCACTCTGAGCAATGGCCAGACGATAACCATTGCTGCCAACCAGTCCTCGGGCAGTGTCACAGTCGCCGCGCCAGGCGACGACCCCTACCTCGATGCTGGGCCGGTCAGTACTCATATCACCAACGCCCAGGGTGGTAATTTCGAGTCGCTTGCGATCAATAGCGCGCCGGCGATTACCAATGTCACCGATACCATCAACACTTCGACGGTATCCCTGAGCGCGACCCCAGTAGTCGCTGAAGGCGGGGCGATCGTCTACACCGCCAGCGTGAACGCACCGGTCACTGGCAGCCCGCTGGTCGTCACTCTGGCCAACGGCCAGAGCATAACCATTGCCGTCGGGCAAAGCTTCGGCACGGTCAGCACGCCGGTGAGCAACGACGTCTACCAGGGCCATGCGCCGGTCATTACCCACATTACTGGGGTCAGCGGTGGCAACTACGAGAACCTGGTCGCCAACCAGGCACCGGTGGTGACCAACGTCACATCGGTACAGGACACCACCAGCGTTTCCCTCTCAGCCACGCCCGCCGTCGCCGAGGGTGGCAGCATCGTCTACACCGCCACCCTGACCAACCCGGCCGGCACGCCGGTGACGGTTACCCTGAGCAATGGGCAGATCATCACCATTGCCGCCAACCAGACGTCCGGCAGTATCACGGTCGCAGCACCAGCGGATGATGCGTACCTCGACGCAGGGTCGGTCAGTGCGCGAATCACCAACGCGTCGGGTGGCAACTTCGAGAATCTGACGGTCAATGCCACGCCAGCGGTTACCCAGGTCAGCGATACCATCGACACCTCGACCGTGTCCCTCACCGCGACACCGACAGTCGGCGAAGGCGGCAGCATCGTCTATACCGCCAGCGTGACCGCGCCAGTCACTGGTAGCCCGGTGGTAGTCACCTTGGCCAACGGCCAAACCATCACGATCGCCGTGGGCCAGAGCTCCGGAACGGTGAGTACGCCAGTCAGCAATGACGTCTACCAGGGGCATGCGCCGGTCACCAACAGCATTACCAATGTCAGCGGTGGCAATTACGAGAACCTGGTGGGCAACCCTGCCCAGGTCAGCACCAGTGTGACCGATTCGCAGGACACCACTACCGTCTCGCTGTCAGCCACTCCATCAGTCGCCGAGGGCGGCAGCATCATCTACACCGCCTCCCTGACCAATCCAGCCGGTACGCCTGTCACCGTCACCCTGAGCAATGGTCAAACCATCACCATCGCTGCCAACCAGGCCTCAGGGAGCGTGACGGTCGCAGCTCCAGGCGATGACCCGTACATCGATGCCGGCGCGATCAGCGCAAGAATCACGGGGGCTTCAGGCGGTAACTTTGAAAATCTCGCGGTCAATGGCGCAACGGTGGTGACCCAGGTCACCGATACCGTCGACACCTCGACCGTGTCGTTGACAGCGACGCCATCGGTCGCCGAAGGCGGCAGCATTATCTACACCGCCAGCGTGACCGCACCGGTAACCGGCAGCCCCCTTGTCGTGACGTTGGCCAATGGTCAGACCATCACGATTGCCGAAGGCCAAAGTTCTGGCACCGTAAGCACGCCCGTCAGCAATGACACCTACCAGGGCCATGCTCCGGTCACCAACAGCATCAGCCACGTCAGTGGTGGTAACTATGAGAATCTGGTGACCAACCCTGCACCCGTCACGACTGGCGTCACGGATGTGCAGGACACCACCACAGTGACACTCACCGCCACGCCTTCGGCAGTCGAGGGCGGCACCATCGTCTACACCGCCTCGGTTGGAACGCCCGTCACCGGCAGCCCGGTGGTAGTGACCTTGGCCAACGGTCAGACCATCACCATCCCAGTTGGTCAGAGCTCAAGCACTGTCAGCACGCCTGTGAGCAACGATGTCTACCAAGGCCACGCCCCGGTTACCAACAGCATCACTAACGTCAGTGGGGGCAACTACGAGAATCTGGTCGGCAATCCAACCTCCGTTTCCACGACCATTACTGATTCGCAGGACACCACCACTGTCTCACTGTCGGCCACACCCTCCGTGGCCGAGGGTGGCAGCATCATCTACACCGCAACCTTGACCAATCCAGCCGCCAGCCCGGTCACAGTTACCCTGAGCAACGGCCAGACCATTACTATCGGCGCCAACCAGACTTCAGGCAGCGTGACGGTCGCGGCGCCCGGCGATGATCCGTATCTGGATGCAGGCTCGGTTAGCGCACGGATCACCGGTGCGTCGGGCGGTAACTTTGAGCATCTAGCGGTCAATGGGGCTGCTGCGGTAACGACTATCAGCGATACCGTGGATACCTCCACCGTGTCGTTGACCGCTACGCCATCGGCGGCCGAAGGCGGCATCATTGTCTACACCGCCAGCGTGACTGCGCCGGTCACCGGTAGCCCTGTCATCGTCACTTTGGCCAACGGTCAGACCATCACCATCCCGGTTGGCCAGAGCTCTAGCACCGTCAGCACGTCTGTGACCAATGACGTCTATCAAGGCCATGCCCCGGTCACCAACAGCATCACCAATGTCAGCGGTGGCAACTACGAAAGCCTGGTCGGAAACCCGGCACAAGTTTCCACGACAGTGACCGATGTTCGCGATACCACCACGGTCACGCTAACCGCGACGCCATCAGTGGCCGAGGGCGGTAGCATTGTCTACACCGCATCGGTCGGAGCGCCAGTTACCGGCAGCCCGGTGGTGGTGACCTTGGCCAACGGCCAAACCATCACCATCCCGGTTGGCCAGAGCTCCAACACTGTCAGCACGCCAGTGAGCAATGACGTCTATCAGGGCCACGCTCCGGTCACCAACAGCATCAGCAATGTCAGCGGCGGCAGTTACGAGCACCTGGTCGCGAATCAGGCGTCAGTCTCCACTGCCGTGACCGATATTCAGGACACCACCACCGTTACCCTTACTGCTACACCATTGGTAACCGAAGGCGGCAGTATCGTCTACACCGCTTCGGTCGGGGCTCCGGTCACCGGCAGCCCGGTGGTCGTGACCCTGGCCAACGGCCAGAGCATTACCATTGGAATCGGTCAAAGCTCTGGCACTGTCAGTACGCCGGTGACCAACGACGTCTATCAGGGGCATGCCCCAGTCACCAACAGCATCACCAGTGTCAGCGGCGGCAACTACGAGAGTCTGGTTGGTAATCCGGCACCGGTTACCACCAGCGTTACCGATGCACAGGACACCACTACGGTGACCCTGACGGCTACGCCTTCGGTCGCTGAAGGCGGCAGCATTGTCTATACCGCGACCTTGACCAATCCCGCCGGCACGCCGGTCACGGTTACCTTGAGCAACGGCCAGACCATCGCCATCGCCGCAAACCAGACTTCGGGCAGTGTAACTGTGGCTGCGCCGGGCGATGACCCGTACATCGATGCCGGCTCGGTCAGCGCGCGGATCACCACTGCTACGGGTGGCAACTTCGAGAATCTGGCAATCATTAATGCTCCGGCAGTGACCAACATTACCGATACTGTAGATACCTCGACCGTATCGCTCACTGCGAGCCCGACTGTGGCTGAAGGCGGCAGCATCACCTATACCGCCTCGGTCGGAGCGCCGGTAACAGGTACACCTGTTGTGGTGACCTTGGCCAACGGCCAGACCATTACCATCCCGGTTGGCCAGAGCTCCAGTACTGTCACCACTCCGGTGAGCAATGATGTCTATCAAGGCCATGCACCAGTAACCACGAACATCACCAACGTCAGTGGCGGCAATTACGAGAATCTGGTCGGCAACCCAGCGCCGGTTTCTACCACTGTCACCGATGTGCAGGACACCACCACGGTCACCCTGTCCGCCACACCCTCGGTCGCGGAAGGTGGCAGCATCGTTTACACCGCTTCGGTCAATGCGCCGGTCACCGGTAGCCCGGTGGTTGTGTCCTTGGCCAACGGCCAAACCATCACCATCCCGGTTGGCCAGAGCTCCAGCACTGTCACCACTCCGGTGAGCAATGATGTCTATAAAGGCAATGCACCAGTAACCACGAACATCACCAACGTCAGTGGCGGCAATTACGAGAATCTGGTCGGCAACCCAGCGCCGGTTTCTACCACTGTCACCGATGTCCAGGACACCACCACGGTCACCCTGACCGCCACACCTTCGGTCGCTGAGGGCGGCAGCATCGTTTACACCGCTTCGGTCAATGCGCCGGTCACAGGTAGTCCGGTGATCGTGACCTTGGCCAATGGCCAAACCATCACTATCCCGGTTGGCCAGAGTTCCAGCACTGTCAGCACACCGGTGAGCAACGACGTCTATCAGGGACATCCTGCGGTCACCACGAACATCACGGGAGTGAGTGGCGGCAGCTATGAGAACTTGGTTGGCAATCCGGCACCGGTTTCTACCACTGTCACCGATGTGCAGGACACCACCACGGTCACCCTGAATGCTACGCCTTCGGTGGCGGAAGGCGGCAGCATCGTTTACACCGCGTCGGTCAATGCACCGGTCACCGGTAGCCCTGTGATCGTGACCTTGGCCAATGGCCAGACCATCACCATCCCGGTTGGCCAAAGCTCCAACACCGTCAGCACCCCGGTGACCAACGATGTCTACCAGGGCCATGCACCAGTAACCACGAACATCACGGGAGTAAGTGGCGGCAGCTATGAGAATCTGGTTGGCAACCCGGCACCGGTTACCACCAGCGTTACTGATGTACAGGACACCACCACGGTCACTCTGACTGCCACGCCTTCAGTGGCGGAAGGCGGTAGCATCGTCTACACCGCAAGCGTCAATGCGCCGGTGACCGGCACGCCGGTGGTGGTGACCTTGGCCAACGGCCAAACCATCACCATCCCGGTTGGCCAAAGCTCCAGCACTGTCAGCACGCCCGTGAGCAATGATGTCTATCAAGGCCACGCCCCGGTCACCAACAGCATCACCAATGTCAGCGGTGGCAACTTCGAGAGCCTGGTCGGCAATCCGGCCCAGGTCAGCACGTCGGTCACCGACTTGCAGGACACCACCACTGTATCGCTATCGGCCACGCCATCCGTGGCCGAGGGTGGCAGCATCGTTTATACCGCGACCCTGACCAATTTGGCCGGCACGCCGGTGACGGTTACCTTGAGCAACGGCCAGACCATCACCATCGCCGCGAACCAGACTTCGGGCAGCGTGACGGTCGCGGCGCCAGCGGATGACCCTTACATCGATGCCGGCTCGGTCAGCGCGCGAATCACCGGTGCTTCAGGCGGTAACTTCGAGAATCTGGCGGTCAACGGGGCAACTGTGGTGACCCAGGTTACCGACACCATCGACACCTCAACCGTGTCTCTGACGGCCACGCCTTCGGTGGCTGAGGGCGGCAGTATCCTTTACACCGCAAGCGTCAATGCGCCGGTCACCGGCAGCCCGGTCGTGGTGACCTTGGCCAACGGCCAGACCATTACCATCCCGGTTGGCCAGAGCTCCAGCACTGTCAGCACACCCGTGAGCAATGATGTCTATCAAGGCCACGCCCCGGTCACCAACAGCATCACCAATGTCAGCGGTGGCAACTACGAGAGCCTGGTCGGCAATCCGGCCCAGGTCAGCACCAGCGTGACCGATTCGCAAGACACCACCACCGTCTCGCTGTCAGCCACGCCATCCGTGGCCGAGGGTGGCAGCATCGTTTACACCGCGACCCTGACCAACCCAGCCGGCACAGCGGTCACGGTGACCCTAAGCAACGGCCAGACCATCACTATCGGCGCCAACCAGACTTCCGGCAGCGTAACGGTCGCTGCGCCCGCGGATGACCCTTACATCGATGCGGGCACGGTAAGCGCGCGGATTACCAATGTCTCGGGCGGCAACTTCGAGAACCTCGCGGTCAACGGCAATGCGGCAGTGACCAACGTCAGCGACACGGTCGACACCTCAACCGTCTCCTTGACCGCCACGCCCTCGGTCGTCGAGGCGGGCAATATCATCTACACCGCCAGTGTTACTGCCCCGGTAACCGGTACCCCGGTCGTGGTAAGCCTGGCCAACGGCCAGACCATTACCATTGCCGTTGGACAAAGCTCGGGGACTGTCAGCACGCCGGTGAGCAATGACGTCTATCAAGGCCATGCCCCGGTCACCAACAGCATCACCAACGTCAGCGGCGGCAACTATGAGAACCTGGTGGCCAACAAGACGCCTGTCAGCACCAGCGTGACCGATCTGCCGGACACCACTACAGTCACCCTCAGCGCCACCCCGACCGTCGCCGAAGGCGGCAGCATCGTCTACACCGCAACCCTGACCAACCCTGCCGGTACTCCGGTCACGGTCACCCTGAGCAACGGCCAGACCATCACCATCGGCGCCAACCAGACAACCGGCAGTGTCACCGTGGCTGCGCCTGCGGATGACGCCTATCTCGACGCTACCACCATCAGCACCCGCATCACTGGCGCCAGCGGCGGTAACTTCGAGAACCTTGCGGTGGTCAGTTCCCCAGCGGTCACCGCGGTTACCGACACGATCAGCACCACCACCCTGGGCATCAGTGGCACCGCCGCGGTGGCTGAAGGCAGCAGCGCCACCTATACCCTTACGCTGAGCAATGCCGCGCAAACCGATGTCACGGTCAAGCTGAGTTACTCGGGCACTGCCAGCAACGGCACCGATTACACCGGCGTCGCCACGGCGGTGATCAAGGCGGGCAGCACCCAGGCCACCTTTAGCATCCCCACCCTTCAGGACAACGTCAGCGAGGGCACCGAGCAGTTGACGGTGAAGATCGATTCGGCCACCGGCGGCAACTTTGAAGGCCTGGTGGTCAACGCCAATGCCGGCAGCGTCACCACCCAGATCTACGAACCAGCGCCCGTGCTGGACCTGGACGGCAACGACTCTAGCGGCAAGACCGGCGCCGACTTCCAGACCAGCTATAGCGAGAACCAGAGTGGTGTCTCGATCGGTGACCTGGATGTCTCGATCACCGATTTCGACAGCGCTCAGCTCACTGGTGCCACCGTCACCCTGGGCAACCGCCAGCCAGGAGATGTGCTCAACCTGGGCAGTAATGTCAACGGCATCACTGTCACCACCGCCATCAGCGACGGCAAAGTGGTGCTTAGCCTGAGCGGCAACGCAACGTTGGCCGACTACATGCAGGCGATCAAGAACATCACCTTCAGCAATACCAGCGAAGATCCCAGCACCACGCCACGGGTGATTACGGTAACGGTGACCGACGGGGTCAACACCTCCAATACCGCGACCACCACAGTCAACGTGGTGGCGGTCAATGACGCGCCGGTGTCCACAGGTGGCGCCGCCACCGGTACCGAGGACACCGAGCTGGTGCTGAGCTGGAGCAACTTCAACGTCAGCGATGTCGACAGCAGCCTGTCGAGCCTGGGCGTGACCATCACCAAGCTGCCTGACTTGGGCAGCCTGAAGTTCAACAACGGCACGGCGTGGGTCAACGTCAGCGTCAACCAGACCATCAGCCAGGCCGACATCGCCGCGGGCAAGCTCAAGTTCGTACCGCTGGCCAACCAGTCTGGTGCCGACGGCTTTGGCGGGACTGGGATAGGCAACAAGCAGGCCGACTACGCTCAGATCAAGTACAAGCCTACCGATGGCGTCACCCCTGGCAGCGAAACCACCTTGAAGGTGGACATCACGCCGGTGGCCGACAAACCGGATCTGAACATCGGCAACAACACCGTCAACTCGCTGGGCCTGACCAAAGAGACCTGGACCAGCCTGACTGGCCTAGGGACCAACGGCAATGGCATCACCGGCGATGCGCTGAAAACGGTGTTCGCCAACTCAGGCAAAGCCAGCAGTAGCCAGACCACCACCAACGTGCAGTCCGACGCTAGCGTGGCTGGCGGCTCCGGCTCGAAGACCTCCGGCCTGATCTACCTCGAAGCCGGCAAGACCTACACCTTCAGCGGCAGCGCCGACGACAGCCTGCTGGTGGCCATCGGCGGCAAGAACGTGGTCACCGCCACCTGGGGCGCCGGCGGTACCGTGGCTGGTAGTTACACACCAAGCGTCAGCGGTTATTACACGCTGGAGATCTACCATGCCAACCAGTCCGGCCCGGGCAGCTACGACGTCAACGTCAAGGTGGGCAGTGGTACGGTGGGCGACCTCAACAGCACCGCCATCCCGATGTACCCCAACGTCACCGCACTGGAGAACGCCGGGGTCAGCGTTTCCGACCTGCATGGCAGCAACGGCCAGGGCTACTACGACGGCTTCAAGCTCAACGAAGGGCCCGAGAACGGCAGCGTCAAGCTGGTCGGTATCAGCTCGAGCCTGACCGACACCGACGGTTCCGAGACCCTCAGCGTCAAGCTCAGCGGAATTCCGGCAGGCTCAGTGCTCAGCGACAACGCCGGCCACAGCCTCACCGTGGGCGCTACGGCGGTCGATGTCAGCGGCTGGAACCTAGGCAGCCTGGCGATCAAGCCACCGGCCTATTATTACGGCCAGTTCGACGTGAAGGTCAGCTCGACCTCGACAGAAACCGTCGGCGGCAGCACGGCGACTAACGAAGGCACACTCAAGGTCACGGTCTATCCGCAGACCTATACCACCAGCAACCTGGGTAGCGACAACGACACCGTGAGCGGCACCTTCAACAATGACCTGGTGGTGGCGGACGTGACCGGCCTGCACGTGGTCGCCGGCAAGGACTACAACATCGCCTTCATTGTCGACACCTCCGGCAGCATGGGTTCAGCCGGCGTCGATGCGGCAAAAAAATCCATGGAGTCGGTGTTCAAGACGCTGGCGGCCAGCGTCAAGGGTGCGCAGTCCGGTACGGTCAACGTGCTGTTGGTCGACTTCGCCACCCAGGTCAAGAGTACCGTGGCGGTCAAACTTAACGACGCCGGGCTGCAGACCTTGCTCGACGCTCTGAAGACCCTCAGCTCCGACGGCGGCACCAACTACGAGGACGCCTTCAAGACCACGGCCAACTGGTTCCAGAACCTCAAGGATGCCGGCAATACCGGCAGCAACCAGACCTTCTTCATCACCGACGGCCAGCCAACCTACTATCAGAGCGGCGAGCAGGCCAACCCGAACCTGGCCAACAGCAGCGTCAAGCTCGACACCTTCCTCACCACCATCAACTACAAAGCTGGTGATACCGTCACCAACTATCAGCTCGACACCACCAACCGGGTGTCGATCGACAGCAGCGGCAACCTGACTGCACAGACCCGCGGCAGCTTCGACATTTTCACCTGGAGCTACAAGTGGAACACCGTGACCACCGGCATGATCCGTGCCGAAGGTAACGGCGGCTACGAGTTGTCCAACCGCGCCGGTACCGGCAATTCGAGCAGCGACGCCACCCTGAACAACTCGACGGCGAGTTTCCTGATTCTCTCGGCGCTGTCGTCGGTCGAAGCCATCGGTCTGAACAGCGAAATCAACAAGGATGACCTCAAGCCGTACGATTCGGACAAGACGCCGCAGACCAACATCGACCCGAGCAAGTTGGCCGAAGCCATCCTCGGCCATACCGAAGTCACCCAACCTGGAGCCGATAAAGTCGACGGCGGCGATGGTCACGACATCATCTTCGGCGACCTGGTGACATTCGATTCGATTCCCGGCACCGGGGTCGAGGCGATCCAGGCGTTTGTCGCGACCAAGCTGGGGGTCGATGCCGGCGAAGTCGATGCACGGCTGATGCACCAGTACGTCACCGAGCATTACACCGAGTTCGATATCTCGCGGGCCAATGACGGCGCCGACACACTGATGGGCGGAGCCGGCAACGATATTATCTTCGGTCAGGGCGGTAACGACTACATCGATGGTGGCAAGGGCAACGACATCCTCCTTGGCGGCACCGGCAATGACACCTTGCTCGGTGGTGAAGGCAATGACGTGCTGTTCGGCGGCGCCGGTAACGACACGCTGATCGGCGGCAAGGGTAACGATATCCTCAGCGGTGGCGCCGGGACCGATACCTTTGTGTGGAAGGCCGGCGACCTCGGCAACGACGTGATCAAGGACTTCAAGCCCGCCGAAGGGGACCGTCTGGACTTGAGCGACCTGCTCCAGGCCGAACGTGGCACGACCATCGACAACTACCTGAAGATCACTACGGTGGGCGGCGAATCGACTCTGCAGATCAGTACCGAAGGAAAATTGAATGCGGCAGGCGGGCTGGCCAACGTCGATGTGTCGATCAAGCTGGAAGGGGTCAACTGGTCGAATACCACGATCAATTCGTTGATCAGCGGGGCCGACCCGACGATCAAGATCGACAACTCGAATAGCTGATGGGCTGGCAGCGGATCACTGGCGCAGAACATTGCCTATGCTGCTTGTTAATCAGAAGGGATCACCATGCTGTGGGAGGACGCCATGTTCTACGTGCAACGCGACATCGACGGCCAGTTGCTGCGGGTAGAAGCGGCCCCGTTTGAGCACTACACGGAAATGCTTCCGGCCGACCATGCCGAAATTCAGGAGTGGTTTGCTGACGATCTCGTGGAGAACAGCCTCAAGCAGCTCAAACAGAGCGATCTGGACATGATCCGGGTGCTCGAGGACTTGATCGAGGTGCTCACCAGCAAGGGGGTGATAAGCATCACCGACCTGCCGGTGGGGGCGCAGTCCAAGCTGCTCAACCGTTCAACGGCGCGTAAGGCCCTGGGCAGCCTGAACAACCTGATCGAAGAGGATGAGGGGGGTGGGTTGATCTGATCCGCGCACAAACGTGTCGCCTGTGCTGACGCTATCGCGGGGCAAGCCCGCTCCCACGCTGCCCGTGGGAGCGGGCTTGCC
>NZ_JAOYTM010000033.1:0-8895 GCF_025847435.2 Pseudomonas sp. BT-42-2
GTTCCCACAGGTACCCCGCTGAATCCAGAGTCAGCGGGGCACCTGTGGGAACGGGCTTGCCCGCGAAGAGGCCGCACGCCGACTCATCTGCCTTAGCGCTTTAACGGCTGACTCAACTCCGAAGTGGCCCCATCAGCAGTGGTCACCGTCGCGGTAAAACTGTGCAACCCCGCGGCATTCTGCAGCGACTGGGCAAACTGCGCCCGCCCATGTGCATCGCTGTTGACCAGCACTTCCCCCAGGTACTGCTCCGCTTCGGTGGCTTGGGCATTGGCATTGCCGAACAGCTCGATACGCAACAGGCTCGACGCAGGCCCCTGTACCTCGCCTCGTACAACCTCATTACGCAAGGCGGTCAGCCTCGGTGGCTGCTGGTTGTGATTAGGCAGCGGCTGGCAAGGCTTGGGCTCACCCTTGGCGTCACAGATGATCGCTTGCTCTGCCTTGGGCAGATCTGCCCCGACGCCCCGCGAACCGACGTACAGCGCATGGGCCTGGGCCGGCACGCCGAAGATGATTGCGCCGGTGCGTTGATCGGCGACACACGAACCGCCCGCCTCGCAGCGGCGAATGTCCTGGCTGTTGGCCCAGATGCGATTGGCGGTCAGGCGGGTGCGAGTGGTGTCTGGTTCCGGGCGCAGGGCCACGCCGATGCGGTTACCGTGGATCAGGTTGCCATCGAGGATATTGCCCTCGCCGGTCACGCTGACGCCGATGGAGTTGCCGCTGAAGGTGTTGGCACCCAGGTAATTGCGCTTGCCCCAATTGATCTGCAGGCCGTCGGAGTAGTTCTCGAAGCGGTTGCGCACCACGCTGTTGTCGTTACCCAAAAGGATCTCGATGCCTTGCGAAGGTTCGGGGTTGGCCTCGGTCGAACGGAACAGGTTGTCGGCCACCAGGTTGAACGCGGCACCGCGTGTCAGCTCGAGGCCATCGCCGTTGTCGATCAGCTGGTTGCGCAAGACCTTGTTGTTGTTCGTCGTTGTGGCAGTGGGGTTACCGGCGCCGTCATCGCCGGTGAGCATGATCCCGGCGCCGCCTTTGTTGGCAACGATGCGGTTGTCTTGGATGACGTTGCCGCTGGCGCGGTTGACCAGGATGCCAATGCAGAAGTTACGCACCTCCAGCCCGCTGATCTGCACCCCTTGTGTGTCGCGCAGGACCAGCCCAGGGTGGGTGGTGGTGCGCACGTTGGTGCCGAACTGGCCGGGCAGGGCGCCAGGGCAGGTGCGTACGCCTTGGTCCTTGATGTAGCCGGAGCCATCGATGGCGATGTACTGGCCGTCGCGTGCCCAGGAGAGGCCGGTGATGCGCACCGGGCCCTTGATTTCTGGCAGGGCGCTGTTGGGCTTGATGACATAGGGCGGCTGACCGACCGCCGCGATGTCGATCTGGTAGCGGCCAGGGTTTTCATTGTTGGTCTCGATCGCCCAGCGCAAGCTGCCGGGCTTGCCGTCATCGGCGTAGCGGTCGACCTGCAAGGTTTGCGGGGTAATCTGGGGCGTGGCCAGGGCCGGTAGGGGGAGCAGCGGCAGCAAGGCTGTCAGCACAGGCATGAAACGCATGGGTGCAGGATTCCAAAACTGTTGTTGTTATCAATGGGCCACCTGCGGTGGGCGGCCGTTTGCAGGGATTCTAGGGAAGCTGTACCCGCTTGCGCAGGCAGTGCGGCTGAATCGGTGCGGTATTCGCCCGCTGATTGCCGTTGGGTGGGCGATCAGCAAATCAATTGAAACTCTGGCCAAGGGGCATGAGTCGATCCTATGTCGACACGTTTTCTCGTGTCTTTGCCTCAAGGAGATTTCCCCATGAGTGGTACCAAAGACAAAGCTAAAGGTTTGGCCAACGAAGCGGTGGGCAATATCAAACAGGGCGTTGGCAAGGTCACCGGTAACGAAAGGCTCAAGGGCGAAGGCAAAGCCCAAGAGGTCAAGGGTGAGGTTCAGCAAAAGGTTGGCGAAGTAAAGGATGCTGTGAAGAAGCCTTGACCGTCTGCCGTGTAGGAAAACGGCTGCCTATAGGTGGCCGTTTTCTTTTTGTGCGGCAATGAGCAGCAACGGCGCGCGCGTGGTCTATTAGACTTGCATGCAATCAACAAGGCCTGCCCGGGTAGTCGGCCTGCCCCATGATGATCAAGCGGCGAAAGGAGACGCTATGATTTTCCCTGCCCTGCAAGGCCTGCCCTTGCACCGTGTGTTGGTGCGCACCGTCAGCGAGTTTCTCGATGACGAGATGTCCACCTATGCCTCCGCGCTGGCTTACCAGATGCTGTTTTCGCTGTTCCCGTTCCTGTTGTTCCTGATCGCCCTGATCGGTTTCCTGCACCTGCCAGACTTTTTCTCCTGGCTGCGCTTGCAGTCCGAGCTGGTGCTGCCGCCGCAGGCGCTGGAGCAAGTCAATCCGGTGATCGATCAGTTGCAGCAGTCCAAGGGCGGCCTGCTTTCAGTCGGTATCGTGATTGCCCTGTGGACCGCTTCGGCCGGTGTGCGGCTGATGATGAGCGCAATGAACGCCGCCTACGACGTGCCAGAAGGGCGGCCGGTTTGGAAGCGCATTCCGCTGTCGATCTTCTATACCGTCGGCATCGCCGGCATGCTCCTGGCCGCCGCCGCCTTGATGGTCCTGGGGCCGCAGGTGATGGAGTGGATCGCCGCGCAGATCGGCATGCAGGAGTTCATCGTCACCCTGTGGACCATCCTGCGCTGGCCGGCGATCATCGTTCTGATGATGGTGGCGGTGGCGCTGATCTACTACGTCATGCCGGACGTGAAACAAAAATTCCGCTTCATTACCCCAGGTTCGGTGTTGGCCGTGGTGGTGTGGATCATCGCCTCGCTGGGTTTTGGCTACTACGTCAAGACATTCGCCGACTACAACGCCATGTATGGCAGTATCGGGGCGATCATCGTGCTGCTGCTGTACTTCTATATTTCTGCCGCCGTACTCTTGCTCGGTGCCGAGATGAATGCGGTGATCGAGCACATGTCTGCCGAAGGCAAGGATCCTGGCGAGAAGGATTTCGACGGCAGCAAGCCGCAGGAAACCATCACCGTGCTCGGCCATGAGCATCCTGCTGCAGCCGAACCCCACCAGACCCGTGAGCCGAACCCCTGATGATCCGTGACATCCTCAAGATGGGCGATGAACGCCTGCTGCGCATTGCCCCACCGGTGCCTGAGCACATGCTTGGTAGTGCCGAGTTGAAGCAACTGATCGACGACATGTTCGAAACCATGCGCCATGTTGGCGGGGTCGGCCTGGCGGCGCCGCAAATCGGTATCGATCTGCAACTGGTGATCTTTGGCTTCGAGCGCAGCGAGCGTTATCCGGATGCCGAGCCGGTGCCCCAGACCATTTTGATCAACCCGCTGATCACCCCTTTGGGGACCGAGATAGAAGAGGGGTGGGAAGGTTGCCTGTCGGTGCCAGGCCTGCGCGGGGTGGTGCCACGCTACAAGCACATCAGTTATTCCGGGGTCGATCCCCAGGGCACTCCGATCGACCGCTTTGCCGATGGCTTTCACGCCCGGGTGGTTCAGCATGAGTGCGACCACCTGATTGGCCGGCTGTATCCGTCGCGGATCCAGGATTTTTCCAAGTTCGGTTATACCGAGGTGTTGTTCCCAGGGCTTGACGTCGCCGACGACTGATTGCGCACCATTGCCCGCAGGTTCTTGCTGCGCTGGTAGCGCGCCAGGCGCATGGCCAGGGCCTCTGGCAGGCTCTGGCAAGGGCTGAAACCCAGCCGCAGGTAGAACGGCAGCAGATCAGGGTGACAGAACAGCCAGGTGGGGTCACCGGTCTGCGCCAGGGCTGCATCGATCAGTTGGCCTGCCACCCCACGGCCGCGCCATTGCGGGTCGACCAACAGCCCGGTCAGCCAATGGCCTTGAGCAACTGGGGTCAGGCTCAGGCCCGCGATGATTGCCTGCGCTCGGGCTACCCACAGCTGGCCGTCGGCGGCTGCGCGCATGCGGGTGCCATGTTGCTTATAGAAGTTGTCGAGCAAGCGGCGCTGTAGGCCGATCAAGGGGGTGAATTGGAAGGGTGGCATGGTTTTCCTGGGGGCAATGCTGGCGTGATCGCGGGACGAGGCCGGCAATGAATACAATTGGAGCTGCTCTAAAACGCGGTTTTCAGCCTTTCAGGTCGGAGTATTTTGTCGCAGATTGTTGCAAATCGCGCAAGGGTGAATGTCCGACTGCGGGCTTCAACTATTGCAGACCAGGCGTAAAATTCAATCATCCCCCCAGCAGTACGACATAGCGGGATCGGTACTTCGTGTCATCTTCGCAGTTGATGACAACTTCTCCGCGCCATTGACGGCATATTGAAGTCAATCGATCAGCTTGATTGCCTTGAAGGCCACACTCCATGAAAGCATTACTGATTCTTGCATTGGTCGGTATGTCCTCGTTCGCCCTCGCCGATGAGGTCCAGCCTGTTTCCAGCCAGTCTGTGGTCGAGCAGTACGACTACTCAACCAACCTCGACATCAAACGCGTGATCAGCCTGTCGACCATCCCCAATGTCTGCGAAGTGGTGCCTGCCACCATGACTTACGAAGACCATCAGGGCCACGTCCACACCATCCAGTACCGCGCCATGGGTGAAGGCTGCAGCCAGGGCTGATCAGCCCAGCCCCAAGGCCTGTCGCACGGCTTCCAGCCCTTGTTTGAGTTGTGCCCGGCTGGTAGCCGCCGACAGACTGATGCGCACGGCCTGCACTTGTTCGACGCCAATTGCGAAGACACTCGCTGGCACCACCTCTACGGCGCGCTCACGGCACTTGCGCACCACCGCTTCTGCGCTTTCGCCGGTGGCGACCCAGATATGCGGTGAAGGTATACGGCCTTTGACCAGTGCCTCGCCCAGCAGACTGTGCGCCAAGCGCCAACGCGCTTGAATTTCTGTGCGATTGCAGGCCAGGCGGCGTGCTGCAGTGCCGTCTTCTAGCCACTGACCGGCGATGCGCAAGTTCAAGGGTGAAACCGGCCAATGGGTGGCTTGGCTGTGCGGATCGATCTGCGCCAGCAGCGCTGGACGGCCTACGATCCAACCCAGGCGCAGCCCGGCGGCGACGGTTTTCGACAAGCTGCTGATGAGGATGCCCTGGCCATCGAGCAAGGGGTACAAGGGCGGTTGATCGGTCAGCGCGCCATACACATCATCCTCGACCACCAGCAGCTTGTGGCGCTTGACCACCTCGGCGATGGCCTGGCGCCTGGCGGCGTCCATGCAACTGCCGGTGGGATTGTGCAGGGTCGGGGTGATCACCAATAGCCGCGACCCACTGGCGCGCGCCACGCGGTCCAGTTCATCCGGACGCAGGCCGTGCTCATCCAGGGCCACCCCGTGCACCGGCAGGCGCAACTGGCGGCAGGCGGCCTTGATGCCGGGTGCGGTCAACGCCTCGACCATTACCGGCGCGCCATCGGCACACAGCGATTGCAGCACGCAGCCCAGCGCCTGCTGCGCGCCCCCACACAGCAGCAGTTCATCGATCGCCAGCGTCAGCCCGCGATTGGCCAGCCAGCGCGCGCCGTGCAGGCGGCCAAGGAGCAATTGCTCGGCGTCCAGATAATGGTCGAGGAGTTCACTGGCACCCTGATCGAGCAGGGCGCGCAGGCTGTGCTGCAGATCGTGGCTGTGCGGGTCGACCACTGGCACATTGGTCGACAGGTCGATCACCTGCTGCTGTGCGTCATGCCGCTTGAGGCGAAACAGCGTCGCCTCCTTGCTCCCCGCCAGGACATAGGTGCCTCGGCCCACTGCGCCTGCGACCAGATGGCGCGCGGCAGCTTCGCGATAGGCTTGCTGGGTGGTGCTGGGGTTGAGCCCCAGTTTCCAGGCCAGGCGCCGCTGCGGTGGCAGGCGCTCACCGACTTTCAATTCGCCGCGCTCGATCGCCTCGGCAATCGCCTCGACCAGCGCCAGATAGCGCGGCTGGCCGTTCTCAGCAAGGTTGGGAATCCACACGAAATTGCTACCCATGCAATATATCGATTTACCCATACAATGCCCTGCGCCTAGGATCGGATCAACCTCAGCCCCGATGAAGGATGATCGCCATGTTCGACCTGCCTGCCCTGCGTGAAGCCGCCGCTTTCGTGCACCAGCATGTTCCCGCCACCGCTCAGCACGCGTGGCCTTTGCTAGCCGAGCGGGTGGGCTGCAAGGTGTGGGTCAAGCACGAGAACCATGCCCCTACCGGTGCATTCAAAGTGCGTGGCGGGTTGGTCTATGTGCGCTCGCTGCTGGCCAGCGGCAAGCCGCCACGCGGGCTGGTCACGGCTACCCGTGGCAACCATGGCCAGAGCATGGCGCTGGCCGCGGGCCAGGCGGGTATCCCATTGGTGATCGTGGTGCCTGAGGGCAACTCGCGGGAGAAAAACGCTGCCATGCGCGCGCTGGGCGCCGAGCTGATCGAGCATGGGGTGGACTTTGACGTGGCCCGCGAGGAGGCTGCCAGGCTGGCCGCCGAGCTTGGCTATGAGATGGTGCCGTCGTTCCACGCTGAACTGGTGCGCGGCGTGGCGACGTACGCGCTTGAGTTGTTCGAAGCCGTGGCGGAGCTCGATTGCGTCTACGTGCCGATCGGCATGGGCTCAGGGATCTGTGGCCTGATCCAGGCGCGCAATCTGCTGGGGTTGAAGACGCAGATCGTTGGCGTGGTGTCCAGCGCTGCCGATGCCTATGCGCAGAGTTTCGAGCGGGGCCGGATCGTCACCACCGCGACGGCCGACACCTTTGCCGATGGCATGGCCTGCCGGGTCCCTCACCCGGATGCCTTCGCCATGATCGGCGAACATGCGGCGCGGATCGTGCGGGTCAGCGACGAGGAGATCGCCCAGGCCATGCGCATCTACCACGAGACCACTCATAACACCGCTGAAGGCGCAGGTGCGGCCGCACTGGCAGCGTTGCTCCAGGAGCGTGACAGCCAGCAGGGCAAGCGAGTGGCGGTGGTGCTCAGTGGGGCGAATATCGATCGCCAGCGTTATGCACAGCTGCTGCTGGATTAAGCCGGCAGGGGGTGGCGCTGCGCGTTAGCGTGTTGGGTTTTGGCATCAGCAATTTGTTCCAATACACGTTGCCGTCTCTTCCGTTAGATAGCTGCTTGCCCTTTCGTAATCGAGTCCCCATGCCTTTTTCCAATGGTTTTCTCCTCAGCCTGTCCCTGTGCCTGGACATCGGCATTGCCAATATCGCCATGATCACCCTGGCCATGCAGCGCGGCTTTGTTCAGGGTTTCTGGTTGGGGCTGGGCACCTGCGTGGGTGATTTGGTCTATGCCGTTGCGGCGCTGGCGGGGATGACGGTGTTGCTGCAGTTCGAGACTGTGCGCTGGGTCTTGTGGCTGGGCGGCTCGGTGTTGCTGGTGTGGTTTGCCGCAAAGATGCTGCTGGCGGCCTGGCGCGGTGGGCACGTGGATGGCCGGGCCGAGGTGGTGGTGGAGTCGGGCTGGCGCGAGTTTTTGCGCGGGATCTTCCTGGCCATGTCATCGCCCAGTGCGATTCTCTGGTTCGCCGCAGTGGGTGGGGTGCTGATCTCCCGTTCAGGGGCCGGCAGTATGTTGGATGCGGGGTTGTTTCTCAGTGGCTTCTTTGCCGCTGGGTTGCTCTGGTGCGTGAGTCTGTGCGGCGTTGCCAGCCATGGCGGACGCTTGCTGGGGGATCGCTTGCTGACTTGGTCATACCTGCTGTCGGCGGCGATCTTCTGCTACTTCGCGGTGTATGTGATTGTCTCGGGTTATCGGGAATTCATTCTGGTCGCGGCATAGCACTGCGGGGTAACGCCGTGTACGCGGCGATAGGCGGTGATGAAATGGCTTTGGTCATAAAAGCCCAGGTCCAGCGCGACGTCTCGCGGGTGTAGGCCGATGCGCAAACGGCGCCGGGCTTCGATCAGGCGCAGTTGCATGTGGTATTGCAAAGGCGCCAGGCCGGTGGCCTTCTTGAAGCAGCGTACGAAATGGTACTTGCTCAGGCCAGCCGCTTGCGCCAGTTGATCGAGCTCCAGGCGCAGGTCCAGGTGCGCGCGCATCAGGGCCAAGCTGTTGGCGATGGCAACAGAGTGTTCTCCTGGTGATTTCGACGGTTGCTCCAGCAGTTGGGCGAGTACCAGTAACAGTGCTTGTTCGCGCTGATCATCAGGCGCCTGGGCCAGTTCGAGCAAGGCGCTGAACAGGGCAGGGTGGTGCAGGATGCCTTGCTCGAAGCTGGGAGGCTGGGTGGTCGAGCGTAGGTTGTTATCGCCGATGACCTGGCTCATGGCGTCGGTGCTCAGGTGCAGGCTGATGTACTCGACGCCTCCTTCAGCGAATTCCGAGGCCTGGACTGCCAGTGGGTTGTAGAGCGTGACCTGGCCTGGGGGGACTTCTAGTTCGTGGCCGTCGAGCCAGATCTGTTCCATGCCGCTTAGGTTGGCGCCCAGCACGTATTCGTCATGGGTGTGCCTTGCGAAGCGTGCGCTGCCGTGGGCTCGTACCCATGAGAGATCGAGCTGTGGGGAGGCGTGCAGGGGTTCGCAGGTCAATGGCATGGGGGCTTCCTTGGTGGGTGGTGTAACGCTAGCGGAGCTGGGGTTGGGGGGCAATGCTGGATTTGGTGTTCTGGTGTTCTGGTGTTGGGGGCTTATCCGTTTTTTGGGGTGCTGCTAATGGCCCCTTCCGCCCTTACGGCGGGTCACTTTTTGGCAAACGCCCGGTGTGCCGGCCCAGCCAAAAGTAACCAAAAAGGTCTGCGCTCCACCATCCGGCCCTCCGCTGCGCTACGGGTCCCTTCGCGCCGGCGCCTTCCGGGCCCGCGCGGCCTACGATTTGCTGCGCAAATCTACATCTCGCGCCTTCGGCTGCGCCGAAGGGTGCTGGCGCACCTGGCCCTACAGGCACCT
>NZ_JAOYTM010000034.1:0-8164 GCF_025847435.2 Pseudomonas sp. BT-42-2
ACCACCTGATCCCATCCCGAACTCAGTAGTGAAACGATGCATCGCCGATGGTAGTGTGGGGTTTCCCCATGTGAGAGTAGGTCATCGTCAAGATTCATTTCGCAAAACCCCTATCTGCGTGAGCAGGTAGGGGTTTTGTCTTTTCTAGGCCTGGTAGATATCTGCGGCTACTGTGGTGCCTGAACTATTGGTGGGGCTGCTGCGCCGCCCCACTAATTACAGCCCAAAAAAAGGCCCGCCCCTGGTTCCAGGGGCGGGCCTTTTTTACATTCAATCAAATCACTCAGAACTGATAGCTAACCGTAGCACTCACATTCCGCTCTTCACCCATGTAGCAGTAGCTCAAGCTGGCACACGATGCGATATAGCGTTCATTGGTCAGGTTATTGGCATTGAGCCGTAGATCGACGCCCTTGAGCCCCACCTTGCCCAGGTCGTAGCCGATCGATGCATCGAACAGCGTGTAGGAGGGCACCTTCATGCTGTTTTCCGAGTCCACCCAGCTGTACCCCACATAGCGCAAGCCGCCACCCAAGCGCAGGCCATCCAGTGCGCCCTGGCGGAAGTTGTAATCGGCCCACAGGGAGAACATCTGCTTCGGTGCTTGGGTTGGCGAATTGCCTTTGTTATCCAGGGTCGGCGTTACCACGCTCGGCATCGACTTGGCGTACTCGATGTCGGTGAAGGTATAGCCACCCAGCAGCTTCAGGTTATCGGTCACCTGCACATGTGCCTCAAGCTCAAGGCCTTGCGAGCGCACCTCACCCACCGCCCGGTAGAACTCCTCGTTTGGCTGTTTGGATGCGAGGTTCTCCTGCTCGATACGGAACACCGAAGCAGTGAACAGGTTGTCAGTACCAGGAGGCTGGTACTTGATGCCCGCTTCCCACTGGGTGCCCTCGGTAGGCGCGAGCGGGCGGCCATCCTGATCGGAGACGGTGTTGGGGTTGAACGACTCGGAGTAGCTCAGGTAAGGCGCAATGCCGTTGTCGAACAGATAGAGCACGCCCGCACGGGTGGTGAACTTGGTGCGGTTATCGCTGACCCGAGTATCGCTGTCACGATTCTCCTCAGATACCTTCACCCAGTCCTGGCGCAGCCCCAGGGAGAAGCGCCACTGGTCCAGCTCGACCAAGTCCTGCAGGTACACACCTGTCTGTTGCAGACGGCGTAGGTAGTTGCTTTCACCGAGCACCTGGATATTGCCATTGCCGTATTGCGGGTTACCGGCATCCAAGCTATCGACCGTGCCATAGCGCCAGGACACATCGGCCTTGCGTCGCTGATAGTCGGTGCCCAGCAACAGCGTATGCTTGGCGGAGCCGGTGAAGAACTCAGCCTGCAGCATGTTGTCGATGATGAACGAATGCAGACGCTCGTCGCCGCCGGTATAGGCGCGGTTCATCACGTTACGCCCAGGCACGCTCGCGTCCCAGCCAGCGAAGTAGACCTGGTCCATCGACACATCAGAATCCTGATAGCGGAAGTTCTGCCGTGCGGTGAAGACGTCATTGAAGCGATGCTCCAATTGGTAACTGAAGGACTGTTGGGTGCGTTCGTAGTTGTCGCTGAGCTCACCTTCGAAAAAGTGATCGGACAGACGCTGGCCGTTACGCGGATGTAAGGCCCCATCAGAGGGCAGGGCACCGTGGTAGCCGCCGTTGGGGTCTTTCTGTAGATAAGCCTGCAAGGTCAACGAGGTATCTTCGCTGAAGTCGATGCTGACTGCTGGGGCGATCGCGTAGCGCTCTTCCTTGTTGTGATCGAACTGGGTGTCGGATGAATCCGCAATGCCTGTCAGGCGATAGGCGATGCGCTTGTCATCATCCAGCGGCCCGCTGAAGTCGAAGCCCATCCCCCGTTGGCCTTGGGTGCCGACCGTTGCCTGGATCTGGTGATACGGATCGAACATCGGCTTCTTGGTGGTCAACGCCACCAGGCCGCCCGGCGAGCTGCGCCCGTACAGAACCGACGAGGGGCCCTTGAGGATGTCGATGCGCTCCAGGAAGTACGGGTCGACCTGCATGGTGCTGTAGGTGCCATTGTCGCCCATGGACTTCAAGCCATCGACGTAGATGTTGTCCACCGAGCCGTCGTTGAAGCCGCGCATGGCCACGTAGTCATAGCGATGGGTCGCGCCATAGGGGTTGGTCAGCACCCCTGGGGTGTAGCGCATGGCCTGGGCAACGGTCTGCGAACCCTGGTCGTCCATTTGCTGACGGGTGACCACCGAGACCGACTGGGTGGTCTCCAGGATCGGCGTACTGGTCTTGGTCGCGATCTGGCTGTGGGTAGCGTTGTAGCCCTCCATGCTGCCCAGCGCGTTACCTAAGGCAAAACCGCGAACGTCGGTGTCCGGCAGAGACAATGCCGCCTCCTCAGGCTGCGCCCGCAGCACGTAACTGCTGCCGTCCTGGCTGACGGCCTCAAGGCCGGTGCCATTAAGCAACTGACGCAGTGCCTGGTCAGTCGAGTAATGCCCTTGCAGGCCTGGCGATTGCCGCTCACCCGTCAGCTGCGGCGTGCTCGAAAGGGTAATGCCGGCCTGGCGGGCAAACTGGTTGAGCACATCGTTGAGATTGCCAGCAGGGATCGTGAATTGCTGGGTAGCAGTGTTGGCCTGGGCAGCCAAAGCCGGTGGCGCTATAGCGCTCATGCCAAGGGCTGTACCGAACAGCGCGGCGCGTACAGCTTTGCGCAGGCTGGCGGAATTCAAGACAGGTCGAAAATCATTCTCGTTGGTGACGCGTTGCGAGGGCAGGGCGGTCGGCATGGACAGGTCCGTCGAATCGTTAAGGGCAGAGGAAATTGCTTACTTTCCTAGCCGGACTTGCGAGTGGTTCCCGCCAAAAAATCTTGCAGAACTCAATCTCAGCTCATGCGTTCCAGGCGTACCCACCAGCGCGTACGCTGGCGCAGAATGACGGGCAGGGTCTGCGGTAGCAGTTGCAGCAGCTTGTCGGTATCTTCCAGGCGGAACACACCCGATAGGCGCAAGTCAGCGATC
This sequence comes from Pseudomonas sp. BT-42-2, assembly GCF_025847435.2. Classification (NCBI taxonomy): domain Bacteria; kingdom Pseudomonadati; phylum Pseudomonadota; class Gammaproteobacteria; order Pseudomonadales; family Pseudomonadaceae; genus Pseudomonas; species Pseudomonas sp. BT-42-2. Next base: position 3,008 of record NZ_JAOYTM010000034.1, read on the forward strand.
TCGTCGCTGCAACCCAGATAGCCATGGCGATAGCGCGCCACCTCTGCGAGGAAATCCGCCAGGCGCATGTCCCGCGTGACGATCAAGCCTTCCACCCAGGCCCCGGCATCCATGTCCTGGTGCTCCAACAGACGTGCACCTTGGCCATCGAGTCGCCAATTCTGGCCGCTGCTCATCCATTGCAGCGCGCCATTGCCTGGGCGATGAATGGCCACCTTGCCTTGGCTGACGCTAACCCGCGTGCAATGGCTGTCCTGACGCACCACGAAGCGCCCCTCGAAGCCTTCCAGCAGGGTCTCATGGGTCTGAACCAGTAACGGCCTGTCCTGGCCCTGAGTCGCGCAGGTGAGCATCAGCTCGCCGTGCTTGAGACGAATGAGCCGCTGCCGACCGTCAAAGACGAGGTCCGCCGCACTTTGAGTATTGAGCTGCAGCAGTGATCCGTCCGGCAGAGCAAAGCTACGTCGCTCGCCAGTAGCGGTGGCGTAGTCCGACGTCCAATTGTCGAGGACCTGAAGATCCTTGCCCAACCAGGCTGCCGAACCTACCAGCGCAACGCCGGTGAGTAGCTTGAGTGCCTGTCGACGGTGCAAGCGACGTTCGCTGGTCTCCAGGGTCTGCAAAGCCACTCCTGCGCCAGGGATGGCGCGCAGGTTCAACTCTTGATGGAGATCGAGCACCCGCTGCCAGGCCAATTCATGCTCATGATGCTCGCCGCGCCATTGTTCGCATTGCAGTTGCAGGCGCGCATTGTGGCCGCTCTCGCGCAGCTTGAGCATCCAGTGGATGGCCTGCTTGACCACCTTGGGCGGCAGAGGAGCAACGCTCATTGCTTCAGCACTCGTCTTCGTAGCGCAGCAGGTAGCAATGGTAGAGGGCATCGGCAATGTAACGCTCTGCCGAGCGCAGCGAGATGCCCATCTGCTCGGCGATCGCCTTATGGCTCAAGCCCTCGCACTGGGCCAGCAGGAAAGCACGGCGCACCTTGGGCTTGAGCCCATCGAGCAAGCGCGCAATGCGCTCGAGCAACTCCAGCAGCAGTTCGCGGGTTTCCGCCGACGGCGCATGCGCCTCGGGCAGGTGCGCGAGCGCTTCAAGGTAGGCTCGGGCCAGTTCCTGGCGTCGCCAGTGGTCAATGACCAGGCCGCGAGCGACTGTGCGCAGGAACGCCCGCGGGGTGTTCAGCTGCAATTGTTCACGGCGCTGGAGCAGGCGGACAAAGGTATCGTGCGCCAGGTCCGCTGCATCGGCGGCGTTCCCCAACTTACTGCGCAACCAGGTTTGCAGCCAGCTGTGGTGGTCGCTGTAGAGCGTATGCACAGAATCTTGAGAAGACATTGAGGGGCGCCGCGAACATTAAGTCATTAATGATAATTAGTCTCATTGTTCGCGGGCGGGCAAAATTTTGCAACTGCTCGGCCATGCTTACATCGACAGGCGCTGACTATCCAGATACTTGCGAATAGCCCGCGCACCGTTGTTCAAGTGCTCTTCCAGCACGTTGACGGCCTCCTCCACCCGTTTGTCGCTGGCGGCATTCACCAATGCATTGTGATCGTCCTGAGTCAGCTTACCCAGCCCCATCGATGACAGGTGGAAGCGCAAGAAACGCTCCTCTTCATTGAGCTCGATCTCGATCATGCGCAGCAGTTTCTGGTTGTGCGCCTTGCTGTACAGCGTCATGTGGAACAAGCGGTTGAGGCGGCCGATCTCGGCATGGCGGGTTTCGTTCTCCAACTCCTGGATATAGCCCCGTGCGCGGGCGATGTCATCGGCCTCGAGCAGCGGGATCGACTGGCGCAGCGCCTCGGACTCAAGCAGCACCCGCAACGCATAGGTGTCCACCGCATCTTCACCGATCAGCGGGGCAACCACGGCGCCCTTGTGCATGACCACCTGCAACAACGACTGCGCTTCGAGCTGGCGCAAGGCCTCGCGCACGGGCATGCGACTCACGCCAAACAAGCCCGCGATCTCTTGTTGACGCAAGGCGGTACCTGGCGGCAGGCGGCCATCGACGATGGCGCTGCGCAGGCGTTCTTCGATCACGCTTCGAGCAAGATGCGCAGGCACCTGCTCACTGCCAATCACGCTGGAAAGCAGTCTGATTTTCTCAGCCACTGGAAGTCTGCCTCGACAATTTGCTGATTGGATCCAATAAACGTAGAGAGTCGCTCAAGGGGTGTCAAACCCTAGCGATGGCAGGCTTCCAAGCCTTTGCACGGAATATGTCTATGGTGAATGAAGTCCCTGTTAAGGGGAAGCTGATGTGCGCTTCGGCACAAGGTTAATAGCGCCCGTGAATAGAGCGGCGGTGATTGTAAGGTGCCATTGTCTTTTGCCAGAGCAGGCCGCACCATCGCGGTTTTCGATGGCTTTGAACAGGTCTTCCCTGTGGCGATTGCCGGGATACTAAAAAGCTGGATACGCCCGTTCAGCCTCGCCATTGTGCTGGGCTGCCTGCTGCTGGGCGGCCTACGAGCAGATTGGGACTTTTCCCAGATCAGCCAGCGCGCTCAGGCGCTGTATGGGCCCCTGGGCCCCGGCAAGGACCGCATCGATGCCTGGCAGCGGTTGTTGGCCAGCCACCAGCAGGGCAGCGAACTGGAGCGCTTGCAGGCGGTCAACCAGTTCTTCAACCAGCAGTTGCGTTATGTCGAAGATGTCGACCTGTGGCGCGAGGTCGACTATTGGGCCACGCCCATCCAGTCCTTGATCAAGGGCGCAGGCGACTGCGAGGACTACGCCATCGCCAAGTACTTCAGCCTGCGCCGCATGGGCATTGCCAGTGAGAAACTGCGCATTACCTACGTCAAAGCCTTGCGCCAGAACCGCGCGCACATGGTCCTGACCTATTATTCAAATCCACAGGCCCAGCCGCTGGTGCTCGACAGCTTGATGGACGCCATCAAGCCGGCCAGCCAGCGTAGCGACCTGTTACCGGTTTACGCCTTCAACGGTGAAGGCCTGTGGCTGACCGGCGCTGCCGGCAACAAAAAGGTGGGGGATACCAAGCGTTTGTCGCGCTGGCAGGATCTGTTGAAAAAAATGCGTGCCGAAGGATTCCCGGCCGAACCGGTTTACTGAAGGAGCACAGATGTCATTGTTCAAACAATTGCTGCTTGCCATTTGCCTGTTCCTGGTCGTTGCCTTCAGCGGCAGCTTCATGGTCAGCCTGGAAAGCTCACGCAGCCAATACGTGAATCAATTGCGCTCCCATGCTCAGGATGCAGCGACGGCACTGGCGTTGTCGCTGACACCGAACATCGATGATCCGGCAATGGTCGAGCTGATGGTCAGCTCGATTTTCGACAGTGGTTACTATTCGAGCATCAAGGTGGTCGAGCTGGGCAGCAATGCCGTGCTGGTCGAGCGTCATGCCGAACCTGACAGCGCTGGCGTACCGGCCTGGTTCGTGCGGCTGATTGGCCTACAGGCGGCCGGTGGCGATGCGATCGTCAGCCGCGGTTGGCAGCAGGCGGCGCGTGTGGAAGTGATCAGCCACCCAATGTTTGCCTTGGCCAAACTCTGGCAAAGCGCGCTGGGTAGCCTTGGCTGGCTGCTGCTCTGCGGAGCACTCAGTGCGGTACTCGGGGCTCTGCTGTTGCGTCGCCAACTGCGGCCGTTGGACTACATGGTTGCGCAGTCGCATGCCATCGCCCGCCGCGAGTTCCTCAGCCAGCCTGAATTACCGCGCACCCCAGAGCTGCGCCGGGTTGTACAGGCGATGAACCAGATGGTCGAAAAACTCAAGGCGTTGTTCGCCGAACAGGCCGAACGCAGCGAGCGGCTGCGCGCCGAGTCATACCAGGACAGCCTCACCGGATTGGCCAATCGGCGTTACTTCGAAATGCAATTGGCCGCTCAGGTGAGCAATAGGGAGGAGGCTCGTGCGGGCTACCTGCTGCTTCTGCGGGTGAGCGATCTAACCGGCCTCAATGCCCGCCTGGGTGGCCAGCGCACCGACCAACTGCTGCAGGCAGTCGCTGAGCAGTTGCGCCGCACGTGTGCCAATTACCCGCAGACCAACGACTTGATCACCCGCAGCCGCGGCGGCGAGTTTGCCGTGCTGGCGCCGGGTATGGTGCATGAGGAGGCCGTGCAGTTGGCGCAGGCGTTGGAGGCCACCTTGCGCAGCCTGCACGAGACTGGCGCCAGCGATGTCGATCCGGTCGCGTACATTGGCCTGGCGCCTTATAGCCCAGGCGATTCGCCACAGGCTCTGTTGAAGCTGGCTGATGAGGCGTTGGCGCGTGCCGAAAGTCAGTCAGGGCAGGGCTGGGTATGTCTGGAGCAAGGTGTTGCTACGCAAACTGCCAATGGCCATCAGCAATGGCATGCCCGCCTTGAGCAGGCCCTGGCCAACGGGCAGTTCGAGTTGTTCTTCCAGCCGGTGGTGGACAGCCAGGCACCACAGCGGATCCTTCATTACAAGGTTGTCTCACGGCTTTATGACGAGCACGGCGAGGCGCTTGCCGCCGGGCGTTTCCTGCCCTGGTTGGAACGCTTTGGCTGGATGGCGCAGCTGGATCTGCTGGTGCTGGAAAGGGTGCTAAAGCACCTGCAAGGGCATCGCGAGTCGCTGGCGCTGAATGTGTCAGCGGCGACCTTGGCCGATCCCAAGGCCCTGCAGCGCGTGTTCGATCTGTTAGGCCAACACCGCGCAATGGGGCCGCGCTTGACCTTCGAGATCGGCGAGGAACAATTGCCTGAACAGCCGTTGCTCGAGCAGCTCACCCGGCGTTTGCACGCCCTGGGTTTTGGCTTGGGCCTACAGCGATTTGGCGGGCGCTTTAGCCTGATCGGCAATCTGGCCCACCTGGGGCTGGCCTACCTGAAGATCGATGGTGGTTACATTCGCAGCATCGATCAGGAACAGCACAAGCGCTTGTTCATCGAAGCCGTGCAGCGGGCGGCGCATAGTATCGATCTGCCGCTGATCGCCGAGCGGGTCGAGACGGAAGGCGAGTTGCGGGTACTTTGCGAGATGGGCGTCCAAGGCATTCAGGGGCAGTTGGTCGGAGAGCCAGCGCCCTGGCGTTGAGTGCTGGGGTGTCTAGGTTAGCCTTATCGCGGGGCAAGCCCGCTCCCACGGCATGACCTGCATCGATAACTCGCCATGACCTGCATGGATGAACTGCGTGGGAGCGGGCTTGC
>NZ_JAOYTM010000035.1:0-6709 GCF_025847435.2 Pseudomonas sp. BT-42-2
AGGTACGGCGCCGCTCGAACGGTCGGCGCCGTACCTGTGGGAGCGGGCTTGCCCGCGAAGGGGCGCAAAGCGGCCCCAAAATCTTAAGTGAACAGCATTAGCTCAATTCAGATACCGATGCGCCCGCAGCTGCTGCGCCAGCCTATCGATGAAGGCGCGCACCTTGGCCGAGCCGTACTTGCTTTCCCGGTGCAGCACATGAATCGGCCAAGGCGCCTCCTCGTACGCTTCGAGCACCACCTGCAAACGACCGGCAGCCAGATCCCCTGCCACCTGATAGGACAGCAGCCGGGCGATCCCCAGGCCAGCACTGGCGGCCACGATGGCCGCATCATTGCTGGTAACGGTCAGGCGCGGCTTGAGCCGAACCTGGATCGGTTCATGGGCCGGCCCGAACTTCCAATCCAGTCGCGGTGACACGCCGCTGGCAGCGATCACGGTGTGCTGCACCAGTTCACTCGGATGCTGCGGCACGCCGTAGCGTTCGAGGTACTCCGGCGAGGCGCACAACAACCGGCGCACCTGGCCGACGTGCAAGGCCTTGAGGCCCGAGTCGGGCAGCGGACCGATGCGCACCGCGACGTCCATGCCCTCCTCCACCAGGTTGACCACCCGATCGAGAAAGTACGCCGACACATCAACCTGCGGGTAGGCCTGCAGGTAGTCGACGATGCAAGGCATGACGAAGGCCTTGCCGAACAATAGCGGTGCGGTGACCGAGAGATTGCCCTTGGGCGCTGCATTGACCCCGGCGGCTGCTTCGTTGGCTTCGGCGATGCTGGCGAGAATATTGCGGGTGTCCTCCAGATAGCGGTTGCCCGCTTCAGTCAGGCGCACACTGCGGGTGGTGCGCAGCAGCAGTTTGACCCCGAGTGTTTCCTCCAGCGTGCTGATTGCCCGGGTCACCGCCGCGGGCGAGATGCCCAGACGGCGCGCGGCGCCGGCGAAGCTCTCGAGCTCGCCGACTGCCACCAACACCTTCATCAGGTGGATCTGATCCATGCCGCGCCCCCGTGGTTGTCGTGGGGCGATTATTCGCGGGGCCAACCCGCTTGCACAAGTGCGGCGTTCTATAGATCCAGTACTAACGGTTGAGCGCTGTCACCCTCTAGCTGAGCTGGAACTGCGCAGCAGATCAATACTGAGCCGCTGTCCGGCAGTTCTGCCGGTGGATTCGGGTAGTGCACCTGGCCACTGAGCACACGGGTCTTGCAGCTGCCGCACGAACCGCCCCGACAACTGAAGTCCGGTGACAGACCGCGATTCTCCGCCAGTTCCAACAGGCTGCCGCTGTCGGGTGTCCAGCGTGCCTCCTTGGCGGAGCCGGCGAAATACACCGGCACTGGCACACTGGCTGCGGGCGGCTGCATCAGGGGCGGCTGCGAGGCATCGCCGTGGCGTTTGAGCGTTGAAGGTCCGAAGGCCTCGGCATGCAGGCGATGATCCGGCACGTTTACAGTACGTAGTCCGTCGTAGATATCCTGGGTGAAACCAGGGGGGCCACACAGATAGAAGTCGTAGTCATCCAAGGCCAGGCGACTCTTGATCTGCTCAATACCCAGGCGCCCCGTGAGCTCGTAATCGCGTCCCTGTTGCGCATGCGCTTCCGGCTGGCTCAGGGCTCGGTGCACGCTCAGCGCACTGTTGGCCTGCCGCAGCGCAGTCAGTTCCTGTTGGAATGGCAATTCAGCCAGGCTTCGAGCGCCTTGGAACAGATGAATAGGTCGGCTGGGATGGCGCGTCAGTTGCTCGCGCAGCATTGCCCAGAGTGGGGTGATCCCCACGCCCGCGCCAATCAGCACGACCGGGCGCGGGCTGTCGCTATCGAGCTTGAAACTGCCCATCGGTAGGCGCACCTGCAGCAGGTCACCCACGGCAACCTGTTCATGCAAGTGCCGCGATGCAGGGCCTTGCGCCCTGACGCTGATACGCACATAGCCATCGGCGGGAGCACTGGACAGGCTGTAGGTACGCACCACTGAGTCCTCGCCCAGGCGAACACGCACAGGGATGTGCTGACCTGCGGCGAACGGCACGGGCGAACCGTCCTCGGGTTGCAGATAGAACGAGCGGATATCGCGGCTCTCTTGCGCTATCTGAAGCACACGCCAACTCTGCCACTCTCGTTGGGCCTTGCTCTGTTTCAGGCGCTGCTCGGCCTCGGCCCAGGTGCCGGTCATCAGGCTGGTCGGCGCATACTCCTCGAACGCCCAACGCAGCGACACGCCAGCTGGGCGCCACACCACTTGCTCGACTTCTAGCGTCCACAGCCGCTCGGCACCTTCGAAAGCGGCTATGGCCGGGCTCTCCAGAATCAGCTCGGTGCGACCTGAGAGCTGCAGCACATTGCCACTAGCGAAATCGACGAATAGCAGCCCGGCCCGTGGAGTGAGCAGCAAATTGCCGAGGGTGTTGAAATGCAGGTTGCCGGCATAATCGGGGATGGTCAGGCGATTACCCTCGACCTTGATGAAGCCTGGGCGACCTCCCCGGTGCGAGACATCCACCGAACGCTGAGCGTCGTCGTGATCGACGTAGCTTGCGACAAAAAAGGTGTCGGCCGACTCGATCATCGCAATCGTCGAAGCATCCAGTGCGGTCGAATCCTCACGCGGCAGTGCGGGTTGGTCGACTCGCCGGTAATTACGCAGTTGAATGTATTGCGGGCAGTTGCCGAACGATTGCTCCACTTCAACCAGCAGCTGTCCCCCTGCGGCCTGGCTGATCTGGCCATTGATGCGATTGCGTCGCCGGGTGTGCAGCTCGATGCCCAGCAGGCCAATTGCTTGGCCCACGACAATACCTGATGCAGCAGGATCATCAGCTGCCGGTGTAGCGGATATCACAAGCTGGCGGGGTTCGGGTGAGGTGACAAAGCCTTCTGGGCCTTCGAGCAGGGTTGCCCAAGGCCTGCCCTGGGCATCTACCGTACCTGCCACCATGAACGGCAACTGATGGTAGAACTGGCGATGCTGATCGGGCATGTAGTCGCGAATGACCTTTTGCCCGAACTGCTCCATGCGCTCGGCGACGCCAACCTTTTCCTGCAGGCTTTTTTCGCCGGCGTGCCAAGGCGAAGTTCGATGTTGTGCGCGCATGGTGGCATACCTCGCAGCGTTGGGTGGCGATCAATTTGCGCTTTGCAGGCCCACAGCGGTGCGTGGCATCGCTACGAATCCGGGCAGCGCCTCGATGCGCGCCAACCAGGCACGGACGTTAGCGTAGGGCTCCAGCGACACATTGCCCTCCGGCGCGTGGGCGATGTAGGAGTAGTTGGCGATATCAGCGATGGTGGGCGTATCCCCGACCAGGAATGGCGATTTGGCCAGTTCACGGTCCATCACTGTCAGCAGCGTGTGGGCACGTGCGATGACTTCCTCGGTGTTGAACGTCGCGCCAAAAACAGTCACTAACCGCGCAGCGGCGGGGCCATAGGCGAGCGGCCCGGCAGCCACTGACAGCCAGCGTTGCACTTGGGCGGCCGCGTGGGCTTGCTCGGGCAGCCAGCGGCCCTCGCCGTAGGTCTTGGCCAGATACACGAGGATGGCATTGGAATCGGCGATCACTGTGCCGTTATCGTCGATCACCGGCACTTGGCCGAACGGGTTGATGGCCAGAAACTCGGGTTGCTTGTGTGCGCCCTTGGCCAGATCAACCAACACCAGTTCGGTGGGCAGGTTGAGCAGCGAGAGCATCAGCTCGATGCGATGGGCATGGCCAGATTTCGGGAAGTTGTACAGTTTGATGGCAGTTGACATGATTGCGCTCCAGGCGGGTTAGGCTGTGGAACACATGCTGCACCTAATCTGCGGGCAAAAGAATCAGTGCGAGGGGCAATCCATAATTTCGCCAAGCGAAATAATCATTAGCGAGCCATTCACGGCCAAAGCGCGAATGGCGCTGCACGAATAACTCAGTGGCGCTGCTGCTTCTGGTAGCGATACAAGCCACGCGCGGCATCGATAACCAGCGGCATGCACGCTTGCAGCTCATCGAAGCTCATCGAGTCGAGCAACTCGAAGTTATCTTCCAGGCCATGCAAGGAGATCGCCTTGAGCAGTGCATCCTGCTCCGGTGGCAATGCGTCCCACTGGGCGACCTGGGTGCCACGCATGTAGCCAAAGCACCACTCTTCGAGAATGATCGCCGGCCCTTCTTCGCCCTCGCTCTCTTCGAACAACGGCTCGAAGTGCTCCAACTGCTCGGCTAGTTCCGCGGCTACGTCATTGCAGTAACGCAGCATCAGTGCGGTGTAGGCCTCTTCATGAGCAGGACGTTTGAACTTAGGCACTTTGCCGCCGCTGACGGCGGGTAGCCATTTTTCCGGGGTGACGGTGATTGGCGAGCTGGCAAGCGCGGTAAAGAAACCATTGAGCTCGGCCAGGTTGAGTACGGAGAAGTCGTTGCCGTAGGTGATCAGCAGGTCTTCGAGGCGGGCGAGTTCTTTTTCATTGAGGCGGGGAAGCATGAGTCTGGGTGTCCTGGGTAAGGAGTTGGAGTGCACCCTAGCACATGATCAGGTGAAGCACAGAGGTGTTGTCTGGGCGGGCCTCATCGCGGGTCAAGCCCGCTCCCACAAGGCCTGTACTGGCTCTGTGGGAGCGGGTATGTACCGCGATAGAGCGTCAGCGTTTAGACCGCCAGCGCGCGCTCACGCAGCTCGCTGTTGAGGATGCGGTCGTTCTCGCTGTAGTCGACCGGGCAGTCGATCACGTGCACGCCTGGGGTCTTGATGCAGTGCTCGAGCAGCGGCAGGAAGCCTTCGGCGCTTTCCACACGGTGGCCGTTGGCACCATAGGCTTCGGCGTATTTGACGAAGTCCGGGTTGCCATAGTCCAGGCCGAAATCGGTGAAGCCCATGTTGGCCTGCTTCCAGCGAATCATGCCGTAACCGTCGTCACGCAGGATCACCACGGTGATGTGCATGCCCAGACGCACAGCGGTTTCCAGCTCCTGGCTGTTCATCATGAAGCCGCCATCGCCGCACACCGAAATCACCGGGCGATCTGGGTAGACCAGGTGCGCCGCCATGGCCGATGGCAGGCCGGCGCCCATGGTCGCCAGGGCGTTGTCGAGCAGCACGGTGTTGGGCTTGTGCGCCTTGTAGTTGCGGGCAAACCAGATCTTGTAGATACCGTTGTCCAGGGCCACGATGCCTTCGGATGGCAGCACGCGGCGGATATCGGCGACCAGACGCTGTGGGTAGACCGGGAAGCGATCGTCATCGGCACCTTCGGCGATCTGCACTTCGTTGGCATCACGAATCGCCATGAGGCGAGTGAAGTCCCAGTGCGAGGTATCGCCCAGGCCTTCGGCAATCTGCCAGACGGCGTTGGCGATGTCACCGATCACTTCGACCTGCGGGAAGTACACGGCATCGACTTCGGCGGAGCGGAAGCTGATGTGAATGACTTCAGTGCCGCCACGGACCATGAAGAACGGCGGTTTTTCGATCACGTCGTGGCCGATGTTGATGATCAGGTCGGAAGCTTCGATCGCGCGGTGCACGAAGTCACCGGACGACAGCGCAGCATTGCCCAGGAAGCGTGGGCTGCGCTCATCGACCACACCTTTGCCCAGCTGGGTGGTGACGAACGGAATGCCGGTCTTGTCGATCAGTTGCTTGAGGACTTTGGCGGTCATCTTGCGGTTGGCGCCGGCACCGATGACCAAGATCGGGCTGCGGGCGGTGCGCAGTTTCTCGATGGCGGCTTCGATGGCCACATGCTCGGCCAGCGGGCGGCGGTGCAGGCTGCGCGGGATCGGCATGGCATCAGTCTGCTCGGCAGCGATGTCTTCCGGCAGTTCCAGGTGCACGGCACCCGGCTTTTCTTCTTCAGCCAGACGGAAAGCTTCACGCATGCGCGCGGGGATGTTGTCGGCCGAGGCGAACTGGTGGGTGTACTTGGTGATGGGAGCCATCATGCCGCACACGTCGATGATCTGGAAGCGGCCCTGTTTGGACTTCTTGATCGGCTTCTGGCCGGTAATCATCATCATCGGCATACCGCCCAGGTAGGCGTACGCACTGGCGGTCACCAGGTTGGTCGCGCCAGGGCCGAGGGTCGACAGGCTGACGCCGGTCTTGCCGGTCAGGCGGCCATAGGTGGCGGCCATGAAGCCTGCGGACTGCTCGTGGCGGGTCAGTACCAGCTTGATCTTCGACTTGCGCAGGGACTCCAGCAGGTCGAGGTTCTCCTCACCAGGAATGCCGAACACATACTCGACACCTTCGTTTTCCAGGCATTGCACAACGACATCGGCGGCCTTAGCCATCTTGCTTGTTACCTCAAGTAGTAGGACGGTGGAGACGTCCAGGACGGTCAGCACGGTGTACTGACTTCGGTCTGTCGCGGGCGGAAGGTGCCCCCGAATCTAAGTCTTGACGCTGACTATGTGCGAGAAAGTCACGTCGTTGAACTGCAATATTGTCGCACCTATCGTGTAGGAGAAATGTACTTGTTCGGACAAAATGCATTTGCTTGAGGGGGAAAGGCGGGAGGGGTGGTACCAGAGGCCTCTTCGCGGGCAAGCCCGCTCCTACAAGGGGTGCGGCAAGGCCAGGTATCGGGCGCGGCAATATAGCAGGCCGGAAAAGACAAAACCCCTACCTGCTCGCGCAGATAGGGGTTTTGCGAAATGAATCTTGACGATGACCTACTCTCACATGGGGAAACCCCACACTACCATCGGCGATGCATCGTTTCAC
>NZ_JAOYTM010000036.1:0-5728 GCF_025847435.2 Pseudomonas sp. BT-42-2
CTATTTCGTTCATGTGGAAGCTGTCGAGCTTCTTCTCTTCCATCAGCATTTTTGCGCCGTTAGGGCTGGTGACCTTGCCGTTACGGCTGGTGACCTTGAAGCTTTCGCCGGTATGTAGAGCCACCACCTGGGTATCGAGAGTGAATTGCGACAGCTGCAATTTCCAGCCCTTGCCGTAGCCTGTGTCTTGCTGATTGAGCGGGTTGAAGAACAGCGCCAGGGGCAGGCTTGGCCCAAGCAGGGCGTTGGCTGCGACCTGCGGCAAGGTGAGCGACACCGTGTACTGGCCGGTGCGCGGGTCGACGCCGCTTTGCAGGAAACTCATGAAGTTGAAGGCGTTGGAATGCAGGGCGGTCGTGGCGGTCGTGGCGGTCATGGTCAGTCGGCCTCGTGATGTTCGGGCTATGAAGAGCTACCCCACACGCTAGCAACGACCCGATCGATCCACACCTAGCATTTTTGCCAGTTTCATCGCGTGAGCCCGTGCGGTAAAAGTTGGGTAAACGATGACCGCACTACTGCGCAAATAACGAGGACATGGCAATGAAATCCACTGATCCGCTCGCTGCCCCCCCGGATCTCGAGCGCATTGGCATAACCGATAATGAACTAGCGCGAGTGCATATTTACCCATCAAATGAATCCGTCGTTGCTATAGATCAGCTGAAGCAACAGCCTGCAAGCGTGTTTATATTACCGCATTCAAGCATGGGACTCGGCGACATCGTTAAGCTCACCTGGCAGGGCTTCCGAGATGACCGTCCGCCCAAAATAAAACATTGGCCAATCACGATAGAAGAAACCGGCACACTCATCGAATTTAGACTAGCCGACAGTGAATTTTCAGCCTGGAAAAACCACTACATCAAGGCCAATTATACCGTTTTGGCTAAGGACTCAAACGAGCCAAAATTCAGCTCCTCTGAACAACGCTTCGATATTTTAGAAACACACGAGTCAGACAACCACCTCGAGCCACCGACTATCCCCGGCACTGAAAATGGATTTCTGAATCCAGCATTGATTGGCGCCGAGGGAGCGACAGTAACGCTTCGCTACGATGATGTTGAGGAAAATGCTGAAGGGGTGCTGGTGATTCAGGCATTCAACGAAGCAGATTCAATCGTTGCCAGCACTCAACAATGGCGCAGGGCCAACACCGATGATGTAACCAACAAGCGGTTAAACTTCACCATCGAGAAGGCCTGGTTTGATCAGCTACTTGGCCACCAGCTTAAACTCAGCGCCCAGGTTGCAAACACGTCATTCGCCCTCAGCTCCAAGACAGGCGAACTCACTGTGAAAAAATCTCGATTCCTTTCCGCTCCCGTCCTGGCAGGTGCTGTTCACAGTGAAATCGCCGCGATTGTCATACGCCAGGCCGCTGTCCTGGAGATCCCCAAAAAAGCCGAAATACAGGATGCGACCGTCCTGGGTTGCGTAAGTACCGAGCAAGGCACATTACTCGCCAGCGTGGTGATGAAACCTCCGACCGAAGAGCAAGACAACGTGATTCCGTTTCCGGAAGCCATATTCTCTTCCTACATCGGGGAATCGCTGAACTGGTACTACGAAGTATGCGATGGAATCACATACGAACGTTCCCCGCTACTAAACATTAAGCTCAACAACATTCCACTGAGTTCAATGCCAGCGATTCAGTGTGTCGAAACCTATGGAGAGGGCACATTGGCGCTGAAAAACCTGACGCCTGCCGTGAGCGGTGCCACCCTTAAACTTAACCGCTGGCCATTCATGAAACAGGGGCAGATCGTCACCTTAAATGTTTCATTGAAATATGAAAAAGAGCGAAAAAATTACACGCTGGAACATATCGTTAGCGCGCAGGATGTCCAACGGCAGGCCGCAATCATAACACTGCCGCGCGCAGAACTTATTAAAGTACAACGGGGTAGCCATTTGGTGATTACTGGCCAATTCAAATTTAAAAACGGCGGCCCTGCTCAGCCTTTTAAATCGGTGACCTTGCAACTGATTGATTGACTCCAGGCCGCTTCGGCAGAGGATTCGCCCATGGAAAATGTATCACCTACCTCCCTGCACAATACATCAGCCGAGGCACACCTCCTCGCGGATGCGCAAACCCTAAATTACGAAATCACACTTGACGGTTTCCCCTCGGCAAACGCATCTAAGCCCCGCGGCAGCCTGTATGCCAACGGTGCGCAACAACTGGCTATACGCGTGAAACTCTGGCGAGCGGGCGGTGTGGTTTCACCTGAAGAATGGGACTCGCTCACCCTGCTTCACAGCGATAAAGAAACTGAAGTCGAGGTTTTACCGATCAAAGACGGTGAACCACCGCTTCTAGAGGTCTCTGGCAAATGGGCCTGTACGCCAATCAGAAGCACTGTCTACGAGCAGGCGCATGACGCATCCACCGTGATGAACGCAGAGGAATATTCAAACGCCTGGACATATAGAGTTTTGTACCTTCACAGCACAGTTGCCGAGACCACTGGCGCAACAGATTTTTATGTGTGCGTGACCGATGCCGATGGAAAGAAACACATCATAACTAATCAGTCAATTAATATATCGATTACACGCCGCCCAACCCCACCAAAAATCACAATCACTTCAAAAAATATAGCCGGATTCGACTACATCCTTAGGAACGACGAAGCCGGATACACCGAAACATACAAGTACGATTACAACCTCACGACCATAGAGTATTTTATAGTGCATGTGCCGGGAGGATTCACAACCTGCAATGTCAAAGAGTATCACGACAGCAGCTTAATAAAGCGTGGTTCCATTGTACGCTTCGAGCGGGACCATACTGATGAACGGCTATGCACTGTCACCGGCCTGATCACACACAAAAACCAAAAACACATAACTTTTGATAAACGGCTTTCCGACTCCGATCTAAGTCCAGCTTTTAAAGATCGTCTATCAGAGCTCCCCGTTCAGGGGCCACTCGATGACCATACCATCGTCATTTCGGTTCACCGCTTCGATGATATCTTTGCACATCTAATTGAAAAAGAAGCTCTCGAAACCCTGTTCAGCAGCATGGGTGAAGGCTTGACTCTAATTTTCCGCAATCAGCAAGGAAACGAAATCGAACAAACCATTTCATTTGTTGCGAAAGGCCAAAATTACCATAGAAACGTCATCAGCGAGAGCATGCTATGAGAATTTTACTGTCGAACGACCCTGACTTTGCCTTATCCGCTTGGTATCTCGACATCCAGCAAGGCGCTCAATATCCTTATCTTCCTGCGCATCCGGACGGTTCCGCCACCGTGTCCGCCAAGTATTTCAAACTTGAGAATATACCTTCATCATGGGAGATCGAAATAGGGTCTGGTTACATGCTCGACCCTGGACATTTTTTCACCCGGATTGTACTGAGGACTACTAACTTCAGCACAAACACTGGCGTTATCGAATATCTCTCAGCCCTAATACACCCTGGTGGTGTAATTGCACCTGGGGTGTTCAAAATCACGGGCAACGATGCCACGACCGACAATCATATCTTCACCAAAATGAACATACGATAGCATTCAAGCCCCCTAACACACCCAGCACAAAAGTGCTTTTGAGCACCCTAAAACTTTAAACCCATATACCTCCAAGACAACGAAAGACAACGAAAGACGAATAGAACTTCCAGCGGGACCGTTAATTCTGCGACCACCTCACCTCAGTAGGAGTAATAAATGAATCCAAGCTTTGGACAGCACGCCAACTTCAGTGGGGGCGTTCTCATCTTACCAGACGTGGTTTCCAGCCTTTCACTCAACGATAAGGTTCACTTCTTGGCAGACCCGGAATTTATTCCAGAGGCAACGCGAGTTTGGACCTGTGACTCAGGCACGATCACTGCTGGCGGCCTCTATGAATCGAATAAAGCGTCTGGCCGCTCGAAGGTTTCTTGTCAACTTCGGCACAACAATGTAACTTATCCTGCTGTTGGCCAAGCGACTTTAAATCATCATCATGATTTCCAATTCGGACAAGGAGCCGTACAATCCGGGACAATTGATCTTCCAGATTTTTCGCCCCCTCTCCCCCTCAGAGCCTATATGTTTGGTAATGGCGCTCAACAACTGGCCATGAAGGTTCAGATCAAAATGGATGGAGAGGAAAAAGTCACTGAAGATGAATGGAAAACATTCTCTTTATTTGACTACTATAGTCACCAGGCCATCCCTTCTCTCGAGTACACAACGCCACGCCCCATATTAGAATCACTCAGTACAGACTGGGCGCTGGCCACTGCGCGAAATTCAGATTTTTATCTAGCGAGCGACCGACCTAGAACGAGCGAACACCACAAAAAAACCTCCGACGACTCACGCATTTTTTACTTGCACAGTCTCGCACCGCCAGCTTCGCGAAAAAAACTATACGCCGGCTTACAAGACAAGTATGGCTGGTGGCACTTCTTCACCGAACAAACCAACACATTTGAAGTTGCCGTATTACCATTTAATACGCCTCAACTAATAATGTCCACGTGGCCAATTTTACGATTTGGCTTTGTCAACGACAGTGTTCCCTATGATTACGAGATGAATCTCGACACATACGAATACTACCAGATCACGGTAAAGGGCGGCTTCAAGTTCTGCACCGTCAAAGACGAGGACGAACCACCGAAACAGGAACCACGCAAATCCATTGTTCGATTTGAACGCGACATACCAGCCGATTCTGTTTGCAGTGTAACAGGAGTTATACTCACAAAAGACCAACCCAATGTCATTTTCGACAGCGAGCTACTAGAAATCCCGGTATTTTCTTCACTGCATAACTTGAAAGTCGAACGTAAACCTGACGATGATTCTGTCATTATTTCTGTGCATCGCTTATCCCGTCTCGCAATAAACAAGCTAAGCCAGAAACAGCGCGCGTTGCTTTTTGAGGGCTACGCCAAAAACCTCCTGCTTGAATTTTACGACAACGACGGCAACCGTTTCACAAAAGTATTTGGCTTCATCCCGAAAAACCAAAGCCGCCACCGTGACACATTAATATTTTAGAGGCTCACACATGCGAATCTATCGAGCTGACACCTTGCCTGACCCGACCTCACGTCTAACGTACCCTTATTATGATGACGGAACTGTTTATGTCGGTGTCAAAGATGATCGTTATATTAAAATTATGGACTTGCGCGCCACAGAACAATTTACCGTTCCCGGCAAGGACACAACCTACACCTTCAAAAGTGTCCTGCACATCACCACCACCGGCTGGCTGAGGTGGGGCGATCTAAAAACAGCCGACCCTGGTTTAGTCGCCCCAGGCCTTATCAAAATAACGTAATCCCTTCAATGTTTTATTTACAAATAGTGAATTAGTACATTTCCTGGCTTACTACACTAAGCGACGGGTAAAACTATGACCGCCACGACCGCCCTGCATTCCAACGCCTTCAACTTCATGAGTTTCCTGCAAAGCGGGGTCGATCCGCGCACTGGCCAGTACACGGTGTCGCTCACCTTGCCGCAGGTCGCAGCCAACGCCCTGCTTGGCCCAAGCCTGCCCCTGGCGCTGTTCTTCAACCCGCTCAATCAGCAAGACACAGGCTACGGCAAGGGCTGGAACCTGCAGCTGTCGCAATTCACTCCCGATACCCAGGTAGTGGCTCTGCATACCGGCGAAAGCTTCAAGGTCACCAGCCGTAACGGCGCGAAAATGCTGATGGAAGAGAAGAAGCTCGACAGCTTCCACATGGACGAAATAA
>NZ_JAOYTM010000038.1:0-3133 GCF_025847435.2 Pseudomonas sp. BT-42-2
GTGTGAATGTTGATTTCTGACTTTTGTCAGATCGTTCTTTAAAAATTCGGATATGTGATAGAAATAGACTGAACGCTGCTTTCACTGGCAGTGGATCAGGCTAAGGTAAAATTTGTGATTGCTCGCAAGAGCGAACGAATTTTCGGCGAATGTCGTCTTCACAGTATAACCAGATTGCTTGGGGTTATATGGTCAAGTGAAGAAGCGCATACGGTGGATGCCTTGGCAGTCAGAGGCGATGAAAGACGTGGTAGCCTGCGATAAGCTTTGGGGAGTCGGCAAACAGACTGTGATCCAGAGATCTCTGAATGGGGGAACCCACTCAGCATAAGCTGAGTATCTTGTACTGAATACATAGGTGCAAGAGGCGAACCAGGGGAACTGAAACATCTAAGTACCCTGAGGAAAAGAAATCAACCGAGATTCCCTTAGTAGTGGCGAGCGAACGGGGACCAGCCCTTAAGTTGGTTTGAGATTAGTGGAACGCTCTGGAAAGTGCGGCCATAGTGGGTGATAGCCCCGTACACGAAAATCTCTTATCAATGAAATCGAGTAGGACGGAGCACGAGAAACTTTGTCTGAACATGGGGGGACCATCCTCCAAGGCTAAATACTACTGACTGACCGATAGTGAACCAGTACCGTGAGGGAAAGGCGAAAAGAACCCCGGAGAGGGGAGTGAAATAGAACCTGAAACCGTATGCGTACAAGCAGTGGGAGCCTACTTTGTTAGGTGACTGCGTACCTTTTGTATAATGGGTCAGCGACTTATATTCAGTGGCGAGCTTAACCGAATAGGGGAGGCGTAGCGAAAGCGAGTCTTAATAGGGCGTTTAGTCGCTGGGTATAGACCCGAAACCGGGCGATCTATCCATGGGCAGGTTGAAGGTTAGGTAACACTGACTGGAGGACCGAACCGACTACCGTTGAAAAGTTAGCGGATGACCTGTGGATCGGAGTGAAAGGCTAATCAAGCTCGGAGATAGCTGGTTCTCCTCGAAAGCTATTTAGGTAGCGCCTCATGTATCACTGTAGGGGGTAGAGCACTGTTTCGGCTAGGGGGTCATCCCGACTTACCAAACCGATGCAAACTCCGAATACCTACAAGTGCCGAGCATGGGAGACACACGGCGGGTGCTAACGTCCGTCGTGAAAAGGGAAACAACCCAGACCGTCAGCTAAGGTCCCAAAGTCATGGTTAAGTGGGAAACGATGTGGGAAGGCTTAGACAGCTAGGAGGTTGGCTTAGAAGCAGCCACCCTTTAAAGAAAGCGTAATAGCTCACTAGTCGAGTCGGCCTGCGCGGAAGATGTAACGGGGCTCAAACCATGCACCGAAGCTACGGGTATCACCTTTTGGTGATGCGGTAGAGGAGCGTTCTGTAAGCCTGTGAAGGTGAGTTGAGAAGCTTGCTGGAGGTATCAGAAGTGCGAATGCTGACATGAGTAACGACAATGCGAGTGAAAAACTCGCACGCCGAAAGACCAAGGTTTCCTGCGCAACGTTAATCGACGCAGGGTTAGTCGGTCCCTAAGGCGAGGCTGAAAAGCGTAGTCGATGGAAAACAGGTTAATATTCCTGTACTTCCGATTGTTGCGATGGAGGGACGGAGAAGGCTAGGCCAGCTTGGCGTTGGTTGTCCAAGTTTAAGGTGGTAGGCTGAGATCTTAGGCAAATCCGGGATCTCAAGGCCGAGAGCTGATGACGAGTTGCCTTTAGGCGACGAAGTGGTTGATGCCATGCTTCCAAGAAAAGCTCCTAAGCTTCAGACAATCGGGAACCGTACCCCAAACCGACACAGGTGGTTAGGTAGAGAATACCAAGGCGCTTGAGAGAACTCGGGTGAAGGAACTAGGCAAAATGGCACCGTAACTTCGGGAGAAGGTGCGCCGGCGAAGGTGAAGGGCTTGCCCCGTAAGCTTTTGCTGGTCGAAGATACCAGGCCGCTGCGACTGTTTATTAAAAACACAGCACTCTGCAAACACGAAAGTGGACGTATAGGGTGTGACGCCTGCCCGGTGCCGGAAGGTTAATTGATGGGGTTAGCGCAAGCGAAGCTCTTGATCGAAGCCCCGGTAAACGGCGGCCGTAACTATAACGGTCCTAAGGTAGCGAAATTCCTTGTCGGGTAAGTTCCGACCTGCACGAATGGCGTAACGATGGCGGCGCTGTCTCCACCCGAGACTCAGTGAAATTGAAATCGCTGTGAAGATGCAGTGTATCCGCGGCTAGACGGAAAGACCCCGTGAACCTTTACTATAGCTTTGCACTGGACTTTGAATTTGCTTGTGTAGGATAGGTGGGAGGCTTTGAAGTGGGGACGCCAGTTCTCATGGAGCCATCCTTGAAATACCACCCTGGCAACTTTGAGGTTCTAACTCAGGTCCGTTATCCGGATCGAGGACAGTGTATGGTGGGTAGTTTGACTGGGGCGGTCTCCTCCCAAAGAGTAACGGAGGAGTACGAAGGTGCGCTCAGACCGGTCGGAAATCGGTCGTAGAGTATAAAGGCAAAAGCGCGCTTGACTGCGAGACCCACACGTCGAGCAGGTACGAAAGTAGGTCTTAGTGATCCGGTGGTTCTGTATGGAAGGGCCATCGCTCAACGGATAAAAGGTACTCCGGGGATAACAGGCTGATACCGCCCAAGAGTTCATATCGACGGCGGTGTTTGGCACCTCGATGTCGGCTCATCACATCCTGGGGCTGAAGCCGGTCCCAAGGGTATGGCTGTTCGCCATTTAAAGTGGTACGCGAGCTGGGTTTAGAACGTCGTGAGACAGTTCGGTCCCTATCTGCCGTGGACGTTTGAGATTTGAGAGGGGCTGCTCCTAGTACGAGAGGACCGGAGTGGACGAACCTCTGGTGTTCCGGTTGTCACGCCAGTGGCATTGCCGGGTAGCTATGTTCGGAAGAGATAACCGCTGAAAGCATCTAAGCGGGAAACTTGCCTCAAGATGAGATCTCACTGGGATCTTGAATCCCCTAAAGGGCCGTCGAAGACTACGACGTTGATAGGTTGGGTGTGTAAGCGCTGTGAGGCGTTGAGCTAACCAATACTAATTGCCCGTGAGGCTTGACCATATAACACCCAAGCAATTTGCTAGCGCGAATTGCGGTGGTGAAGACGAAAG
>NZ_JAOYTM010000039.1:0-1226 GCF_025847435.2 Pseudomonas sp. BT-42-2
CAGGACACCACCACTGTCACTCTGACTGCCACGCCTTCAGTGGCGGAAGGCGGTAGCATCGTCTACACCGCTTCGGTCAATGCGCCGGTCACCGGTACGCCGGTGGTGGTGACCTTGGCTAATGGCCAAACCATCACTATCCCGGTTGGCCAGAGCTCCAGTACCGTCACCATACCGGTGAGCAACGATGTCTATCAGGGCCACGCTCCGGTCACCACGAACATCACGGGAGTGAGTGGCGGCAACTACGAGAATCTGGTCGGCAACCCGGCACCGGTTACCACCAGCGTTACTGATGTCCAGGACACCACCACGGTCACTCTGACTGCCACGCCTTCAGTGGCGGAAGGCGGTAGCATCGTCTACACCGCTTCGGTCAATGCACCCGTCACCGGTACGCCGGTCGTGGTGACCTTGGCTAATGGCCAAACCATCACTATCCCGGTTGGCCAGAGCTCCAGTACCGTCACCATACCGGTGAGCAACGATGTCTATCAGGGCCACGCTCCGGTCACCACGAACATCACGGGAGTGAGTGGCGGCAACTACGAGAATCTGGTCGGCAACCCGGCACCGGTTACCACCAGCGTTACTGATGTCCAGGACACCACCACGGTCACTCTGACTGCCACGCCTTCAGTGGCGGAAGGCGGTAGCATCGTTTACACCGCTTCGGTCAATGCACCCGTCACCGGTACGCCGGTCGTGGTGACCTTGGCCAACGGCCAAACCATCACCATCCCGGTTGGCCAAAGCTCCAGCACTGTCAGCACTCCCGTGAGCAATGATGTCTATCAAGGCCACGCTCCAGTAACCACGAACATCACCAACGTCAGTGGCGGCAATTACGAGAATCTGGTCGGCAACCCAGCGCCGGTTTCTACCACTGTCACCGATGTCCAGGACACCACCACGGTCACCCTCACTGCCACGCCTTCAGTGGCGGAAGGCGGTAGCATCGTCTACACCGCTTCGGTCAATGCACCCGTCACCGGTACGCCGGTCGTGGTGACCTTGGCCAACGGCCAAACCATCACCATCCCGGTTGGCCAAAGCTCCAGCACTGTCAGCACGCCCGTGAGCAATGATGTCTATCAAGGCCACGCTCCAGTAACCACGAACATCACCAACGTCAGTGGCGGCAATTACGAGAATCTGGTCGGCAACCCAGCGCCGGTTTCTACCACTGTCACCGATGTCCAGGACACCACCACGGTCACCCTGAC
>NZ_JAOYTM010000040.1:0-948 GCF_025847435.2 Pseudomonas sp. BT-42-2
CCAATGGCGCATCGACCCACTACCTCGTCGAGCATAGCTCCGGGCTGCTCGAAAAGCTCCAAACCCAGGCTGCCAGCAAGCCTGTAGCGCTGCCTGTCGAGGTCTGGACCCGGCAAACCCGGCCGCTGAAGGTCACCTATGCGCCCTTCGTGTCTGATGACGATACCTACGACCGGCTGGCCAGCATCGAGGGCAGTGACGTCGAAGGCGTCTATGCCCCGCTGCTCGAAATCAAGCGTGATGAAAGCAAGCGCCAAGTGCAGATCACCCTCAATCCCCAGGGCGCTGCCGCCACCCAGGTGCTCTTCGTCATGCAATTGGATACGCAAGGGCGGGTGATTGAACTGCAATTACCGACGGTCGATGGCAACCAGGCCAAGTGGCGCTTCACGTATACCGTCAGCCATACCTACAACTGTCTTGCAGAGGTACGGACCCCTACCGGTGCTTGGGAGCTCATCACCTATGATTCGGTTGGGCATAAGCGCAGTAACAACCTCTCCGGCACCCTGCCCAGGGTTTCCAAGCATGAGGTTCGGCCTGGTAACGCCGACGAGGCGCCCAAGGCCGGCGCCAGTTGCAATCAAATCGTCAGCTATGAGTACACAGTGGTCACCCAAGAAGACGGATACCAGGCTGACAATAACTTCCTGGGGGCCAACCTCGCGCTCGGCGAGCCCACGCCGGGGTTGGATATCCTGTACAAGCACCTCAGCGCTTATCGCTATGGCTCGGTTGAAACGTTGCTAAGCGCCGATGGCGAAACAAAATTGCGCACTATCGAGCGGCACTTCAACAAGTTCCACCTGCTGACCCGAGAGATCACCAGCCAAGGGCCTGCGGATGACCTGCACATCCAGACCGTGGAGACCAGCTATGCCTATGAGGAAGGCAAGCCTTTCAAGGACCAGCGTGCCTATTGCCAGCTCCCGCTGACCACCACTACCA